>NZ_DKHD01000001.1:31517-66512 GCF_002453565.1 Pseudomonas sp. UBA6753 | reverse complement strand
CCAACTTCTTGGGGGCAGTCCAGGTATTGCGCATGGCTTGAGATCGCTGCGTTCCCTGTGGGAGCTGGCTTGCCGGCGATAGGGCCCTCAAAGCCGACAGATGGCATATGCTGAACACATTGCCCGCCCAGAGGAGCTTCACATGGCCTGGTCCGCCACCCAGTACTCGCTGTTCGAAGACGAGCGTACCCGCGCCGTGCGCGATCTGCTCGCCGCTGTGCCACCACGCCCGGTACGCCACGCCACCGACCTGGGCTGTGGCCCTGGCAATTCCACCGAGGTGCTGCTGCAACGTTACCCGGATGCCCAGGTGACGGCCCTGGACAGTGACCCGGACATGATCGAAAAGGCCCGCGAGCGCAAACGGATGTGCATCCCCCGGGTGCGCACTGTAGTCGGTGACATTGCCGGCTGGTCCGCTCCCGAGCCGCAGGACCTGATCCTGGCCAATGCCTCGTTACAGTGGGTGCCCGACCACGCCTCGCTGTACCCGCACCTGGTGCGCCAGCTGAGCGAAGGTGCCAGCCTGGCCGTGCAGACCCCGGACAACCTCGACGAGCCGGCCCACCGGCAGCTGCGCGAAATCGCCAGCCAGGGCCCCTGGGCGGCGAAGTTCGCTGATTTCCAGCTGCCGCCACGGCACAGCGCGGCGTTCTACTACGACCTGCTCAGCCCACTGTGTGCGCGGGTGGATGTGTGGCGTACCACCTATCATCACCCCTTGGCCGGTGGCGCCGAAGCCGTGGTGGAATGGTTCAAGGGTTCGGCCTTGCGTCCGTACTTGGGGCGGTTGGAGGAGCAGGAGCAGGCGGATTTCCTGCAGATGTACCTGCAGGCGATGCAGCGCGACTACCCGCCGGCCACCGATGGCAAGGTGCTGTTGCCGTTCCCGCGGCTGTTCGTGATCGCTACCCGCTAGGGCGGCGCCAGCGCCAGGCCACGTAGCTGTAGATGCCGAGGTTGAGCAGCAGCACCAAAGTGCCTAGCAGCAGCTGGATGTGCGGTGTCAGCCCGGCGGGGTAGATCAACGGCCAGATGTAGTGCTCGACGAAGCCGCCCTGATAGCCCGCGTCACCAGCCGCGCTGCGCATGCGGTTTTCCCAGGTGGTCAGCGGGCAGCCCAGGTGCAGGCATTCCACCGCCAGGCCCCAGGCCAGCGCCGGCAGGTGCAGCAGCAGGGCAGGGCGCCAGCGCAGTACCAGCAGGCCGCCGAACAGCACCAGCAGGATGAAGAGCAGGTGCAGCAGGACCAGGCTGTCGGCGGCAAG
Source organism: Pseudomonas sp. UBA6753 (assembly GCF_002453565.1). Taxonomy (NCBI): domain Bacteria; kingdom Pseudomonadati; phylum Pseudomonadota; class Gammaproteobacteria; order Pseudomonadales; family Pseudomonadaceae; genus Pseudomonas; species Pseudomonas sp. UBA6753. The sequence continues at coordinate 65,244 of NZ_DKHD01000001.1, read as the reverse complement.
GCGGTAGAGCATGGGGTGTGTGCCGAGGGTTGAGGTTATCCCAGCATAGTTGGGTTGCCTGTACCGGCCTCTTCGCGGGCTTGCCCGCTCCCACAGGCACTGCACAGCATTCAAAACCTGTGGTGATCCTGTGGGAGCGGGCGAGCCCGCGAAGAGGCCGGCACAGGCTTACAACCCTTCCTCCACCATCTGCAGGAAGGTTGCCACCACCCGCCGCGTGCGCTGCTCACTCAGGCACACCAGTGTCTCGGTCAGGTGCCGCTGGCAATCGACGATCGGCAAGGCGCACACCCGCGCATCCGCACCAAACTCCGCCGCCGACACCACCCCCACACCAATCCCCACCACCACCGCTTCCCGCGCCGCTTCCCGGCCTTCCACCTGGATCGCCGGGCGAATCCGCAGCCCGGCCCGTTGCATTTCTTCTTCCAGCGTCTGCCGCGTCACCGACCCGGGCTCGCGCAGCACCAGCGGCGTATCGTCCAGGTCCGCCAGGCTGATCGCGCCGCGGCTGGCCCATGGGTGCTGGTGGGATACGAACGCCACCATCGGGTCGCGGCGCAGCGGCAGGCAGTGCAGCCGCTCATCGTCGACGTCCCGCCCCAGCAGGGCCAGGTCGGCCTGGTAGCTGAACAGCCGGGCCAGCGACTCGTCGGTGTTGCCGGTCTCGATCTTCACCTGGATGCCCGGGTAGCGCTGGCAGAAGCGGGCGATCTGCGGCAGCACGTGCACCGGCGCATCCACCGCCAGCACCAGGCTGCCGGTGTGCAGCGCACGCGAATCCTGCAGCAGTTCATGGGCCTCAGCCTCGCAGGCGAACAGGCGCTGGCTGATGCCCAGCAGGCGCTCGCCGAGGTCGGTGAGCTGCACCGAACGCTTGTTGCGGTGGAACAGCAAGACGCCGAAGCGCTCCTCCAGTTTGCGCACCTGGTCCGACACCGCAGGCTGGGTAAGAAACAGCTTTTCGGCGGCGCGGGTAAAGCTGCCGTGAACGGCCACGGCATGGAAGGCCTTGAGTTGTGCGTGGGAAACCGACATGACGACCTCAGTAACAAGCTGGGCTTATGTGTGAAATACGATAAATCGATTTTATTTATCTTAGCGCAACTGTTTCCATGCATGTCAGCCCGACGCTGGTACCACAAGTGCCGCCAGGGCCATGGCACCCACACGGCGCCATCTGACCCGATGACAGCCTCGTCATCGCTGTGCGTAACACAAGAACAAGACAGGCGTTTCTTCACATTCTGCCGGCACACTCAAGCAAGAGGTCAGACTTACATGAACCAATCCCTAGCCGCGTTCAAACGCTGGCGTATCCAGATTTTCGCCATTACCTGGCTGGCCTACGCCGCCTTCTACTTCACCCGCAAGGCCTTCTCGGTGGCCAAGCTGGGCATCGGTGAAGACCCCAACTTCATGCTTGACAAGGCCGCCATGGCCAACCTCGACGCCATCTACCTGGCCGCCTACGCCGTGGGCCAGTTCACCTGGGGCATGCTTGCCGACCGCTTTGGCCCACGCGTGGTGGTGCTCGGCGGCCTGCTGATTTCTGCTGCTGCGGCGGTGGTGATGGGCAGTTACGCCACCTTCCCGATCTTCGCCACCTGCATGCTGGTGCAGGGCCTGGCGCAATCCACCGGCTGGGCCGGGTTGTGCAAGAACATCGGCAGCTTCTTCCCGGCGTCGCAGCGTGGGCGGGTGCTGGGCCTGTGGAGCTCCTGCTATGCCTTCGGCGGCCTGGTGGCCTCGCCGTTCGCCGGCTGGTGGGCCTATACCCTGGTCGGTACCTGGCACGCGGCGTTCTTCTCCAGTGCCGCGGTGGTGGCGCTGGTGGCGGTGCTGTTCTTCTTCCTGCAGCGCAACAAGCCTGAAGACGTCGGCCTGCCAGCGGTGGAGCCCGAGCCGCAGAGCATGGCCCCGGCCGGCAACCTGTGCAGCGTGTGGGCGCCGCTGAAGGAGATCATGCGCAACCGCACGGTGCTGACCCTGGGGCTGGCGTACTTCCTGTTGAAGCCGGCGCGCTACGCCATCCTGCTGTGGGGGCCGGTGATCGTCTTCGAGCAGATGCCCTCGGTGGGCAAGGTGGGGGCAGCGATCATCCCGACAGCCTTCGAACTGGCCGGACTGCTCGGCCCGATCATCATCGGCCTGGCCTCCGACAAGCTGTTCGGCGCCCGGCGCATGCCGGCCTGTGTCATCAGCCTGGTGTTGCTGACCGTGGCGTTGGCGGCGTTCATGGCGGCCATGCACACCGGCAGCGTGATCCTGGTGGTGGCCCTGCTGTTCGTCATGGGCCTGACCCTGTACGGGCCGGACTCGATGATCAGCGGCGCTGCGGCCATCGACTTCGGCACTGCCAAGGCCGGCGCCACCGCAGCAGGCTTCGTCAACGGCTGTGGCTCGGTGGGGGCGGTGCTGGGCGGGCTGCTGCCGGGGTACTTCGATGGTGTCACGGTGTTCATCGTGTTCGCCGGCTGCGCGCTGTTCTCGGCGCTGGTGCTGCTGCCGCACTGGAACAGCCGCCCGGCCAGCGCTGCGCAAAGCACTGATGTGGCACCGAATACCAGCATGGCAATCAAGCCACTGCGTACCTGAAAGGAAAGCGAGCGAATGAGACCCTTCTGGCTGCAACAGGCCCTGGATTCGGCGCAAGAGGCGGTGTGCCCACCGCTGCAAGGCGATGCCCGTTGCGATGTGTGCATCGTCGGCGGCGGCTATACCGGCCTGTGGACCGCGCTGATGCTCAAGGAAGCTGTGCCGGCCCTGGATATCGTGCTGATCGAGGCCGATATCTGCGGTGCCGGTGCCAGTGGCCGCAATGGTGGCTGTGCGTTGTCCTGGTCGGCCAAGTACTTCACCCTCGAGCGGCTGTTCGGGGTGGCCGAGGCGGTGCGCCTGGTGCGTGAGTCGGAGCGCAGCATCGGTGAGATCGGCGCGTTCTGCGCGGCCAATGGCATCGACTGCGACTATCGCCTGGACGGCACGCTGTACACCGCCACCAACGCCGCGCAGGTCGGCGCCACCGACGCGGTGGTCGCTGCGCTGGAGCAAAAGGGGATCAATTCGTTTCGCCGCCTGCCGCTGCAGCAGGTGCAGCGCCTGGCGGGTTCGGCGCGGCACCTGGAAGGCTGGTTCTCGCCGGCCGCGGCCACGGTGCAGCCGGGCAAGCTGGTGCGCGGCCTGCGCCGGGTGGCCTTGCAGCGCGGCGTGCGCATCCATGAAGGCACCGCCATGACCGGCCTGGAGCACGGCGCCCCGGTGCAGGTGCGCACGGCCCATGGCACGGTGCGCGCCGACCGCGTGGTATTGGGCCTGAATGCCTGGATGGCGCGGGCTTTCCCACAGTTCGAGCGCAGCGTGGCGATTGTTTCCAGCGACATGGTGATCACCGAACCTTGCCCCGAGCTGTTGCACCAGATTGGCCTGGACAGCGGCATCAGCGTGCTCGATTCACGGATATTCGTGCATTACTACCACAACACCTCCGATGGTCGGCTGATGCTCGGCAAGGGCGGCAATACCTTCGCCTATGGCGGGCGCATGCTGCCGGTGTTCGACCAGCCGTCGCCGTACCGGCCGCTGCTGCGTGAAAGCCTGGGCGGGTTTTTCCCGGCGCTGGCCGAGGTGCCGCTGGCGGCCAGCTGGAACGGGCCGTCCGACCGCTCGGTGACCGGTTTGCCGTTCTTTGGCCGGCTGGACGGGCAGGGCAACGTGTTCTACGGCTTTGGTTACTCCGGCAGCGGCGTCGGACCGTGCCACATGGGCGGGCAGATTCTGTCGTCGCTGGCACTGGGGCTGGACAACCCATGGACCCGTTCGCCGCTGGTCAAGGGGCCGCTGGGGCTGTTCCCGCCCGAGCCGATCCGCTACCTGGGCTCGCTGATGGTGCGCAATGCCATCCGCCGCAAGGAGCGGGCCGAGGACCGTGGGCTGCGGCCGCGCAGGCTGGATGTGCACCTGGCGCGGTTTGCCGCGGCGGCGGGCAAGGCCGATAAAGGCTGATGAGATTTCTTGTCGAACACAGGCCGGAGGGCGTATAAACTGCACCCACTTTTGGCCGGTCGCTTCCTGAACCGGCCGCTGAAACAAGAGAGTCGACATGGGCGCACAGTGGAAAGCCAAACATAAAGAAGCCGCGGCCAACGCCAAAGGCAAGATCATGGGCAAGCTGTCCAAAGAGATCCAGATCGCCGCCAAGTCCGGCGCCGACCCGGACATGAACCCACGCCTGCGCCTGGCCATCGAGCAGGCCAAGAAGGCCTCGATGACCCGCGAGACCCTGGAACGCGCAATCCGCAAGGGCGCGGGCCTGGACGGCGATGCCGTGCAGTACTCGGCGGTAAGCTACGAAGGTTTCGCCCCGCACCAGGTACCGCTGATCGTCGAGTGCCTGACCGACAACGTCAACCGCACCGTCGCGCAAATCCGCGTGCTGTTCCGCAAGGGCCAGCTGGGTGCCAGCGGTTCGGTGGCCTGGGATTTCAACCACGTCGGCCTGATCGAAGCCACCCCGAGCGGCGACGCCGACCCGGAAATGGCGGCCATCGAAGCCGGTGCCCAGGACTTTGAAGACGGCGACGAAGAGGGTTCGACCCTGTTCATCACCGACACCACCGACCTGGACGCGGTGCAGAAGGCCCTGCCGGACCATGGCTTCACCGTGACCTCGGCTAAGATCGGCTACACCCCGAAGAACCCGGTGAGCGCGGCAACCCTGAGTGCCGAGGCGCTGGCCGAGGTGGAAGCGTTCCTCGAAGCTATCGACGAGAACGATGACGTGCAGAACGTTTATGTTGGTCTGACTGACTGATCTGCTTCTCTGGGGCCGCTTTGCGGCCCAATCGCCGGCAAGCCAGCTCCCACAGGTAAAGCACAAGCCCCGATGGTTGTGGTGACCCTGTGGGAGCTGGCTTGCCGGCGATTGGGCCGGTCGATCCCCTGGAAGGGAGCCTGTATGAACCCCGCTTTCGCCTCCCTCAGCCTCGCCCACCTGCGCACCCTCGACCACCTGCTGCAGCTGAAGAACCTCAGCCACGCCGCCGAGCGCCTGGGCGTCAGCCAGTCCGCCCTCAGCCGCCAGCTGGTCCATCTGCGCGAAGCCTTCGATGACCCCTTGCTGGTACGCCAGGGCCGTGGTTACGTGCTCAGCGAACACGCCGAAGCTCTGGTCGAACCCCTGCGCCAGGTTCTCGAAGAGCTGCACGCCCTGCGCCAGCCCGCGGTGTTCGACCCGGCGCGCTGCGAGCGGCGTTTCTGCCTGGCCGCTTCGGACTACGTGGCCGAGCACATGCTGCCGCTGCTGGTGGCGGCGCTGGAGCGCGAAGCGCCGGGTGTATCGCTGGAGTACCGCACCTGGCAGGCCGGCCAGTACGCCTTGCTGGCCAGCGGCGAGATCGACCTGGCCACCACCTTGTTCGACGAGTCGCCACCCAACCTGCACGGGCGGCTGTTGGGCGAGGACCGCGCGGTGTGCCTGATGCGCCACGACCACCCGCTGGCCGCCCGCGGCGCGCTCAGCCAGGCCGACTACCTGGCGCACAAGCATGTGCGTATTTCCGGTGGAGGCGACAAGGACAGCTTCATCGACCGCCACTTGCGCGCCCAGGGCCTGCAACGGCGGGTCAGCCTGGAAGTGCCGTTCTTCTCCGCCACCGTGCAGGTGATCGCCAACAGCCAGGCGCTGGCCACCGTGCCCGAGCACATCGCCCGGCAGCTGTGCCGCCTGCATGACCTGGCCTGGCGGCCGCTGGGCTTCATCGACCACAGCCAGCGCTACTGGGTGGTGTGGCACCAGCGCCTGCAGGCCTCGGCCGAACACCGCTGGTTGCGCAACCGGGTGTTCGAGTTGTGGCGCCAGTCGCAGTTCGGTGTGCAGGGCGGGCATGCGGGTTTGCCATAGCAGGTATGCGCGAGGTGAGGTTATTCACTTCGGGATAGGTGCCTAGACTGGGGCATTGTGTTGCCTGTAGCGGCCTCTTCGCGGGCACGCCCGCTCCCACAGGTACTGCATCGCTCTCAAGCCTGGTGCAATACCGGTGGGAGCGGGCGTGCCCGCGAAGAGGCCAGCACAGGCAGCGAAAAACCCACAGGAGACCCCAGGTGACCCCCGAACAATTCCGCCAGTACGGCCACCAACTGATCGACCTGATCGCCGACTACCGCCAGTCCGTCGGCGAGCGTCCGGTCATGGCCCAGGTCGAGCCCGGCTATCTCAAGGCCGCCTTGCCCGCTCAGGCCCCCCGGCAAGGCGAACCTTTCGCAGCGATCCTCGACGACGTCAACCAGTTGGTCATGCCCGGCCTGTCCCATTGGCAGCACCCGGACTTCTACGGCTACTTCCCTTCCAACGGCACTCTGTCGTCGGTCCTCGGTGACTTCCTCAGCACTGGCCTGGGCGTGCTGGGCTTGTCGTGGCAGTCCAGCCCGGCCCTGAGCGAGCTGGAGGAAACCACCCTCGACTGGCTGCGTCAGCTGCTCGGCCTGTCTGACCAATGGAGCGGGGTGATCCAGGACACCGCATCCACCAGCACCCTGGTGGCGCTGATCTGCGCGCGGGAACGCGCCAGCGACTACGCACTGGTACGCGGCGGCCTGCAAGCCCAGGCCAGGCCGCTGATCGTCTATGTCAGCGCCCATGCCCACAGCTCGGTGGACAAGGCCGCATTGCTGGCCGGTTTTGGCCGCGACAACATCCGCCTGATCCCGACCGACGAACGCTATGCCCTGCGCCCGGAAGCACTGCAGGCGGCGATCGAGCAGGACCTGGCCGCTGGCAACCAGCCCTGCGCCGTGGTCGCGACCACCGGCACCACCGCTACCACGGCCCTCGACCCGCTGCGGCCGATCGGCGAGATCGCCCAGGCCCATGGCCTGTGGCTGCACGTGGACTCGGCCATGGCCGGCTCGGCGATGATCCTGCCGGAATGCCGCTGGATGTGGGACGGCATCGAGCTGGCCGATTCGCTGGTGGTCAACGCGCACAAGTGGCTGGGTGTGGCCTTCGATTGCTCGATCTACTACGTGCGCGACCCGCAGCACCTGATCCGGGTGATGAGCACCAACCCCAGCTACCTGCAGTCGGCGGTGGATGGCGAGGTGAAGAACCTGCGTGACTGGGGTATCCCGCTGGGCCGCCGGTTCCGCGCGTTGAAGCTTTGGTTCATGCTGCGCAGCGAGGGGGTCGAGGCGTTGCAGGCACGGCTGCGGCGTGACCTGGACAATGCCCAGTGGCTGGCCGGGCAAATCGGCGCGGCGGCGGAGTGGGAGGTGCTGGCGCCGGTGCAGTTGCAGACGTTGTGCATTCGCCATCGGCCTGCGGGGCTGGAAGGGGAGGCGCTGGATGCGCATACCAAGGGCTGGGCCGAGCGGCTGAACGCGTCCGGGGATGCCTATGTGACGCCGGCGACGCTGGATGGGCGGTGGATGGTGCGGGTGTCGATTGGCGCATTGCCGACCGAGCGAGAGCATGTCGAACAGCTCTGGGCGCGCCTGCAGGAAGTGGTCAAGGGCTGAAACTGCCGGGGCCGCGTTGCGGCCCATTCGCGGGCAAGCCCGCTCCCACAGGGACTGCATCGGCCTCAGGCTTGATGCGACCCTGTGGGAGCGGGCATGCCCGCGAATGGGCTGCAGAGCAGCCCCCTGCAATCTGTCAGTGGCTCACTGCCTGAAAGCTCCCTTTACGGCTAGCCTCATACGCGGTCTTGTCCATCGGCTTGGCATCGGGGTTGCCAAGGTCTTCCATCGCCAGGCGATGGGTTTCCGGGGCGATGTACGCTGCCAGGGCACACACGCAGGTGATGAAGAACGCCAGGCCACCGACCACCAGCGGGATGTTGTCCGAACCAGGCGGGGCTACCAGGGCGAACAGCGCCGGCAGCATGGCGGTCAGCATGGTGCCGATGTTCTGCGCGATGGCCATGGCCGAAACACGGTAGCGGGTGTGGAACAGCTCTGGGTAGAAGCTTGGGAACACCGCGTTGTAACCCTGGTAAACCATGCCCCACATCACGATCGACGAGGCGAACGCCAGCGGTACGTTCTGAATGCTGATCGCATACAGGTAGACGAAAGCCAGCAGGCCCGAGCCGAGGCAACCGGCGATCATGGTCGGGCGACGGCCGATCTTGTCGGACAGGTTGCCGACAAATGGAATCACCAGCACCGCGACGATGTTGCCGACTACCGGAATCCACAGGTACACGCTCTTGTCGAAGCCGATGCCATAGGCTGGCTGCACCGCGTAGGCCGCACCGAAGATGGTGGCGACCACCGGGATCACGTTCATCAAGGCCATGAACATCACCAGCACCATGTGCTTCCAGCTGTGGCGGAAGGCCTCGCTGATCGGCGACTTGGCGACTTTGTCCTGTTTCTCTTCCTTCACGAACGCCGGGGTTTCGTGCACTTCCTTGCGAATGATGAAGCCGGCGATCAGCACGATGGCGCTCATCAGGAATGGAATGCGCCAGCCCCAGTCGTTGAAGGCTTCGCTCGGCATGAAGTAGGCCAGTGGCAGGAACACTGCCGCCGCCAGCACCTGGCCAGCCTGCACGCCTTGCAGGGTGAAGCTGGCGTAGTAGCCCCGTCGACCGAATGGCGCATGCTCCATGATCATCGAACTGGCTCCGGAGATTTCCCCGGCCACGGCAAAGCCCTGGATCAGGCGCAGCACCACCAGCAAGGCCGGGGCGAGCAGGCCGATGTCGTGGTAGGTGGGCAGCAGGCCCACGGCCATGGTCGACAGGCCCATCAGGAACATGCACAGCAGCAGTACGTTCTTGCGGCCGCGGGTGTCACCCCAGTGGCCCAGCACGAAGGCGCCGACCGGGCGCGCCAGGTAACCCACGCCGTAGGTGGCCAGCGAGGCAATGATGGCCATTTTCGGATCGGTGTTGGGGAAGAAGATCTGCGGGAAAATCAGCGCAGCGGCCTGGGCGTAGATGAAGAAGTCGTAGTACTCGAGTGCCGAGCCTATCCATCCACTGGCGGTCGCTTTCTTGGCTTGAGAGCTGGAGTGAGCCATCGTTGTCTCCGTTGTTATTGTTGTTTGCACAGGTTCCGCCGGAGATTCGCCAAGGCAGGAGGCGAGGGTCGGTGTGCCTGCGTCTGTGGTTCATGTTGACCACGGGCCAGTGGGCTGGCAATTCGCTAAAACCGGTTTTGTGCGATAATCGAACGCAAAACTAACCATTCCGTACAAAGAGATTGAAGCGATGACTTTACCTGCGAATAATCGATCGTGCCAGGAACTGTGGTCCTGATTTTCCAGGTCTGGCCCTAACGCCGACAAGCAGCTCCCACAAGGTATGCGCCAATCCTGTGTGAGCTGGCTTGCCGGCGATTGGGCCGGTACAGGCAGCCCTGGCCTCAACCCTCTAACAACAAGGAACTCCCGCCATGCAGCGTTCGATCGCTACCGTGTCCTTGAGCGGCACCCTGCCGGAAAAGCTCGAAGCCATCGCCGCCGCCGGTTTTGACGGCGTCGAGATCTTCGAAAACGACCTGCTCTATTACGCCGGCAGCCCGCGCCAGGTACGGCAGATGTGCGCCGACCTGGGTATTGCCATCACCCTGTTCCAGCCGTTCCGCGATTTCGAGGGCTGCCGCCGCGACCGCCTGCAGAAAAACCTCGACCGCGCCGAGCGCAAGTTCGACCTGATGCAGGAACTGGGCACCGACCTGGTGCTGGTATGCAGCAACGTCCAGGCCGATGCCCTCGGCGAAGAGCAATTGCTGGTTGACGACTTGCGCCTGCTGGCCGAGCACGCTGGCAAACGCGGCCTGCGCATTGGCTACGAAGCGCTGGCCTGGGGCCGCCACGTCAACACCTACCAGCAGGTCTGGAACCTGGTGCGCCAGGCCGACCACCCGGCCCTCGGGGTGATCCTCGACAGCTTCCACACCTTGTCGCTCAAGGGCGACCCGAGCGCGATCCGCGATATCCCCGGCGACAAGATCTTCTTCGTGCAAATGGCCGACGCGCCGATCCTGGCCATGGATGTGCTGGAGTGGAGCCGCCACTTCCGCTGCTTCCCGGGGCAGGGCGAGATGGACATGGCCGGTTTCCTGGCGCCAATCCTTGCCACCGGCTACCGCGGGCCGCTGTCGCTGGAAATCTTCAACGACGGCTTCCGCGCCGCACCGCCCCGGCAGAATGCCGCCGACGGCCTGCGTTCGCTGCTGTACCTCGAAGAACACACCCGCCTGCGCCTGGAGCAGGAAGGTACCTCGATCGAGCCCGGTGTGCTGTTCACCCCACCGGCGGCCAGTGCCTATGACGGTGTGGAGTTCCTCGAGTTTGCAGTCGACGAAGCCGTTGGCGCGCGCCTGGGCAGCTGGCTGAAGCGCCTGGGCTTTGCCGATGCCGGCAAGCACCGCAGCAAAGAGGTGCAGCTGCTGCGCCAGGGCGATATCAACATTGTGCTGAACGCCGAACCCTATTCCTTCGGCCACAACTTCTTCGAGGCCCACGGGCCGTCGCTGTGCGCCACCGCGCTGCGGGTCAAGGACCAGCAAGCCGCCCTGAAGCGCGCCACCGCCTTCCGTGGCCAGCCATTCCGTGGCCTGGTCGGGCCCAACGAGTGCGAAGTGCCGGCAGTACGTGCGCCAGATGGCAGCCTGCTGTACCTGGTGGAGCAGGGCACTGCAGGCCAGACCCTGTACGACACCGACTTCAGCCTGGACAAGAACGCCACGGCCACCGGCGGCCTGCGCCGTATCGACCACATGGCCCTGGCCCTGCCGGCCGAGTCGCTGGACAGCTGGGTGCTGTTCTACAAGAGCCTGTTCGATTTCGCTGCCGACGACGAAGTGGTGCTGCCGGACCCTTATGGCCTGGTCAAGAGCCGCGCCCTGCGTAGCCAGTGCGGCACCCTGCGCCTGCCGCTGAACATCTCGGAAAACCGCAACACCGCCATCGCCCATGCGCTGTCCAGCTACCGCGGTTCGGGCGTGCACCACATCGCCTTCGATTGCGACGACATCTTCCGCGAAGTGGCGCGGGCCAAACTGGCTGGGGTACCGTTGCTGGAGATCCCGCTGAACTACTACGACGACCTGGCGGCGCGTTTCGATTTCGACGACGAGTTCCTCAGCGAACTGGCGTACTACAACGTGCTGTACGACCGCGATGCCCAAGGCGGCGAGCTGTTCCACGTGTACACCGAGCCGTTCGAAGAGCGTTTCTTCTTCGAGATCATCCAGCGCAAGGGGGGGTATGCCGGTTACGGTGCGGCCAACGTCGCGGTGCGCCTGGCAGCCATGGCCAAGGCCCGCAGCGGGGCGGCGCGCAAGCCGGTCTTGTAGTTGCTGCCTGTACCGGCCCCATCGCCGGCAAGCCAGCTCCCACAGGATCACCACGGCCCGATAGGCCAGTGCAGTACCTGTGGGAGCTGGCTTGCCGGCGATGAGGCCGGTAAAGCCACTGCGGTTCAGCGCCCCTCGGCCACCAACAGCAGCGACTGCGGCAGCGCACTCTGCGGGTGCTGTGGCTCCTGCAGGCTGACCAGCCGCAACCCCGCCATGTCCAGCGCGTTCAACCAGCTGGCCAGGGTACGGAAGTACCACGGCATCACCTGCCAATCCCCGGCGAACCCGGCAAACGCTTCCTCCCGCCAGCCATCCTGGTAATCCCCATCCGCCACGCTCCACGGGTGCAGGGTCTGGATCACCAGTCCACCCCCGGGCGCCAGCAACGCATTCATCGCCGCCAGCAACGGGATGATGTCCTGCTGCAACAGGGCGAAGTTGGCGCAGATCAGGTCATAGTCCTTGCCAACATAGGCCTGCCCGGCGGCCAGCTGTGCATAGCTGGCCAGGTGCACCTCGGCGGAACCTGCAGCACGCGCGGCATCCACCAGCGCCCGGTCTCCATCCACACCTACCGCCTCGACACCCCGGTCGGCCAGCGCGCGCAGCAGCCAGCCTTCACCACAGCCCAGGTCGAGCACCCGTTCGGGCTGGCGGCCAAGAATGGCCAGCAGGATGGCCTGGTCGGTGACCTGGCGACGGCTGTCGATACTGCCGCTGCGCACCGCATCGATCCAGGCCTGGGCGTTGTGCTGCCAGCTGTCGAGCAAGGCGTCTTCAGGGTTGCGCATGGTCATCTCCGTCGTGCTCGTTTCCGCTGGCGGCCGCCAAAGCGCTCAGCCGGCCGCAGCGCGCTGTCGCTTGATCCGGTACATATCGCCATCAGCATGGCGCAGCAGCATGTCGGCATCGTTGCCGTCCTCGGGGAAACGGGCCACGCCAATGCTGCAGGATGGCGCGTCGATGCCGGCAAACTCGGCGCCGAGTGGCTCGGCCATGGCGGCCAGGATGCGTGCCACCTGTTCGGCGATGGCCTCTGGCGACACGTAGTCGGTCAGCAGCACGGTGAACTCGTCACCACCCATCCGCGCCACTGTATCGGTCGCACCTACGCAGCCTTCCAGGCGCCGCGCCAGAGTGCACAGCACCCGGTCACCCACGCTGTGGCCGTGGTTGTCGTTGATGTCCTTGAAGTCATTGATATCGATGAACAGCAACGCCAGCGGGTGGCTGTGGTGTCGGGCCGCGGCAAGGGCTGCGTCCAGCCGGTCATTGAACATGGCCCGGTTGGCCAGGCGGGTGAGTGGGTCATGGTGGGCCAGGAAGCGCAGTTCCTCCTCGGCCTGGCGTTGGGCGGTGACATCCCGCGCCACACCGATGCGGGCATCGGCCTCATCGGACCAGCAGGCGGCCCACAGGATATGCACGATACCGCCATCCTTGCGGATGTAGCGGTTGCGGAAGTCGTAGTGGGATTGGCCGTTCATCACCCGGACGATCGATGCGCGGGTGATCGCCAGGTCGTCAGGGTGCATGTAGTCGGTGATCGGGGTGCCGATCAGTTCGCAGGCCCGGTAGCCCAGCAGCGCCTCGCAGGCATCGCTGACGAAAACGATCTGGTTGTCCCGGTCCACCACGAACACCGTGTCCAGCATCAGGTGGATCAGCCTGGGGTATAACGCTTGGAGGTCTACGGGCATGGGGCAGGGCGTCCGCGGCGGGGTGACCGATCATAGCCTGAAATGGAACAGAATGCGGTAGGCACCGCATACCCTGTGGGAGCGGGCATGCCCCCGAAAAAGGCGACTCGGGGGGTGGCACCCGCTATGCCGGGGTTCGCGGGGATGCCCGCTCCCNNCGGTGCCATCCACCGCGTCGCCTGCTTCGCGGGCATGCCCGCTCCCACAGGGCTGCCCGATAGTCAGTTGCTCACCACCAGTTCCGGCCCGAGGTAATCGTTGATCTGCTGAATATCGTCATCCCCCAGGCTGCCCACCGACGATGCCAGGCGCAGCCGCGACATCAGGTAGTTCAGCTTCGCCTCGAACAGGTCATGCCGGGCGTCAAACAGCAACTCCTCGGCATTGAGCACATCCGAGTTGGTGCTGGTGCCGCCTTCCCTGAAACCCTTGCGGGCCGAAAGCAGCGAGCGTTCGTTGGACGCCACGGCCTTTTCCAGCGCCTGAATGCGCAAGGCGCCACTCTGCACGCCGCGGTACTCGCGGGTGGTGCCGGAAATCACTTCCTCGCGCGTGGCGTCCAGTTCATCCAGGGCCTTGGAACTGTTGGCGCTGGCCTGGCGGGTGAGGGCGCTGGTGCTGCCGCCGCTGTACAGCGGAATGTTCAGCTCCAGCCCGATCGAGCTGTAGTGGTTGCGCTGGTTCAGTTCGGAAATCGACTGGCTGCTGCCGGCGGTATAGCCCGCCACGAAATCCAGGGTCGGCCAGTGCCCGGCGCGGGCGCGTTTCACTTCTTCTTCGGCCAGCTCGTAGTTGTGTCGGCGCGCATGGATCAACGGGCTGTCGGCCTGGGCCTTGACCAGCCAGTCCTGCAGTTTGCCTGGCATCAGCGGCGGGGTGCTGAAGCCCGACTGCAAGGTGGTCAGCGACTCCGGCGTTTCACCGATATATTCCTCCAGCTTGCGGCGGGCGTTGACCAGGTTGTCCTGGGCCTCGATCAGGTCGGCCTCGGCCAGGTCGCGACGGGCTACCGACTCGTCGATGTCGGTGATGGTGCCGGCACCCAGCTCCATGCGGCGCTTCGCCGACGCCAATTGCTCTTCGAAGGCATTCAGCTTGGCCTTGGCCAGGGTGATGGTTTCGCTGGCCAGCAGCACGTCGAAGTAAGCCTCGGCCAGGCGCACCGCGGCGTCCTGGCTCTTGGCATCGAACACCGCCACGCTGTAGTCCGCACGCTGCTGGCCCTGACGGTATTCGGCCATCTTCTGCTTGTTGAACAGCGGTTGGCGCAACCGCACATTGGCGCCCTTGGAGTCATAGTCCAGGTCGCTGTCCCGGCCATTCTGACGCTGGCTGCCATTGACCTTGTTGAAGTAGCCCGCAGCGTTGATCTGCGGCAGCAGGCCGGCCTGGCCGATGGCGCGGTTCTCGCTGCCGGCTTCTTTCTCGTGCACCGCGGCGCGGTAGATTGGGCCCTGGTACTGCAGCAGGTCCCAGGCTTGCTTCAGGTCCATGGCACTGGCCTGTACGGACAACCCCAACAGGCACAACATCAGGCACGGGCGATTCATGTCATTGCTCCTTGAACGAGGCGTCCACGCGTTCGAGCATCGGCTTGAGCAGGTAGCTGAGCAGGTTGCGCTCGCCGGTCTTGATGGTGACGGTGGCCGGCATGCCGGGGCGAATGTGGTTGCTGCCCAGCAGGCCCATGCCGTCCTGCGTCACTTCCACCTGGGCCAGGTAGTACGGCTGCTTGCTTTCTTCGTCCATCAGGCGGTCGGCAGAAATGGTCATGACCCGCCCGGGGATGTTCGGTGTCTTCGCATGGTTGAAGGCCGGGAAGGCGAGGTCCACGTCCAGGCCCGGCACCATCTTGTCGATGGCCTGCACCGGGATCATCGCGTCCACCTGCAACGGCTGGTCGAGCGGCACCACCTCCATGATCTTGGCCCCAGGCTGGATGATGCCGCCGACCGTGGCGATGCTCAGGGCCTGGACCATGCCGTCGATCGGTGAGCGGATCACCGTGTGGGTCACTTCGTAGTCCAGCGCGCGCAGGCGATCGGCCAAGGTGGTGTTCTCCTTGGCGGTATCGGTCAGTTGCGATTCCACTTCCTTGAGGTAGTCGTGCTGGCGTTGCAAGATGCGCAGCTTGATCTCGGTGGCCTGGCTGCGCGCCCGGGCAATGTTGTTGAGGTTTTCGGCCTGGCCGGCGGACAGGTCGGCATTGTTGCGCTCCAGCTCCAGCAGGCGATTGCGTGGCACATAGCCTTCGGCGGCCAGCACGCGTGTGCCTTGCAGTTCCTGGTTGAGGAAGCCGATCTGCGAGGCGCGGGCGCCGTACACCTGCTGCAGGCCCTTGAGCTGCACCGCCGTGGCGGCCAGGTTTTCCTCGAGGATGCTCAGTTCACCGGCAAGGCCCGCGCGACGGGTGTCCAGCAGGCGCTGTTGCAGGTCCATGGCGGCCAGCAGGCGCGGGTCGCTACCGTAGTGCTTGAGCAGGGCAGGGTCGAAGGTGACTGTGTCGCGGCCATCGCGCTCGGCTTCCAGGCGGTTTTCCACGGTCTTGCTGACGATGTACTGGGCACTGACCGCGCCCTGTTCGGCCACCGCGCGCAGGGCGTCCAGGCGTACCACCTCCTGGCCTTTCTTCACCATGTCGCCTTCACGCACCAGGATCGCCTCGACCGTGCCGCCGGTCAGGTGCTGCACCGCCTTGCGGTTGCTGGTGACCTTGACCGTGCCGGTGGCGACTACCCCGGCATCCAGTGGCGCCAGGCACGACCACAGCAGGAAACCGCCAAAGCCGGCGATGACCATCCATACGCCCCAGCGTGCCGGCCGGCCCATGTCCAGGTCGATACCGTTGCGGGCCTCGGCGGGAATCAATTCGGTGTGTTGGGTCATCTGCATGATCGATCACTCCCGTACTTTTACCGAGGCCAGCGGCGCTGCGGTCGCCGCCGGGATCACGCTGGCCTTGCGCAGCGCCGCGAACACTTCGTCGCGGCTGCCGAGCATGTGCACGGCACCGTCACGCAGCATCAGCACCTTGTCGACCGCGCACAGCATATTGGGCCGGTGGGAAATCAGGATTACCGTGGCCCCGCGCGCCTTGAGTTCGGCCAGCGCATCGACCAGGGCCTTTTCGCCAACGTCATCGAGGTTGGCGTTGGGCTCGTCCAGCACCACCAGGTTCGGCTCGCCATACAGCGCACGGGCCAGGGCGATGCGTTGCTTCTGGCCACCGGACAACGGGCTGCCGTCGGCTGCCAGGCGGGTGTCGTAGCCCTGCGGGAAGCGCAGGATCATGTCGTGCACGCCGCTGCTGCGGGCAGCGCGGATCACCGCTTCGCTGTCCACTTCGGCGAAACGTGCGATGTTCTCGGCGATGGTGCCCTCGAACAACTCCACGTCCTGCGGCAGGTAGCCGAGCCACGGGCCAAGTTCGGCCTTGTTCCAGGTGAAGATGTCGGCACCGTCCAGGCGCACCTTGCCGGCCTGGGTCGGCCACACGCCTACCAGCAGGCGGGCGAGGGTGGATTTGCCCGAGGCCGAAGGGCCGATGATGCCCAGGCTTTCACCCGGGACCAGGCTGAAGCTGACCCCGCGCACGATGTTGTTGTTGGTGCCGGGGGCGCCGGCGATCACGTTTTCCACGGCCAGCATGCCCATTGGTCGTTGCAGCGACATGCTCGGTGGCCGCTGCGGGTAGTCGTGCAGCAGGTCGTTGAGCCGGCCCCAGGCGGAACGACAGCCCAGCAGTTGCTTCCATGCGGCGATCACCTGCTCCACCGGGGCCAGGGCGCGGCCGGTGAGGATCGAGCAGGCGATCATCATGCCGGGGGTGATCTTGCCTTCGATCGCCAGCAGTGCGCCGGCACCGAGGATCACCGACTGCAAGGTGATGCGCACGAAACGCCCGGTGCTGCTGATCATTGCGGCGCGGTCGGAGGCCAGGGTCTGCATCTGCAGGATGCGCAAGTGGCCCTGGTACCAGCGCTTGCCGATCGCCGGCAGCATGCCCATGGCTTCGATCACTTCGGCGTTGCGCAGGTTGTTGTTGGCATAGCTGGCCGACGACATGGCCGCCTGGTTGGCCTCGGCCAAGGGTTTTTGCGTGGCCTTCTCGGTGAGGTAGGCCAGGCCTACCAGGATCAGCGAGCCGATCAGCGTCACCAGCCCCAGCAGTGGGTGGACCAGGTAGCAGACAAGCAGGTAGATCGGCGTCCAGGGGGCATCGAAGAAGGCGAACAGGCCGTTGCCGGTCAGAAACTGGCGCACCTGCGCAAGGTCCTGCAGGGCCTGGGCCGGGTTGCCGCCGGTGCGGCTCAGGTTGCGTTCGAAGGCAGCGCTGAAGATGCGTCGGTTGAGGTCCATGTCGAGGAAGTTGCCGACCCGGATCAGTACGCGGGTGCGGACCATCTCCAGGGCCGACATCAGCATGAACAGGCCGATTACCAGCAGGGTGAGCATGATCAGGGTGGTGACGTTGCGGCTGACCAGGGCGCGGTCGTACACCTGCAACATATAAATTGCTGGCGTCAACATCATGACGTTTATCACGCCGCTGAAGGCGGCCAGGGCAAAAAAGCTGCGGCGCAGGCGGAACAGCACGTCGGCCAGCTCGGAACGGGTACGTGGCGGCTTGTGCATCGGGGGCCTCCCTTTATCACAAACGGGAAGCCCTTGCGGCGCCCCGTACAGCGGTAGTTGTGGCTTCTGGTCGGCTCGCAGGCGGGTCGCTCTAAGGGCGAATGGTCCAAAACGCTGCGTTGCTCCCACATGCAGCAGCGTAGGTTGCAGTGAAACACTCGGTAATATCTTTTTGCTCTATAAAATCTTTGAACTTTTCATAAGTGCCATGAAAAACAGGGAGTTGTGTCGCGTTATCAATGTCGGACGAATTTTTTGACGGGATATTGACAAGTTTTTCTTCTGCGACTTTAGTCTGATGTATTCGGACCCTGTGCGAGCTGGGGTCGATGTGTGTGCGGTGCCTACCTGTATCGCACCGTTTACAAGGTTCCCGCCGTTCCTGTGGGAGCCGGCTTGCCGGCGATGAGGCCAGTGGCGATAACACAGCACCGTAGTGCCCAACTGCCCCAGAACCCAGAATCAGAAACTGCGCACGTCACACTGACTGGGCGCGGGAAGGACCCTGTTGCCCTGAGTCATCTCCCGACAGATCGAGGGCAATTGAAATGGCAGATTTCAGCAAGTCGGACCTGGAGTTCATCCTCCAGCAGATCTTCATCGCCGAAGCCCATGCCGATGGCACCAGCCTGATCGACCTGCTGCCCAACAGCCAGGTGCCGTTCGGCCTGCGTACCGTGGACGGCAGCTACAACAACCTGGTGACCGGGCAGAGTGAGTTCGGCGCCGCCGACAACTCGTTCCTGCGCCTGCTCAGTCCGTCCTTCACTGGCGCCTATGCCGGCACCGGTACGGTTACCGACTCGCAACCACGTACCATCAGCAACCTGATCGTCGACCAGACGGCGAACAACCCGGCCGCAGTCGAAGCCAATGGCGGCGCCGCCCCGGTGATCAGCCCCGGCATCGATGGGGTATTCGGCACCGCTGATGACACGGAAGTGTTCTTCATCCCCAACGTGTCGCCCGACGTCGGCCTGACCGCCGGCTTCAACGCCTGGATGACCTTCTTCGGCCAGTTCTTCGACCACGGCCTGGACCTGGTCACCAAAAGCAGCACCGACGTCGTGTTCATCCCGCTGCAGCCGGACGACCCGCTGTTCGTCGAAGGCAGCCCGACCAACTTCATGGTGCTGCCACGGGCTGTGCGTACCGCAGGCGCCGATGGTGTTGTGGGTACCGCCGACGATGGCCAGACCAACACTACCTCGCCGTTCGTCGACCAGAGCCAGACCTACAGTTCGCACCCCTCGCACCAGGTGTTCCTGCGTGAATACACGCTCAATGCTGCAGGCGACCCGGTAACCACCGGGCGGCTCATCACCAACCGTGACCTGGGCGCCGATGGCCGCTTCGGCACCGCCGACGATGGCGACGGCGAAAGCGGTGGCATGGCCACCTGGGCAGTGGTCAAGGCCCAGGCCCGCGACCTGCTCGGCATCAACCTGACCGATGCCGATGTGCACAGCGTGCCGCTGCTGGCCACCGACCCCTACGGCAACTTCCTGCGCGGGCCCAACGGCATGCCGCAGGTGGTGATGCGCGTCAACAATGGCGCCGACGGCATCGCCGGTACCGCCGACGACGTCACCACGCTGGTCGAAGGCAACCGCGACGCGCCGATCAGCCTGGCCAATGCCGTGAGCACCGGGCATGGCTTCCTTGACGACATCGCCCACAACGCCGCGCCGGTGATCGTGAACGGTGTGCTGCAGGCCGACGCCGATACTGCCGTGGGCAACGCACAGCCGGTGGGGCCGGGTGGCAACAACCTGACCTACGACAACGAACTGCTCGACGCCCACTACATCGCCGGCGACGGCCGGGTAAACGAGAACATCGGCCTGACTGCCGTGCACCATGTGTTCCACTCCGAGCACAACCGCCTGGTGCAGCAGACCAAGGACACCCTGTTGGCTTCCGGCGATGTGGCGTTCCTCAACCAGTGGCTGATCGATGATGTCGCTGCCATCCCCACCACGCCCGCCGAAATTGCCGCGCTGGTATGGGACGGCGAGCGGCTGTTCCAGGCTGCCAAGTTCGGCACCGAGATGCAGTACCAGCACCTGGTGTTCGAAGAGTTCGCCCGCACCATCCAGCCGCAGATCGACGAGTTCCTGGCACCCAATGGCTACGACACCTCGATCGACCCGGCCATCCTCGCCGAGTTCGCCCATGTGGTGTACCGCTTCGGTCACTCGATGCTGACAGAGACCGTCGACCGCTTCGACCCGGCGTTCGCCCCGGTGGACGGCGACCCGCAGCTCGGCCTGATCGCTGCCTTCCTCAACCCGCTGGCCTTCGCTGGCAGTGGCGCTACCGCCGACGAAGCGGCCGGCGCGATCATCCGTGGCGTCACCCGTCAGCTGGGCAACGAAATCGACGAGTTCGTCACCGAGGCGCTGCGCAACAACCTGCTTGGCCTGCCGCTGGACCTGCCCGCGCTGAACATTGCCCGTGGCCGTGACACCGGCATCCCCACCCTCAACGAGGCGCGGCGCGATTTCTATGCCATGACCGGCGACAGCCAGCTCAAGCCTTACATCAGCTGGGCCGACTTTGCCGACCACCTCAAGCACCCGGCGTCGCTGATCAACTTCATCGCCGCCTACGGTACCCACGCCACCATCACCGGGGCGGACACCGAAGCGGCCAAGCGCGCCGCCGCCGTGGCGCTGGTGCTTGGCGGTGACGGCGCGCCAGCGGACCGCCTGGACTTCCTCAACGGCACCGGCGCCTACGCCAACGTGACACTGGTCGGCGCGGACGGCATCGCCGGCACCGCCGATGACATCAGCGGGGTGACCGTGACCGGTGTCGATGACATCGACTTCTGGGTCGGCGGCCTGGCCGAGCAGAAAATGCCATTCGGCGGCATGCTCGGCTCCAGTTTCAACTTCGTCTTCGAAACCCAGCTGGAAGCCCTGCAGAACGGCGACCGGTTCTACTACCTTTCGCGCACCGCGGGCATGAACTTTGGCACCGAGCTGGAGAACAACTCCTTCGCCAAGCTGATCATGCTCAACTCCGATGTCACCCACCTGTCCAACACCGTGTTCCTCACGCCGACCTTCACCCTCGAGGTGGACCAGACCAAGCAGTTCACCGGCCTGGGTGCCGATGGCCGGGCCGACCCGACGGGCGGCATCATGATCAACGGCGTCGAAGTGGTGCCGCTGGTGATTCGCGACAACCCCGATACCGTGGGCACCGACACCAACTTCCTGCATTACACCGGCGAAGACCACGTGGTGCTGGGCGGCACCTCCGGCAACGACATCATCATCTCCGGTGAGGGCGACGATACCGTCTACGGCGACGCCGGCAACGACACCCTGGAAGGCGGTGCGGGCAACGATGCCGTACTGGGCGGCGCCGGTGATGACATCATCACCGACTCCTTCGGCGACAACCGCCTGGAAGGCAACGACGGCAACGACGTGATCGTCGCCGGCAGCATGCTGGTGGGCGGTAACCTGATCCTGGGCGGCAACGGCCAGGACTTCATCATCACCACCGAAGACATCAGCACCACCTTCGGCGGCCAGGGCGACGACTTCATCCTCGGCGCCAAGACCAACCTGCCACCGACCGGCAACGAGGGCGACGACTGGATCGAGAAGGGCACCCAGGACGGTGCGCCCGGCGACAACTTTGCGCCGCTGCTGGGTGACGAAGTGGTCGGCAACGACATCTTCGTCGGTGGTGGTGGCTTCGACGAAATGATCGGCGAGGGCGGTGACGACATCTTTGTCGGCAGCGACGCCCAGGACAAGATGGACGGCATGTCCGGCTTCGACTGGATTACCAACAAGAATGACCAGGTTGGCGTCACCGTCGACCTGACCCTGGCCGCCCTGGCTCAACCCCATGGCAACGCACCGAACCAGAACACCGGTATTTTCAACCCGGTCGGCGCCTCGCCGGCTTCCATCCTCGACCGCTTTGCCGAGGTCGAGGGCGTGTCCGGCTCGAACTTCGCCGATGTACTCAAGGGCGATAATGTCGATGCCGTGACCATCCTCAACCACGGTGGTGCCACCGGCAGTGCGCTGACCAACGTGGCACTGATCCGTGGCCTGCAGCAGTTCCTGGCCGATGCCGGGTTGCCGACCACCGGCTTTGCCACCGGCAACATCATGCTCGGCGGCAACGGCAGCGACCTGATCGAAGGCCGTGGGGGCGATGACCTGATCGACGGCGACAAGTGGCTCAACGTGCGCATCGCCGTGTATGCCCCGGGAGACGTCAACCACACCGGCCCTGAAATCGCCAGCTTCGACAGCATGGTCGACATGATTCCGTTCATGCTCGACCGCACCTACAACCCTGGCCAGCTCAAGGCCGTGCGGGAAATACTGCCCGGCACCTCGACGGGAGGCGCGGCGTTCGACACGGCGGTGTTCTCAGGGGTGCAGAGCGAGTACACGGTGACTCAGAACACCAAAGGTACGCTCGACACATCAGATGATGTCTGGACGGTGACCGACAACGTGGCTGGACGCGATGGCGTCGATACCCTGTTGCACATCGAACGCCTGCAGTTCGCCGACAGCCAGCGGGTGCTGGTGGAAGGCGTGAATGCGCAGCCTGTCGGCAACCCGGCCATCACTGACGGCAACGGCGGTGCGATCACCGTGGGCGATCTGCTTACGGTAAACGTGGCCGGCGTGCGGGACGCCGATAACATCAGCGCCGGCAACCCGCTGGGCACGCTCGCCGACCGTTCGGTGTCGTACTACTGGCAGTTCGAGGCCACCCCGGGCAGTGGTGTGTTCGAGGACATCATCCTGCTGCCGGCCGGCGACCTGGCGTTCCAGAGTGCCGACGGCACCACGTTCAAGGTGTCGCCAGACCTGGCCGGGTTGTCCCTGCGGGTCAAGGCGATCTACCAGGACGCCCATGGCACCACCGAAGTGCTGTTCTCCCAGCCCACCACCGTGGTGCAACCGGGCGCGCCTGTGGTACCGACGCCAGCCACGCCGGTGGCGGATGCCACTGCTGGCGGCGCCGGGCTGCACATGGTGCGTTCCGACCTCAACTTCATCCTCGACCAGATCAAGATCGCCGAGGCCGATGCCAACGGGGCAGACATCCTCTCGCTGCTGCCCAACATCCGTTCGGCGCTGGGCCTGCGGGCGGTGGATGGCTCGAACAACAACCTGATGAACCTCAACGGTATCAACAACACGCAGTACGGTGCCGCCGACAACGTCTTCCCGCGCGTGACCGACCCGGTGTTCAACCCGGCCGAAGGTGCACCGGCCGGCTTCTTCGGCCCTGGCTCGCCGGCCATTCCGGGCTCGTCTTACGAACAGACCAGCGGCCCGGTGTTCGACTCGCAGCCGCGCACCATCAGCAACCTGCTGTCCGACCAGACCTCCAACAACCCGGCTGCCTATGCCACGGCATATGACCCCGGTGCGGACGGTGTGCTCAACTTCGGTGCCGTGGGCAACGACGACGTGCTCAAGGACGGCGTGCGCATCGTCGCCAGCCCAGGCCTGGACGGCCAGTTCGGCACCGCCGACGACCACGACGTGTACCTGTTCGAGAACACCGCCGCCGATGCCGGCCTGTCCGCGCCGTTCAACGCCTGGATGACCTTCTTCGGCCAGTTCTTCGACCATGGCCTGGACCTGGTCACCAAGGGGGGCTCGGGCACCATCTACATCCCGCTGCAACCGGATGACCCGCTGTACGTGGAGGGCGGTTTCACCAACTTCATGGTGGTGACCCGTGCGACCAACCTGCCTGGGCCGGATGGCATCCTCGGCAACGCCGATGACATCCACGAGCACACCAATACCACCACTCCGTTCGTGGATCAGAACCAGACCTACAGCTCGCATCCTTCCCACCAGGTGTTCCTGCGCGGCTATCTGCTGACCGACGACGGACCTATCGCCACCGGCCGATTGATCACCAACCGGGACCTGGGCGCCGACGGCCGCTACGGTACCGCCGACGACACCGAAATTGGTGGCATGGCGACCTGGAAGGTGGTCAAGGCCCAAGCCCGTGACGTACTGGGTATCAACCTGACCGACGCAGACGTCGACAACGTGCCGCTACTGGCGACCGATGCCTACGGCAACTTCATCAAGGGGCCCAACGGCTTCCCGATGGTAATCATGAAAGGTGCCGACGGCATTGCCGGCACGGCCGACGACCAGCAGGTCGAAGGCAACCCGCTGGCGCCGATCGACCTGACCAATGCCGTGCGCACCGGTCACCAGTTCCTTGCCGACATCGCCCACAATGCCGTGCCGGTGTTCAGCAACGGCGTACTGGCGCCTGATGCCGATACCGATGTGGGCAACGCTGTGCCGGTGAACCCGCAGACCGGCGCCAACCTGGCCTACGACAACGAACTGCTCGATGCGCACTACATCGCTGGCGACGGCAGGGTCAACGAGAACATCGGCCTGACCGCCGTGCATGCGATCTTCCACTCCGAGCACAACCGGCTGGTGGCGCAGACCATGGACACCGTGCTCGATTCGGGTGACCTGGCCTTCATCAACGAGTGGCTGCTCAACCCGATAACCGTGCTGCCGGCCGACCAGGCCGCAATCGATGCACTGGTGTGGAATGGCGAGCGGCTGTTCCAGGCCGCCAAGTTCGGTACCGAGATGCAGTACCAGCACCTGGTGTTCGAGGAGTTCGCCCGTACCGTGCAGCCGCGGGTCGACCTGTTCTTCGCCCCGACCCAGGTGTATGACGTCGACCTCGATGCGTCGATCGTGGCCGAGTTCGCTCACACCGTGTACCGCTTCGGCCACTCGATGCTGACCGAGACCGTCGACCGCTTCGACGTCGACTTCACCGTCATCAGCGACCCGGCCAGCGCCAACCCCGACCAGCAACTGGGCCTGATCGCGGCGTTCCTCAACCCGCTGGCGTATGCCGCCAGTGGCGTCACCCCCGAGGATGCCACCAGTGCCATCGTGCGCGGGGTCACCCGCCAGGCCGGTAACGAGATCGACGAGTTCGTCACCGAGGCGCTGCGCAACAACCTGCTCGGCCTGCCGCTGGACCTGCCGGCGATCAACATCGCCCGTGGCCGCGACGTCGGTATCCCTTCGCTGAACGCTGTGCGCCGCGACATCTACGCGCAAACCGGCGATACCCAGCTCAAGCCTTACACCAGCTGGGTCGACCTGGTGCAGCACCTGAAGCATCCGGAGTCGCTGATCAACTTCATCGCTGCCTACGGCACCCACAGCACCATCACCGAGGCCACCACGCTGCTGGAAAAACGCGCGGCGGCCATGGCCTTGGTGTTCGGCGGCGATGGCGCACCAGCCGATCGCCTGGACTTCCTCAACAGCACCGGTGCGTATGCCAATGTCACGCTCCCTGGCAAGGATGGCGTGCTCGGCACCGTCGATGACCTGCGGGCGGTGACCGTGACCGGGGTCGATGCCATCGACCTGTGGATCGGCGGCCTGGCGGAGGCGAAAACCCCGTTCGGCGGTATGCTCGGCAGCACCTTCAACTTCGTGTTCGAGAACCAGATGGAGAAACTGCAGGACGGCGACCGCTTCTACTACCTGGAGCGCACCGCCGGCCTGTCGATGAACGCCGAACTGGAAAGCAACTCGTTCGCCAAGCTGATCATGGCCAACACCTCGGCCACCCACCTGCCGGGCCTGGTGTTCTCCGACGTTGGCTTCTACCTGGAAGTGGACCAGAGCAAGCAGTTCAACGAAGGGCTGGGCAATGCCGACCCACTGGGCGAAAACGGCGAGCAGGTGGTGTTCCGCGACAGCCCGCTGACAGCAGGCCCGGACACCAACTACATCCGCTATGCCGGTGACCAGCACATCGTGCTGGGTGGCACCAACGGTGATGACATCCTGGTGTCCAGCGAGGGTGACGATACGGTCTGGGGCGATGGCGGCAACGACCGCATCGAGGGTGGCGACGGCAACGACCAGCTGCGTGGTGGTGCCGGCGACGACATCATCAGCGACATGGGTGGTGACGACAACATCCAGGGCGGCGACGGCAACGATGTGCTGCACGGCGGTAATGGCGTCAACCTGATCATCGGCGGTTTCGGCAACGACTTCATCGTCACCGGTGAGGACGCCTCCGAAGCCATTGGCGGCCAGGGCAACGACTTTATCCTGGGCAGCAAGGCCAACGAGCAGGACATGGGCAACGAAGGTGACGACTGGATCGAGAAGGGCACCTCGGACGGTGCGCCTGGTGACAACTTCGACCCGCTCGGCAACGACCCGATCATCGGCAACGACGTGTTCATCGGTGGCAACGAGAACGACAAGTTCAACGGTGAAGGCGGCGACGACATCATGGTCGGCAGCCTGGGCTTCGGTGACCGCTACATCGGTGGTTCCGGCTACGACTGGGCGACCTTCAAGGGCCTGGCCCAGGGCGTGACCGCCGACTTCAGCGACCGCTTCTTCGATGTGCCGCCGGTACCGGGCTCGGGCGCGTCTGCGCTGGTGCGCTTCGACATCATGGAAGGCCTGTCGGGTTCGGCCCATGGCGACTTCCTGCGCGGTGACAGCGAAACTTCTGCCACCTTGCCTACCAACGGCGCCAACGGCAGCGTGCTGACCAACATCAGCCTGATCAACGGCCTGTCCGGCCTGCTGGCTGCCGGGGCAACGTTCTACGACGGCGGCAACATCATCCTCGGCGGCAGTGGTAGCGACCTGATCGAAGGCCGTGGTGGCGACGACATCCTCGACGGTGACAAGTGGCTGAACGTGCGCATCAGCGTGCGCGCCAACAGCGACGGCACCGGCCCGGAAATCGCCAGCTTCGACAGCATGGAGCCGATGGTGCCGCTGATGCTCAAAGGCACCTACAACCCGGGCCAGCTGGTGATCGTCCGTGAAATCCTGAGCGGCACCGACAGCTATGACACGGCGGTGTTCTCCGGGGTGGCCACCGACTATAGCGTGGTGGTCGATGGCAACTCGGTGATCGTCACCGACTCGGTGGCCGGGCGTGATGGTGTCGACCGCCTGACCGGTATCGAACGCCTGCAGTTCTCGGATGGCTCGCAAGCCTCCGGTGTGGGTACCGCCGTCAACGCCGGCCCCACCGGCAGCCTGGTGATTCTTGACGCTGCCACCGGCGTGCGTGACGACACACCGGTCAGTGGCCAGCTGCTGCGGGTCACCCCGCTGGCGGTACATGACGCGGACAACGTCAGCGCGACCAACCTGACCGGTGCGATCACCGGCCCGGTGGCGTACTACTGGCAAGTAGAGACCCTGCCAGGCTCGGGTGTCTATGAAGACATCACCTTCGTTGCTGCCGGCGAGGTTTCGCGAGCCGTCGGTAGCACCTACCGGGTCACGGACGATGTGGCGGGGCTGAACATCCGCGTACGCGCGGTGTACCAGGACACCAAGGGTACGCTGGAAATCGTCGATTCGGCGCCGAACAGCGCGCCGACCGCCGGGCCTACCGTGACCGGGCTGCTGGTGCAGAACCAGACGCTAACCGCCAACCCGGCAACCATCGTCGATGCCGACGGCCTGAGCAACCCGCGGTTCACCTTCCAGTGGCAGTCCAACCGGGGTACGGGCTGGGTCGACATTGCTGGCGCCATCAACAGCACCTTCCTCCTCACCCAGAACCAGGTGGGGCAGAACATGCGGGTGGTGGTCAGCTACGTGGATGACTTTGGTGTGCAGGAAAGCATCGCCTCCGACATCCTCGACCCGGTGGCCAACGTCAACGATGCGCCCACCGGTGCCGTGCTGATCAGCGACACCACGCCAGACCAGGGCCAGACGCTGACCGCGCTCACCGGCAGTATCGCCGACCTGGATGGGCTGGGCGCGTTCAGCTTCCAGTGGCAGCAGAACATTGGCGGCACCTTCAGCAACATCGCGGGTGCCACTGCTGCAACCTTCACCCCAGGCTTCGAGCAGGGTAACCGGCAGTTGCGGGTGGTCGTGAGCTACACCGACGCCTTTGGTACCCGGGAGTCGCTGACTTCGGCCGCAACTGCCGCGGTGGTGCCACCGCCGAGCGTGGTGCTGGTCGGTACTGCCGGGGCCAATACCCTGACCGGTGGTGCGGGCAACGACACGCTCTCGGGGCTGGGCGGCAACGATGTGCTCAACGGCCTCGGCGGCGCCGACCAACTGTTCGGCGGGGATGGTAACGACATCCTCAATGGCGGTAACGACCCCGACAACCTCGACGGCGGTGCCGGCAACGACATCCTCAACGGCGGGCTTGGTGCAGATGCCATGGTTGGCGGTGCAGGCGACGATACCTTTGTGGTCGACAACCTCGGCGACACCGTGAGCGAGGCGCTGAACGGTGGTGTCGACCTGGTGCAGACCACCCTTGCCAGCTACACCCTGGGTGCCAACGTCGAAAACCTGACCTTTACCGGGGCAGGCAACTTCACCGGCACCGGTAACACGCTGGCCAACACCATCACCGGTGGTGCCGGTAACGACCTGCTCAATGGCGGTGCCGGTATCGACCGCCTGGTCGGTGGCCTTGGCAACGACACCTATGTGGTGGATAACGCCGGCGATGTGGTGGTCGAGGCTACGGCGGGCGGTACGGATACCGTGCGTGCCACGGCGGCCAGCTACACCCTGGGTGCCAACGTCGAGAACCTGACCTATATCGGGGCGGGCAACTTCACCGGTACCGGTAATGGCCTGGCCAACATCATCACCGGCGCGGCAGGCAACGACACCCTGAACGGCGATGCTGGCAACGACCAGTTACTCGGCGGCCTGGGCACCGACACCCTGAACGGTGGCGCTGGCAACGACACCCTCGACGGCGGCGCCGGTAATGACTCGCTGTTCGGGGACACCGGCAACGACAACCTGCTGGGTGGTGCCGGCGCTGACAGCCTTGATGGCGGCAACGGCGTCGATGTGCTGCAGGGTGGCGACGGCAACGACACGCTGTTTGGTGATGTTGGCAACGACACCTTGCAGGGTGGTGCCGGCAATGACTTCCTCAACGGTGGGGCGGGTAACGATACCGTCGTGGGCGGTGCCGGCAACGACACTATGATGGCCACTGATGGCAATGATGTCTTCCAGTTCGCTGCCGGCTTCGGCAATGACCTGATCATCAACTTCGACGCTGTTCCGCAGGGTGGCCAGGACCGGCTGGATATCGCTGCCCTCAACATCACCGCGGCCACCTTTGCCGCCAACGTCACCATCGCCGATGTCGGCAATGACACGCTGGTCAGCATCGGTACCGACTCCATCCGCCTGGTGGGGGTGGCGGATGCAACCACAGTGACCGCAGCGGACTTCAACCTGGCAGGTTGAGGGCCAGAGAAGACGTGACAAGGGCCGCATTGCGGCCCATTCGCGGGCAAGGCCGCTCCCACAGGGATATCACTGCCCTCAGGCTTGGTGATACCCCTGTAGGAACGGCCTTGTGTCGCGATGGGCCGCAAAGCGGCCCCATGTCGCACGCAGTTACTTGATGAACCGCACCTGGCTGTTGATCTTCTCGATCACCGCCCCCTTGCGTTCGTTGAACCGGGCCTTGTTCTGCTCGAACAGGTTGTTGCCCTTGGTGTCGATGGAGATGATCAACGGGCCGAACTCGCGCACACGGTTCACCCACAGCGTCTCCGGCATGCCCAGGTCCTGCCATTCCGCACGCTCGATCTCTTCCACCTGGGTCGCCGCCAGCACCGCGCAACCGCCCGGGAACACTGCATGCACTGCCTCGTTCTCCAGGCAACCGGTCGTGGTCTCCGGGCCCATTCCGCCTTTACCGACGATCAGCTTGACGCCGGTCTGCTCGATGAACTGCTTCTCGAACTTTTCCATGCGCATGCTGGTGGTCGGGCCGATGGAGACCATCTCGAAGCTGCCATCGTCCTTCTTCCTGACGATGGGGCCTGCGTGGAAAATCGCGCCGCCGCGCAAGTCGACCGGCAGCTCGCGGCCCAGTTCGATGAGCCGGCGGTGGGCAACGTCACGGCAGGTCACCAGTTGGCCGGTGAGGTAGACCACATCGCCCACGTTGAGGTTGGCCAGGTCTTCGTCGCTGATAGGTGTGCTCAGGATCTTTTTCACAGTACTACCCCTTCGTGCGAGAGGATGTCGTAGGACAGGTCGGCGTTGATGCGGATCTTGCCGCGGCGGTGCGCCCAGCAGCCGGTGGACACCGCCACACCGATGGTGGACGGGTGGCGGGCCGAAGACTCGATGTTCACGCCCATCACGCTGCTGTTGCCGGTCAGGCCCTGCGGGCCGATGCCGATTTCGTTGAGGCCTTCCTCCAGCAGCTTTTCCATCATCGCCGCGCTTTCGTTGGGGTGGCTGGAGTCCACTTCGCGCAGGATGGCCTTCTTCGACAGGCGTGCTGCCGTCTCCACCGAGGTCGATACCCCTACACCCACCAGCAGTGGCGGGCAGGCGTTGACACCGCGCGAGGTGATGACATCGAAGACGAACTCGGTCACCCCTTCATAACCTTGCCCCGGCATCAGTACCTTGGCCGAGCCCGGCAGCGTGCAGCCGCCGCCGGCCATGTACACGTCGACGATGGCGTAGTCGGCATCGGGGATGATTTCCCAGTCCAGCCACGGGATCTTCGAGCCGGTGTTGGTGCCGGTGTTCTTCTCGATGAAGGTTTCCACCGCATTGTGGCGCAGCGGGCCCTGGATGGTGGCTTCCCTGGTGGCGTTCTCGAGGATGCCTTCCATCTCGCCCAGCAGCGGGAAGCGCGCGCCCGCCGAGACGAAGTACTGGATGACGCCGGTGTCCTGGCAGCTGGGCCGGTTGAGCTTGTCGGCGTATTCCTGGTTGTCGGCCATCGAGTCGTACACGGCGATGGCCAGCGGGTTGGTTTCGGCGGCGCGCAACTTGGCAGTCTTTTCCTTGACGTCGCGGGGCAGGCGCTTGCCGATATAGGCGGTGAACTTGGCCATCACGTCGGTAAGCGATGACACGGCTGTTTCTTTGTCCATGATTATTTCCTCACTGCATCACAAGGCAGTATCTTTTTGCTGGTTTTCGTAAGGTCAGGGTGCGGGTGTGCCGGCCTCCATGCGTGCAAGGGCAGGGTGCGGGGCAGCGGCCTCGGGTTCGGGGTCGGTCGGTAGCTGGCCGTCCAGGGCCTGGGCCATGCGCTGCTTGTCCAGCGCACCCACCCAGTTGGCGATGGCCACGGTGCCGACCGCGTTGCCGATGGTGTTGGTGATGGCCCGGGCTTCGGACATGAAGCGGTCCACGCCCAGCAGCAGGACCATGCCGGCCACCGGGATGTTGTCCATGGTCGCCAGGGTCGCGGCCAGGGTGATGAAGCCCGAGCCGGTTACGCCTGCAGAGCCTTTGGAGGTGAGCAGCAGCACACCCAGCACGATCAGTTGGTCCATCAGGGTCAACGGTGTGTTGGTGGCCTGGGCGATGAAGATGGCGGCCATGGTGTAGTAGATGCACTGGCCGTCCGGGTTGAAGGTAAGGCCCGAGGGGATCACCAGGCCGACCACGGGCTTGGACACGCCAACCTTTTCCAGCTTGTTCATCAGTTGCGGTACCACCGACTCGGATGAGCTGGTACCCAGTACCGTGAACAGTTCTTCCTTGAGGTACTTGAGGAACTTCCACAGGTTGAAGCCGCACAGCCGGGCAATGGCGCCCAGCACCACCACCACGAACAGGAAGCAGGTCAGGTACATGGTCGCCATCAGCTTGCCCAGCGAAACGATCGAGCCCAGCCCGTACTTGCCCACGGTGAAGGCCATGGCACCGCAGGCGGCCAGCGGTGCCACGCGCATGATCATGCCGACGATGAAGAACATGCCGTGGGAGAACGCTTCGAGCACATCCACCATCGGCTTGCCGCGCGGGCCCAGGTGGGAGAGGGCGATGCCGAACAGGGTGCTGAAAAGCAGAATCGGCAGGATCTCGTTCTTGGCGAAGGCATCGGTCACGCTGCCGGGTATCACATGCAGCAGGAAGTCGATGAAGCCGCCGCTGTTGCCGGCTGCCGCGGCGGTGTAAGTGGAGATGCTCTTGGCATCCAGGGTGGCGGGGTCGACGTTCATGCCCTGGCCGGGCTGCACGATGTTGACCACCACCAGCCCCAGTACCAGGGCAAAGGTGGACAGCACTTCAAAGTAGATCAGCGCACGCACGCCGACGCGGCCGAGTTCCTTCATGTTTTCCATCTTGGCGATGCCCAGCACCACCGTGGCGAAGATGATCGGGGCGAAGACCATCTTGATCAGTTTGATGAAGGCGTCACCGACGGGCTTCAGGTCAGCGCCAACCTGTGGCCAGAACACTCCGATCAGCACCCCGAGGGTTACGCCGATCAATACCTGTACGTAGAGCTTGCCGAACAATCGCTTGGCCATTGCCGTCTCCGAATTATTGTTGTGAGTCGGATTTATCTGGCGGCCGGGCTGCTCGTGAGGGGTGCAGGTCACACCTGGCCTTGGCGGCCGAAGAGCCCAGCTTTCTTGTGGTTAATCACGCAGGGCAAAAGGTAATGGTTTTTCAAAAATGCTGTAATACAATGAAATTCAACTCATTGTTTCCCTCAGGTTAATTATGAATCCGGTATCGGAGCTGGCGTTCTTCACCCAGCTGATCAGGGTGGGTAGCCTGGCGGGCACTGCTCGCGAACTGAACCTGACCCCGCCAGCGGTCTCCAAGCGCCTGGCCCAGCTGGAACAGCGCCTGGGCGTGCGCCTGCTCAACCGCACCACACGCAGCATCAGCCTTACCGCCGAGGGCGAGACTTACCTGGTGAATGCCAAGCGCATACTGGGCGAGATCGAGGAAATGGAGCGGCAGGTGTCCAGCAGCCGTGCCGAGCCCAAGGGCTTGCTGCGGGTCAATGCGCCGCTGGGCTTTGGCCGTACCCACGTGGGGCCGGCGGTGTCATCGTTTGCCAAGCGCTACCCCGAGGTGGAGGTGCAGCTGCACCTGACCGACCGCCCCATTGCCCTGCCGAACGATGCCATCGACGTGGCCATCCGCTTTGGCGAGCTGCCCGACTCGCGGCTGATCGCCCGCAAGATCGCGGCCAACCGCCGCCGATTGTGCGCATCGCCCGGTTACCTGGAAGCCCACGGTACCCCCGAATCGCCAAAGGACCTGGCCAGCCACAACTGCATCGTGTTGCGCCAGAACGACGCCGCGTTCGGTATCTGGCGGCTAAGCCGCGGCAAGCAGAGCGAGTCGGTGAAGGTGCATGGCAGCCTCAGCACCAACGATGGCGAGGTCGCCCTGAACTGGGCGCTGGACGGGCAGGGCATCCTGCTGCGGGCCGAGTGGAACCTGGCCGACCACCTGCGCAGCGGGCGCCTGGTGGAGGTGCTGGGCGATTACCACACGCCGCCTGCGGATATCTATGCGGTGTACCTGGAACGCCTGAACCTGTCGGCCAAGGTGTCGTGCTTCGTCGAGCACTTGAGGGCATTCTTCCGCCAGGGGGACAGCCTGGCAGGGTGGCATTGAGGCCTTTACCACAGGCGATCGCGTTATACTCCGCGCCTTTGCCCATGCCCGGAATCCGCCCATGCGCCAGGTTTTGCTCATTGTCGATGTCCAGTCCACCTTCAGCCCGCCCGAGTGGCTGGTCGATGGCCTGCGCCGGTTGTCCGCGAACATCCCCACCATCGCCTCGGTCGAGTTGCACGACGAACAGGTCACGCCGTTCGAGCGCCAGCTTGGTTGGCACCCGGCGGCGGAGGACGAGAGCCTGGTCGAAGCCGACCAGGTGTTCGTCAAGCATGGCTATGGGCAGAGCGCAGAGGCCATCGACTACATCAAGAAATTGGGTGTGGAGCGCGTGCTGGTATGTGGGCTGCAGACCGAAACCTGTGTGCTGGCCGCCGGTTTCGCCCTGTTCGATGCGGGGCTGATGCCCACCCTGGTCACCGACATGACGGTAGGCTCTTCGCTCGACAGGTCGGGCAAGCTGGGCATCGACCTGTGGAAGCATCACTTCCGCCAGGTCACCACCTCGGCCGAGGTGCTCGCCGAAGTGGCTGTACCAGGCTAGCGCTTGCAGGCCCATTCTCATAGAACTGCACATAACTCATTGAGTTGGCAGCGACCTTGTGGGAGCGGGCGTGC
>NZ_DKHD01000001.1:0-31458 GCF_002453565.1 Pseudomonas sp. UBA6753 | reverse complement strand
GCTTGCGAATTCAGTTATCTGTGCGACAGCGCAGCCCAAAGGGCTGGGTAATCTCCCACAGGTTAAAGCATGGTCTTATCGGGCCGTGGTGATCGTGTGGGAGCGGCCTTGCGTCGCGAAAGGGCTGCGTAGCGGCCCCAGGATCTCGGCATCACAGCCGAAATTGCCGGGGCCGCCTTGCGGCCCTTTCGCGACGCAAGGCCGCTCCCACAGGGGAACACCTACATGCGAACTTGCAAGGACAGGCCTCAGGCCACATCCACCAGCACGATCTCGCTGTCCTCGATGGCGGTCACCCGCAGCACCTCCTCCTGCTCGATCGCCACGCCATCGCGCGCCTTGGCACGCAGCCCGTTGACCTCCACCAGCCCCTTGGCTGGCACCAGGTAACCCCGGCGTGCGGCGTCGAAGCGGTATTCGGCAGTTTCACCGGCCCGCAGGGTGGCAGCCACCAGCCGCGCATCGGTGCGGATCTGCAGGCTGTCCTCATCGCCCGCACGGCCGCTGGCCAGGGTCACGAAGCCTTCGCCACGCTCACCTTTGGGGAACGGCCGGCTACCCCACTGCGGTGCTTCGCCAGTGCGCTCCGGCACGATCCAGATCTGGAAAATACGCGTGTCGACGTCTTCCAGGTTGTACTCGCTGTGCACGATGCCGGTACCGGCGCTCATCACCTGCACGTCCCCGGCTTCGGTACGACCTTTGTTACCCAGGCTGTCCTGGTGGCTGATCGCACCTTCACGCACATAGGTGATGATTTCCATGTCGCGGTGCGGGTGCGGCGGGAAGCCGCTGCCGGCAGCGATCAGGTCGTCGTTCCACACCCGCAGGTTGCCCCAGTGCATGCGCGCCGGGTCGTAGTACTCGGCAAACGAGAAATGATGGTGGGCGTCGAGCCAACCGTGGTTGGCGTGGCCGAGGCTTTCGAACGGTCGCAGTTGCAGCATGGTCGTGCTCCTTGAATCAGTGGAATGAGGCCATGATGCGTCAAAGAAGCATCGAAAATAAGCGTAAATATCGGCTTAAAATAATCAGTAAAATAGATTTATAACGATGGAGTGTTTTATCCGCTTCATCGCCTAATCCACTGATCTGCAAGCATTCGCTGGCGATTTTTTGTCGATGCGGCGAACATGCCCGCTGATTTTGTTTTTCAACGGAGTGACCGTGGCCCACGAGCAACCCCAGGCCCCTGCCGACCTTACCCCTCCTGCCCAGCTGCCCTGGTTTCGCCGCCTGGCGGCCCGCCTGCTGGGGCGCGGCCTGACCCGCCTGCAGGCCCAGCACCGCGACTCCTGGTTCCTCGGCCACGCCAGCGGCCAGCGCAGTGGCCATGCCGATGGCGTGCGTGAAGGGTTCGAACGCGGGCGGGTGGAAGGTTACGAGGCCGGGCGCCAGGTGCTGGTGATCCGCGACACCCGGCCAGACACCGCCGCCGTACCGGGCCGGGATGACAACCTGTTCGATGACTGGCGCCTGCCCCTGACTGCCGAGCTGAAAAAGCGCTTCAAGGCCGATGTCGCCCAGCGCCTGCCCGCCGAGGCGCAACCCAGTGCCGCGCAGTGGAAGCTGATATTCAGCGACACACCGTCCACCTGCGTGGTGGCAGGGGCCGGGGCGGGCAAGTCCACCTCGCTGGTGCTGCGCATCCTGCTGTTGCGCCACTACCTGGGCTACGAGCCGGATGCGATGACCGTGGTCACCTTCACCCGCGAGTCGCGCAAGGACTTCATCAAGCGCCTGCTGCAGGTGTTCGCCCTGTGGCAGATCAACCTGCAACCGCTGCAGGCCCGCGAGCTGGTGCGCACGTTCCATTCGCGCATCCTGCCGCTGGTGCGCAGCCTGCCGGGCTTTGGCCAGGTGCGCGCGTTCGAAACGCTGGGCAACGAGATGCCGGCCGGGCGTGAGGCCGAGGCCGAGAGCAACCCGTTCGACCTGCGCCTGAACGATGCCCAGCGCCAGCAGCTGAACCAGTGCTACAGCACCCTGCTGGGCGAGAGCCCGCGTTTTGCCGAGCTGGTCGGCCTGTTGCGCAGCGAAGCCCTGCAACTGAAGCCGCTGGACCCGAACAACCCCGATGTGCAAAAGCGCGCCCAGGTAACCCAGCTGGCTGCCCAGCGCGACGAAGAGCTGTGCGACGTGATCGAAGACCTGTGGTTCGCCGCCGGCGCCTGGCCGATCAAGGGCATCGAACCCTGCCGCGAGACCATCCAGATTCGTGGCAGCCGCTTCCATGTGCATGGCCGTCTGGCCGGCCAGGGGCCTTTGCTCGTGCTGGGCTTCGACCCGGCGGAAAGCGCGCAGTACCAGCGCCCCGGCGCCAAGCTGGCAGTGCGTGCCGAGTGGGCGGTCAAGCGCACCCTGTTGCAGGCCTTCTGCGACCAGCCGCTGATCTGGCTCGACAACTACGCCATGGCCCGGCGCCTGGCAGCCTCGCTGGCCGGTGATGCCGTGGCCGGCCCCGGCTTCGAATACAAGGTCAAGGGCGAACTGGCCCCGGCGCCGCTGCTCGATGCCTTTGTCGGTGCGGCGAACTTCATCGAGAACCTCGGCCTGGAGGTGAATACTGCCGTGGCGGCGATGAGCTTCCCGTCCGGCGACAGCGATGCGCTGTTCTTCGAGGCCCTGGCCCTGTACTGGAAGGCCCTGGAGGCGCACCTGCTTGACCAGTCGCCGCCGGTGATGAGCTACAACCGCATGTTCGCCTTGTTCGGCGAGAACAACCCGGAAAACCTGCAACTGCTGCCCGACCCGTTGCTGCGGCCGCTGGCGCCCCTGATGATCGACGAGTTCCAGGACGTGTCACCGCAGATCGTCAGCTGGCTTCGCGCCAGCCTCGCCGAGATCCGTCGTCGCGGCCCGGCGATGCACACCGGGCGCCATGCCCAGCATTCGTCGCTGCTGTGCGTGGGCGACGACTGGCAGTCGATCTACGGCTGGCGTGGCAGTTCGCCCAAGTACTTCATGGAGTTCACCAAGGCCTTCCCGTCGCCGGCCAATACCCGGGTGATGCTGGTCGACAACTACCGTTGCCAGCAGCAGGTGATCGACGCGGCCGAGTATCTGGTCAAGGGCACCCCGGCGATTGCCGGCAAGAAAGCCAGGGCCAGCGGGCCGGCGGCCGAGTTGCCCGGCTCGCCGGTCAAGGTGTTCGACCGTGACGAGGCAGCCCTGGGTGAAACCCTGATCGAGCACTATCAGCGTGGCGAGACGGTGATGATGCTGTATCGCAAGGGCAGCGACAGGGCGCTGATGAACGAGCACCTGCAGGGCGTGCTGAACGCCGAGGCGGCGTTGCCGGCCGAGCAGCGCCGGCTGCGCCAGTTGACCTACCACAGTGCCAAGGGCTTGCAGGCCGATGCAGTGTTCATGCTGGGCGACTGCCAGTACCTGACCAGTTCGCCCTACAAGAACCAGGTGTATCGCCAGGCCGGGCTGGGCAAGGCCGGTGATGCCCAGCCGTTCGATACCGCGCAGAAGGAAGAGGTGCAGCGCCTGGCCTATGTGGCGGTAACCCGCGCGGTCAGGCACTGCTATTGGCATGTGGAGGCGGCCAACGCAGAGGCGGCGGCAGCGCCGCGTGCGTCGAGCCAGGTGGATGGGCGGCAGGCCTTCTTCGAAGACCTGCGTGGTCATTGATCAGCTTTCAGGCATCGAGGATGTCTTCTTGCCGGGTAAGGCTCAGCAATAGCCCGGCTTCCACCTCCGCCTGTGCCTTGGTCAAGGCTTCCATAGCCTTGAAATACGCTTTCCCACTGAGCGGAACCCGACGCAGCGTGCCGTTTTCGTCCAGCGCAAGGGCAGGCATTTCCGGGGCCAATGCCCGTATTATCGATTTGTCCAGGTGCGTGATCGCCTCCTGGCTTTCATCCAGACAATAAAAGAGGTAATCGAGGCCAGGGCGCCAGAAGTCGGTAATGGCCTCGAACTGGCTGGCATATTTGCGCTTGAGGTAATCAACCCAGACCGGCCGTTCGCTTATCCACAGTTGTCGGGCAGTGGTGTCGGCATCGAGTTCGACCACGGCATCGCGCACGTTGTCGATGATCTGCTGGTTGATCTTGGCGAGGTCCCTATAGAGCATGCCGCTGCTGGGTTCTGGAAAATCGAGGTCTTCGCTCAACGACTGGCGCAATGCCAGGCGGACTTCAATATCGTCGACCAGGCCTGTGGTCAGGTCCGCATCGGGGAACGCCGCCGCGACATCCAGTACGTCACGGTCCGGTAACTGACCAGCATGTTCCTGCAGCGCCCGCTTGCGCAAACCGCGTTGCAGGCTGATGCGATCGGCCAGTTCGTTGACTTTTTCGCGACGGTACAGCTTGCGATAAAGGTCGAGTATCGGCTTTGCCGTGTCCTGTGCTTCCCCAGATACCTGGTGGATCAGCAACTCCACTTCCAGGGCGCTGAACGCATCGGCGCCAGCGTCACCGCAAGTGGGCGGGAAGATTTTCGCCACCTCGTTCAAACGCTCGCGCAACACCGCGTCCCCGTGGGCCTGCTCCAACAGTTCCCACACTCGGGCACGCAGGCTTCGCAGATCCCTTCGCGCTTCCACCGAGTCGGTCAGACGCTCCAACACCGCTTGCAGGTCGCCATTGTCGTTCTGATCGAACAGGTCGGACCACACCTGTACCTGATGATCGGTTGCGGAATCGCGCCAGAGCCGTTGCCACTCCTGCCTTTCGGGCGGGTGCTCGAAGATGTTGACGCCTCTTGCGCGCAGTTGCCTGGCCGGCTCGGCTTCCAGATTGTTGTAGTTGAAAAGCCAACGGCGATCGCGCACGCGCGCTGCGACGTCCCGCACATACGGACTGCGCAGGATGTTTACCAGGTCCGGAACATTGGGAATGTGGTTGGACGAGAGGTTCAGGTAACGTAACTGGTACTGTCGCTGGTTCATCAGGGTGCTCAGGCCAGGGGGAAAGGCATGCAGCTGAGTTCTGTCCAGATTCAGGTGCTGCAGCCGCGCCATGTAGCGCACATCAGGCGCGTGTTGCAGCGAGTTGAAGCTCAGGTCCAGTTGCTGCGGATGGATCATGTCCTGGAAGCGTGTGGCGAGGTTTTCATCAAGCGTGATGCGATTTCGACTCAGCTTCAGGATATTAAGCGGCTGATCGCAGAGGAAAGCCAATGTCGCTTGATCCAATGTAAGGTTGTTGCCGGTCAGGTTCAGTTCGCGCAAGCCTGGCATCGCTGCCAGCACTCGTTGTGCGGTGGGTGAGAGGGTAACAACGGTATTGTTGGTCAGGTCCAGTGTCTGCAGCTTGGGCACCGCTTCGAGCGCTTCGAACAACGCTTGCGGGTTGATTGTCGCGATGTTGGTCACTCTCAGCACTTGCAGGTTGGGGAAGCATGACAGGAACGCCCTGTCCAGTCGTTGCAGTTGCAGATCGTTCAGCTTGAGTTCACGGATGTAGGGCAGGCTCGCTGTGATCGCTGGCAGCTCGGATATTTGTATCTTCTCCAGAACGAGCGTGCCCAGTTTGGCTGAACCCTCCCGCCGCCAGGCCTCTTTGAGGCGTTCGGTGCATTTTTCTCGATCCTGGCGCCTGAAGATGTCGGGGGCGCTCTTGTACCAACTTTCCAGATTGCTATCCAGAGTTTGCCACTCCGTCTCCAGTTGTCGAATTGCCGAGCCCAGGTCACCGGTCCGGCTCAATTCGTCGCTCAGGGCGGTGATCTGTTTGCTATTCAGAGAAGGAAAAAGTCGATTGAGCCGACGTGTCGCGGCGGATGTGCTGATTGCTGCTCCTCGACCACTGAGCGGGTAACCGATTCGCCCATGTGCCAGGCGCATGGGCGAGCGAAAGCCTGGCTTGATTGATTGCTGGCCAAGCAGCACGGCGCAGCCCGATCGGTCGGCGACGGCGCTGGCGAACAGCTCGGCTTCACTCGCCTGCGGCTGTTCGGCTACCAATGCATCGCGCAGCAATTGGCTGTCGGCATTGGCCAGGTCTGCTCGGTACAGGCCGGTCAAGGCACGATCGAGGCGGGCGCGGGCCTGCAGGTAGCGGGCTTCTTCAGCCACGCGCAAGGGCACGCGCCCGTTCTTCAGGCGTTCGCGTTCGGTGCTGTCGGCATGTGCGACGAGCTCTTCCAGGGCATTGTCAGGCAAGCCGGGGAACTGGCGGCCCAAGGTCTGTGCTTCGTCGCCAAGCGGTGCGCGATGGCTTTCCAGCATGCTCGCGAAGACTTCGCGACGACGTGCTGTCAGGTGGTTGGCCAGCAGCTCGTTGAGGGCGCCCGGGCGCTGCTCTGCTGGCGTATCGGGTAGCAGCTGCTGTATGACATCTTCATCCATCCCCGCCAGGACAATCTTGCTCAGTTCGCCATCGTCAAGCTCTTCGCGGCCGATCTCGATCTGTACTGTGTCTGCTTTTGGCTGCGCACCGAAATAGTCTGCCTCCCCCCATTTTTCGGCACCGGTGAAGACCTTCAGCCTGTAGTTCTCGGGCCAGCCAGGCAGCTGTACCAGTTCCGGCAGCGCGAAGTTCATATGTGCAGCCAAAGGCTGGCCATGACGTACCCGGGTGATGATGCCCTCCACGTCGTCAGCCAGTCGCAGGCGCAGCAAGGTATCGGCCAGCAGAGGCGGCGGCCGCGAGCCGGTGACCTGGCTGCGACGCAAGGTGTCTGCGTCGACTTCGGTAATGCGCAAGGCGGCAAGTTGCTCCGATGCATCCAGCCCCTGACCGAACCGGCCCAGCCCCTCGAGCAACTGCGCATCGTCCCATTCGAGCGGGTTGTCGTGGGCCAACTGCCAGCGCTGGTCGCCGAGGTAGCGCAAGGCCGGAGTGTAGGCATCGGGGGCGTCCGGGTGGCGCACATGCCACTGTCCGTCGGTTTCGAACACCTCATACAGTTTGCCTTGAAGCCAAACGTGGGTTTTGCCATCGATGATGTAGAGCCCTTGGGCATTTTTCTGCACACCCACCGGCAACGAGCTCGAAGTGCTGTAAGGGCCCATGTCTGGGTGCCAAAGCCGTTCGCGGCCACCTTTCCAGACGCTTTCCAGCGCATCGACGAACCCCGATGCCTTGAGCGCTTTGCTGCCGACGGCGAAACCGGCAATCACGGCGGCATTGATGGCCAGCGACTCGAGTTGTTGCAGCGCTTCCTGGGTATCGCCTTCTTCCCAGGCTTCGAAGCCGGTGAACACCGAGTCCATGAGGTCGTAGGCAAATACCCCAAGCATCGCGGCATCCAGCCCAGGCACGAAGAAGGCGGCCACGTTCAGTACGTTCATGCCTGCGTCCAGCCAGTGCTGCAGCCGTTCCTTGCGTGCCTTGGCGTCGGCATCGGCGGTCGGTACTGCAATTGCTCTGGCAGTTGCCTTGACGCGGCGCTTGTGGTCTCTGTAAAGCACCTGCCAGATAGGAAAGGCCAGGCGCGTTCGTTTGAAGTGCAGCTCAGGCTTGTTCTTGGGTTTGCGTGTGGAGGCGTCGTGCTCGAACAAGGCATTTTCGAGCTTGCGGCTGAGCTCGACCTGGTTGTCCTGGTCAGCGAAGCTGATCAAGTGCTGGCGAAACGTGGTTTGCACCAGGCGTTGACGCATGAGTGAGCCGGCTTTTTGCAAGGAAGCGAACTCCCTCACCGGGTGTTCGGAATCGTGGGGAATGTAGAGCATGCAGGGGTTGGTCTGGTCGGCTTCATCGGGGCCTATCAGCAGTACGCCATGAAGCGGGATGCCGAACAGGCTGAAGCGCCAGCAGCGAAGCTTGTGTTCGCCGTAACGCGGCGTGCTTTCGTTGTCGCATAGCTGTACCAGAGCATTGTGGCCTTTGAGCGTCAACAGGCCCTTGAGGTAGGCGATCATTGCCTCGGTTTTCAGTGCCTGCTGGCTTGCATCGATCCACTGCTGTTCGATCGCGGCCTTTCTGGGGCCTTCATAAATGCCCTGCAGGTGGTCTTGATACTGCTGGCCCAGGTTCAGGCTTCGGCAAAGGTTCACGAACGCTTCGGGCTCGAGCCCGGGAAGTGAGGCGACGTTGTCCGTGCCAAGGGTCAGGGTGTCGAACGGGCCCACTTCGTCGGGCCCTTCGAAATTGTGCAGTGCGGCCTCCAGCAGCGAGCGCTTCTGTGGCGGCCCTTCGGGGCGCTTGATGTACGTATCGTCACCGCCGAGTGAAAAATCGAGGCCTGGGACATTTTCCAGCGTGGTGTACACCTTGAACGGCTGGTGCAGGTACTGGGCTTTGTCCACTTCGACATCCGGGCCCAACCGGCCCTCGAGCAAAGGCTTGCAGAATTCGCTGATCTGCCTGAAGTCATCGAGCAAGGCTTGCAGCGCTTTGAACCCGGCATTGCGGGCGCTGATCAGCTGTCGTAAACGCGCCTGGTCTTCATCGCTGGCTGCAGCGTACCAGGCGTAAGGCGAGCCGTTTTCGTCGAGGTAGTCCTTGCGCACGCTCTGCACGACGCGGCGGGTATGGTCGGGGTGCATCGTTCGGCACCAGGTAGGCAGGTTACGGACAATCTGGGCCTGATGGAAAGGCACGGGTGTGCTGGTCATGCTGAATACTCCGTGGTCAATGGAGGCGCCAGTCGACAGGTTTCGCCTTGGCATGCGGTGGTATTTAGTTGAATGCGCAGGTCGGTCCTGTGCACGAGAGCGTCGGTAGGGGAGCAGCGCGGGCAGGGCTGTTGGGAGATGGTGGCGCAAGGCATGGGGTAGGCATGTCGTGTGGATGACGCCGACGTATGGGGTATGGGTCGGTGTCATGTGATGCCTGGCCATGGGCCGGCGCTCTATCAGGGAGAACTACGATGCATTCGCTGTGCAGTCCCAAGGATCACCTGCTGGACCTCGACGGTATTGAAATTGCGGTACGGACCTGGGGGGCGGAGGACGGCATCCCGGTGCTGGCCCTGCATGGCTGGCTGGACAACGCCGCCTCGTTCGAGCGCCTGGCACCGATGCTCGACGGCTGCTTCGTGGTTGCCCCCGACCTGGTCGGCCACGGCCGCT
This sequence comes from Pseudomonas sp. UBA6753, assembly GCF_002453565.1. Classification (NCBI taxonomy): domain Bacteria; kingdom Pseudomonadati; phylum Pseudomonadota; class Gammaproteobacteria; order Pseudomonadales; family Pseudomonadaceae; genus Pseudomonas; species Pseudomonas sp. UBA6753. The sequence continues at coordinate 22,487 of NZ_DKHD01000001.1, read as the reverse complement.
CGGACCATCGCCGCCACGACAGTGGCTACTACCTGTGGGAACATGCCGAGGACATGCTGGCGGTGGCCGACAGCCTGGGCCTGGCGCAATTCCATGTGCTGGCCCATGGCATGGGCACCGGGGTGGCGTCGCTGCTGGCGGCCATGACCAGCGGTATTGCCAGCATGACCTTCCTCGACGGCATGGGCGCACCGTTCACGGTGGCCGAGGACGACCGCGTGCAGCACCTGGCCCGGGCCTACCGGCTCAAGCGCATGGTGCAGCGCAGCCAGTTGCAGGGTTTTGCCGAGCCGGACGTCGGCCGTTTCGAGGACCTGGACACGGCCCTGGCACAACGCCGCGAGCGCCTGGATACCGGGCTGTCGGAAGAGGCGGCACGGCTGCTGGCGCTGCGTGACCTGCTGCAGCTGGGCGAAGGCTATTGCTGGCGCCACGACCCACGCCTGGTGCTGCCCGAACCCATGCCGCTGACCGAGCGCGAAGCCTGCGACCTGCTCAGCCAGATCCGTTGCCCGTTGTACCTGCTGTTCGGCCGCCAGGGGGCATTCACCGGTGAGGCCTTTACCCGGCGCCAGGCGGCTTTGCCCAGCCAGGCGAAGATCTCCTGGCATCCGGGCGGGCACCACTTCCACCTGGATGCGCCGGACCGGGCGCTGGTCGATCAACTGCTGCGCATCCTCGCCCGCCATGAAGGGGGCGTGCTGCAACGGTTGGTAAACGAGTAACTGGATATGGTCATGCCATGCGCACGTGGGCTATGGTGGTGAATCTAATCGGGCTTGCGTGATCCCTTGGGGAAGGTTGTCCAGCTCTTTGGGCTGCGCTGTCGCGCAGATAACTGAATTCGCAAGCGATCCTCGTACCCTGTGGGAGCGGGCGTGCCCGCGAAGAATCCAACGCGGTGCCTGGCACCGGCTCCGCCGGTGTTCGNNGCGCGCCCGCTCCCACAGGAATCCAGCAGCCACAAGGAGCCTTGGCATGCGACCATTCGTCATCAAGCACATCGACCACCTCGTCCTGCGGGTCAGCGACCTGGAGCGCAGCGTCGCTTTCTACACCCAACTGCTCGGCTGCACGGTTAGCCGCGTGCGCGAAGACCTGGGAATGGTCCACCTGGCCACAGGCACGGCGATGATCGACCTGGTGACCCTGGACGGTCCCCTGGGTAAGCCTGGTGGAGCGGCGCCGGGGACCGAGGGGCGCAACCTGCACCATTTCTGCCTGCGCATCGAGCCGTTCGACGAGGCAGCACTTACGGCCTACCTGCAAGCTGCGGGGGTTGAAGTCGAACCTGCCGAAAAACGCTATGGCGCCGAAGGCGAGGGGCTGTCGCTGTACTGCTACGACCCCGATGGCAACCAGGTCGAGCTGAAAGGGCCGGTACCGGCAACGGAGGCTCCATGAGCAACCTGCACACCCGCGAGCACTGGATCGACACCGCACAAGGCAAGCTGTTCGCCCAGGAATGGGCGCCACTGCAGGCGCAGGGCGCGCCGATCGTCCTGCTGCACGATTCGCTGGGTTGCGTTGCCTTGTGGCGCGAGTTCCCGACGCAGCTTGCGCAAACCACCGGGCGCCGGGTAATCGCCTACGATCGCCTGGGCTTTGGCCGCTCCGACGCCCACCCCGGCAGCTTGCGCCTGGGCTTTGTCGAGGATGAGGCGCAGCAGGGGTTCACGGCGCTGCGCGAGCATTTTGGCATTGGCGATTTCATTGTCTTCGGCCACAGCGTTGGTGGCGGCATGGCCGTGGCCTGTGCGGCGGCCTTCGCCAGCCAGTGTGTGGGGCTGATTACCGAATCGGCGCAGGCGTTTGTCGAGGCCCGTACCCTTGAGGGCATTCGCGTGGCTGACCAGCAGTTTGCCGAACCCGGGCAGTTGCAACGGCTGGAGCGCTACCACGGCGGCAAGGCCGAGTGGGTATTGCGTGCCTGGGTGGACAACTGGTTGTCCGAGCACTTTGCCGATTGGAGCCTTGATGCCGTGCTGCCGCAGGTACGCTGCCCGCTGTTGAGCCTGCATGGCGACAACGACGAGTTCGGCTCGCCGGCGCACCCCGAGCGGTTGGTGGAACTGGCTGGCGGCCCGGGGTTGATGCGCCTGCTGCAAGGTTGTGGCCATGTGCCGCATCGGGAGCAGGCCGAGCGGGTACTGGCGGAAGTCCTGCAGTTCTTGCGCTGACCTTTCTCCCCAGGCTGACGCGGTCCTGCACGGATCGCGCAAGGCTCAAGTGGATATCCCGGCAAAGCCTATTATGCTTCAGTTACCTTGCTGCGATCCGAGGCGGCCTGCCTCGTCGTGCTTCGCATATCCAAAGCAAGCCCCCCAGGGCCTGGGTGCGATGGTGAAAAAGATTTGAGGTGCTCCCGGCCTGCATGACGACAAGACGGAGGCACCCCATGGCGGTTCTCGACAGCACATCCACGGGCAGCGCGCCCCAACGCGGTATCACCCGGGAGGAGCGCAAGGTCATCTTCGCCTCATCCCTGGGCACGGTATTCGAATGGTACGACTTCTACCTGTACGGCTCCCTGGCGGCGATCATCGCCAAGCACTTCTTTGCCGGGGTCAATGAAACCACCTCGTTCATCTTCGCCTTGCTGGCCTTTGCCGCCGGCTTTGCCGTGCGGCCATTCGGCGCCATCGTGTTCGGCCGCCTGGGCGACATGATCGGGCGCAAGTACACCTTCCTCATCACCATCGTCATCATGGGCCTGTCCACCGCTGTGGTGGGCCTGTTACCCAGCTATGCCACGATCGGCGTGGCCGCGCCGATCATCCTCATCAGCCTGCGCCTGCTGCAGGGCCTGGCATTGGGTGGCGAGTACGGCGGCGCGGCCACTTACGTGGCCGAGCATGCACCCAAGGGCCGGCGCGGTTTCTTCACCGCCTGGATCCAGACCACGGCCACCCTGGGGCTGTTCCTCTCGCTGCTGGTGATCATGGCCTGCCGCACGGCCATGGGTAACGAGGTGTTCGAGGCCTGGGGGTGGCGGGTGCCGTTCCTGCTGTCGATATTGCTGCTGGCGATTTCGGTGTACATCCGCATGCAGCTCAACGAGTCGCCGGTGTTCATGAAGATGAAGGCCGAGGGCAAGGCGTCCAAGGCGCCACTGACCGAATCGTTCGCCCGCTGGGACAACCTCAAGGTGGTGATCATGTCGCTGCTCGGCGGTACCGCCGGCCAGGCCGTGGTGTGGTACACCGGGCAGTTCTATGCGCTGTTCTTCCTGTTGCAGATGCTCAAGATCGAGCCGCAGACCGCCAACCTGCTGATTGCCGGTTCGCTGCTGATCGGCACACCGTTCTTCATCTTCTTCGGCAGCCTGTCCGACCGCATCGGCCGCAAGAAAATCATCATGGCCGGTTGCATCATAGCCGCGCTGACCTACTTCCCGATCTTCAAGGCACTGACCCAGTACGGCAACCCGGACGTGTTCGTCGCCCAGGAGCAGAACCCGGTGGTGGTGATGGCAGACCCTGCCCAGTGCGCGTTCCAGTTCGACCCGGTGGGCAAGGCCAAATTCACCAGCTCGTGCGATATCGCCAAGAGCCTGCTGGCCAAGCGGGCCATCCCCTATACCAACGAAGCGGCCGAGCCTGGCAGCGTGGCGCAGATCCGCATTGGTGAACGGGTGCTGCCAAGCTTCGATGGCAGTGGCCTGGCGGCAGCGGACTTCAAGGCACAGAGCGACGCCTTTACCGCGACCTTGAGCGGAGCGTTGAAGGAAGCCGGCTACCCGGAAAAGGCCGACCCGGCGAAGATCCACTACCCGATGGTGCTGTTGCTGCTGACCATTCTGGTGATCTACGTGACCATGGTCTACGGGCCGATCGCGGCCTGGCTGGTGGAGCTGTTCCCGGCGCGTATCCGCTACACCTCGATGTCGCTGCCTTACCACATCGGCAACGGCTGGTTCGGCGGCTTCCTGCCGACCGTGGCGTTTGCCATGGTGGCGGCGACCGGGGATATCTATTACGGCTTGTGGTACCCGATCGTGATCGCGGTGATGACAGCGGTGCTGGGGATCTTCTTCCTGCCGGAGACCAAGGACCGCGATATCAACCACACTTGAAGGTTGAGGCTACCTGTACCGGCCTCTTCGCGGGCTTGCCCGCTCCCACAGGGATACCACTGCGCCTGAGGGCAGTGAGGTACCTGTGGGAGCGGGCAAGCCCGCGAAGAGGCCGGTACAGTCCAACCCATCAGTCGAAATAGCCACGCAACCCAAAGGCATACCCGGTATCCACCCCGGCAGCCTCGCCGCGGCTCCAGCGCTTCTTCAACACGAACTCGAACGCCGGCTCGTACAGCCCGTCCCGCACCAGTGCACCCGCCAGCACCTCCACGTCATACCAGCCATTGTCCAGCTCGATGATCGGCCGCCCCGGCACCTGGTAGCGCGCCATCAGGTCACCCAGTGTCTTGGGCGTGAAGTGCTGCAGGATGCGCCAGGTGTACAACATCAGCGCACCGTGCTCGACCTGCAGCACATAGCCATTGCGGCGGTGCTTGAGGCGGCTGCCGGGTTCGCGCAGGGCAGGGGTGTGGTTGTCCAGGGTGAACAGGATGCGGTAGGGCAGGTTATCGACCCCGGCCAATGGCAGCACGATCCCTTCGCGCACGGCCTGGTCGCCGCTGTCGCCGTGAGTGAACGCATGGGCCAGGTCGTCGGGCAATTCATGTTGTTGCTTGAAGCGCTCGAGCAGCTGGATATCGCCGAGCAGAAAGTAGTCGACCAGGTCGTTGAGCACTTCGCTGAATTCGTGGCGCATCTGTTTTCCTTGTTGGTGCGCATGAGGGCAATGGCAAATGTAGCACTTCAGATTGGCTTCAGATTGCCCCCTGATACTGCCCCCGAGACCTGACTTGAAAGGGGGACAGCCATGACCCAGGCAGACAGCGCCAGCCTGTTTCCACTGGCTATCGGCAACCACGGCGATCGCCTTGCCCACATGACACTGAAACACCCGGGAGAGCCGGGGCGCGACGAGCTGGAACAGTTCATCCACGCCCGCTTTGCCTGCGCGCACCACGCCGATGTGCAGCACTACCTGCCCGAACTGCTCGGCCTGCATGACAGCCACGGGCGCCTGATGGCCGCCGCCGGTATACGCCTGGCCAGCAGTGGCCCGACCTTCATCGAGCGTTACCTGGATGAACCGCTGGAAGTGGCCGTGACCCGGCTGTCGGCCAGCCCGGTCAGCCGTACGCAGTTGGTCGAAGTGGGCAACCTGGCCGCGCTCAGCGCCGGCAGCGCGCGGATCATGATCATTGCCGTGACCTGGTTGCTGGCCGCCCGCGGCTTGCAGTGGGTGGCCTTCACCGGTGCCGCGACCCTGGTCAACAGCTTTCATCGCCTGGGCCTGGTGCCCACGGCGCTGGCCGTAGCCGACCCTGGCCGGCTGAACGGCGATGCCGACAGTTGGGGCAGTTACTACGCGCAGCACCCGCAAGTGTTCGTCGGCAACATCGACTACGGCCATGCAGCCCTGGCCCGCGGCGGCGTTTTCGAGCGGCTGGGCTTGCCCGCGAGCGTGCAGGAGGCCGGCCATGCCGCGTGAATGCCAGCTGTTCAGGGAAGTATTGCAACTGCACGCCCGTCACCGAGGGGCACAACCGGCGTTGCTGGGATTTGGCGGGCCATTCACCTATCAACAGTTGCTGGACGAGGTCGAGCAACGCCAGGCCTGGTTGAGCGCGCAGCCATCGGGCACCTTCGCCCTGGCCCTGGAAAACGGCCCCGAGGCACTGTTCTGGGACCTGGCAGCGCTGTTCGCGGCGCGCCCTATCGTCATCCTGCCGGCGTTCTTCAGCAGCACCCAGCGCCGCCACTGCCTGGCACAGAGCGGGGCGGTGCTGGCGCTGGCCGACGAGGCCTTCGCTGACGACTTGCACGCCAGTGGCTTCATTGCCGGTGAGCGCTTCTGGACCCGGCAGCTGCCAGCGGCCATACCCTTGCCACCGGGTACTGCGAAGATTACCTACACCTCCGGTAGCACCGGTGCACCCAAGGGCGTATGCCTGAGCGCCGATGCCATGCTGCGGGTAGCGCGTGAACTGGAGGCCGCCAGCCGGCCCACGGCGCCAGGCAAGTACCTGGCGGTATTGCCCCTGGCAGTGCTGCTGGAGAACCTGGGCCTGTACGCGGCCCTGCTGGCCGGGGCGAGCATTGCCCTGTACCCGCAGGCGCAACTGGGCTTTCGCGGTACCAGCCAGGTCGACTTCAAGCAATTGCTGGGCGCCATCGCCTTGAGTGGTGCCGAAAGCCTGATCCTGGTGCCGCAACTGCTGCTTGGGCTGGTCACTGCCATCGAGCGCGGCCTGATGCGGGTCGGCCCGTTGCGCTTCGTGGCGGTGGGCGGCGCGCGGGTGGCACCGAGCCTGCTGGCCCGGGCCGAGGCCGTCGGGCTGCCGGTGTTCGAGGGCTATGGCTTGTCCGAATGCGCCTCGGTGGTATGCCTCAATCGCCCCGGGGCGCACCGCCCGGGCAGTGTCGGGCGGCCGCTGCTGCATGTGCAGGTGCGCATTGCCGAAGACGGCGAAGTGCAGGTGGCCGGTTCGGCGTTGCTCGGCTACCTGGGCGAGCCACCCTTCAGCGAGCCGTGGTTGCCCACCGGTGACCTGGGCCACTTCGACAGCGACGGTTTCCTGTACCTGGCCGGGCGCAAGAAGCACCAGTACAGCACCAGTTTCGGGCGCAACGTCAACCCCGAGTGGGTCGAGGCCGAACTGACCCAGGGCGGGGTGATCGCCCAGGCGTTCGTTCACGGCGAAGGCCTGGCGCACAACCTGGCGCTGATCTGGCCGCTGGACCCGCAGGCTGACGACCACACGCTCGAACAGGCCATCCGTCAGGCCAATGCCGGCCTGCCGGACTATGCCCGGGTACATGCCTGGCGGCGCCTGCCCGAACCCTTGAGTGCCGCTGGGCAAACCCTTACCGCCAACGGCCGGCCACGCCGCGAACAGATCCTGCGGTGTTACCAGTCCCTGTTATCCGACCTTCAATGACCCACGAGGTTTGCCATGCTTTTCTTCGATACGCTGCAGCAGGAAACCGCCGACGAGCGTACGGCATTGTTCAGCGTCCCGGTCATCCGCGACGCGCTGGCCGGCAAGGCCAGCCTCGAGGCCTATGTGGCCTTTCTGACCCAGGCCTACCACCACGTGCGGCACACCGTACCCTTGATGATGGCCTGCGGGGCCCGTTTGCCGGCGCGGCTGGAGTGGCTGCGCGGCGCAGTGTGCGAGTACATCGAGGAGGAATACGGCCATGAGCGCTGGATTCTCGATGACATCGCCGCCTGCGGTGGCGACCCCCAACAGGTGGCGGGCGGCCGCCCGGCATTGCCTGTCGAGCTGATGGTGGCCTTTCTCTACGACCAGATTGCCCGTGGCAACCCGGTTGGGCTGTTCGGCATGGTCAACGTGCTCGAAGGCACCAGCATTGCCCTGGCCACCCAGGCTGCCGGTACCCTGCAGGGCAGCCTCGGCCTGCCGGACCAGGCGTTCAGCTACCTGAGTTCCCATGGCGCCCTGGACCAGGACCACATGGCCACCTACCGTGGCCTGATGAACCGCCTGGACCAGCCCGAAGACCAGCAGGCGGTAATCCACGCTGCCAAAGTGGTGTACCGCCTGTACACGGCCATGTTCGAAGGGCTGCCGCGTACCGCGCAGCAGGAGGTACAGCATGCGCTTGCCTGATTGCGTGGCGGTGCTCACCGGCGCCAGCGGTGGCATCGGCCTGGAGCTGGCGGACCAGCTTTGCAGTGCCGGGGCCCGCGTACTGGCGGTCAGCCGGCAGCAGGGCAAGCTGGCCGAACTGATGGCGCGCTACCCCGGCCAACTGCGTTGGCAGCAGGCCGACCTGCGCTGCGCCGAAGGCCGCCGTGACGTGCTGGAGGCGGCGCGGGCGATGGGCAGTTGCAACCTGTTGATCAACGCCGCCGGGGTCAACCGCTTCGCCTTGCTCGAACAGATGGACGAGGCCGCTTTGGACGAGTTGTTCGACCTCAACATCAAGGCCGCCGTGCAGCTCACCCGCCTGTGCCTGCCATTGCTGCGTGCGCAGCCCAGTGCGCTGGTGGTGAACGTGGGGTCGATCTACGGCTCGATCGGCTACCCCGGCTATGCCACCTACTGCGCCAGCAAGTTTGCCTTGCGCGGGTTCTCCGAGGCATTGCGCCGCGAGCTTGCCGACACCTCGGTGAACGTGCTGTATGCCGCACCGCGCACCACCCGTACGACGATGAACAGCAGCGCCGCGCAGGCCCTGAACCAGGCGTTGAAGGTAGGCGTCGATGACCCGCAGGATGTCGCCCGGGCAGTGCTCGACGCGGTGCAGGCCGAGCGCAGCGAACTGTACCTGGGCTGGCCGGAGAAACTCTTCGTGCGCCTTAACGGCATGCTGCCGGGCGTCGTCGACCGCGCCCTGCGCAAGCAATTGCCGCTGATCCGCCGCTACAGCACCTGGCACAGCAAGGAGTCGAGCAAATGAAACGTCTGATACTGGCCGGCCTGCTGGCCATCGCCCCGTTCACCTGGGCCCTCGACCAGAACGGTACCCAGCAACTCAATGCCATCCAGCAGCGCTGGGCGGTGATTCGCTACAACCTGCCCGAAGCCCAGCGTGCCGAGGCGTTCGAGGCCCTGGCGGTACAGTCGGCGGCGTTGGTGCGCCAGCATCCGGGCTCGGCCGAGCCGCTGATCTGGGACGGCATCGTCAACAGCAGCTGGGCCGGCGCCACCGGTGGGCTGGGCGCGCTGGGCAAGGTCAAGGCCGCCCGCGCCAGCCTGGAAAAGGCCCTGGCCATGGACCCCAAGGCCCTGCAGGGCTCGGCCTACACCAGCCTGGGCGCGCTGTACGACCAGGTGCCAGGCTGGCCGCTGAGCTTCGGCGACCAAGCCAAGGCCGAGGCCATGCTGCACCAGGCGCTGGCGATCAACCCCGACGGAATCGACAGCAACTACTTCTGGGCTGACCACCTGTACCGGCAGAACCGCTACGACGAAGCCCGCGCCGCCCTGCAAAAGGCGTTGCAGGCACCGCCCCGGCCCGGGCGGGAGCTGGCCGACCAGGGCCGGCGCGGTGAAATCGATGCTTTACTCAAAGCGATCAAGGACAAACAGGATTAAGCATGCGCCTGCTGCTGGTAGAAGACGATGCCGCGTTGGGGGAGGGGATCTGTGACGGCCTGCGCCGCGAGGGCTATACCCTCGACTGGCTGCAGGATGGCGCCAGCGCGTTGCATGCCCTGTGCCACGAGGAGTTCGACCTGGCCATTCTCGACCTGGGCTTGCCGCGCCTGGATGGCATCGAGTTGTTGCGGCGCCTGCGTGCGGCCGGGAAGAGCCTGCCGGTGCTGGTGCTGACCGCCCGCGACGCCACCGAGGACCGCATCGCCGGGCTGGACGCCGGCGCCGACGACTACCTGGTCAAACCCTTCGACCTCAACGAACTCAAGGCCCGCTTGCGGGCCTTGCTGCGGCGCAGTAGTGGCCGTGCGCGGGTGCTGATAGAGCATGCCGGGGTGTGCCTGGACCCGGTCAGCCAGCAGGTGCACTACCAGGGCCAGCCGGTGGTGCTCACGCCCAAGGAATACCTGCTGTTGCACGAATTGCTGGCCCAGCCGGGCAAGGTGTTCACCCGCGAACGCTTGACCCAGTTGCTGTATGGCTGGGATGAAGAGCCGGAGAGCAATACCCTGGAAGTGAACATCTACCACCTGCGCAAGAAGCTGTTCAACGGCCTGATCCGCACCGTGCGCGGAATCGGCTACCTGGTGGAACGCAAGGCATGAGCTCGCTGCGCCAACGCACCCTGTGGCGGGTGATGCTGCTGTTGCTGGTCGGCAGCGGGTTGCTGGCGCTGTACAACTACCACGACAGCCGCCACGAAATTAACGAGGTGTACGACGCCCACCTGGCGCAGAACGCCCGGCTGCTGCAGGGCATCATGAGCCTGCCGGTGCAGGAGCAGAGCCGTGACGAGTTGTACCGTGCCTTCGACGAGGCCTTGAGCAAGGCCGGGCACCACAAGGTGGGGCACCGCTACGAGAGCAAGCTGGCCTTCCAGGTGTGGGCCGACGACAACGGGCTGCTGGTGCACACGCCCAGCGCCCCGCAGTTGGGGCAGGCGCCGCGGGTGCCAGGGTTTGCCGACGTGGTGGTGGACGGGCGCCGTTGGCGCAGTTTCGTCTTGCCGGTGCCGGAAAAACACTGGGTGATCTGGGTGGGCGAGCGCAACGACGTGCGTGACGACCTGATCGAACGCATCGTGCGGCACACGCTGTTGCCATTCCTGTTCGGCAGCCTGGCTTTGGCCTTGCTGGTATGGGCGGCCATTGGCTGGGGGCTGCGGCCGCTGCAGAACATGGCCAGGGTGATCCGCGCCCGCCACGCCGAGTCGCTCGAGCCGTTGCAGCTGGTGCCGTTGCCGAAGGAGCTGGAACCAATGCAGGCGGCGATCAACCGCCTGCTCGGGCAGATCGATGACCTGCTGCGCCGCGAGCACCGTTTCATCGCCGACGCTGCCCACGAGATGCGCACGCCCTTGGCCATCCTGCGCCTGCATGCGCAGAACGCCCTCAATGCAGACAGCGCTGCCGAGCGTGACAAGGCCCTGCAGTTCCTGATGGGCGGTGTCGACCGCCTTGCCCGGGTGGTCAACCAGCTGTTGACCCTGGCCCGCCTGGAGCCGCGGCCAGGCCGGCGCGACTGGCCGCGGGTGGACCTGGAGGGCGTGGTGGCCGAGACCCTTGCCGAGCTGACCCCATGGATCCTGGAGCGCGGGCTGGAGCCTTCGCTGGACATCGCCGCCGGCGACTACCACTTGCACACCGACGCTGGCGCGTTGGGTATCGCCTTGCAGAACCTGGTGGCCAATGCCGTGGACCATTCGCCGGCAGGCGGCCGGGTCACCGTGACACTGCAGCGCGAAGGGCAGGCCTTGCTGGTCAGTGTCGAGGACGAAGGGCCGGGCATCGCCGAAGTCGACCAGCAGCGGGTGTTCGAGCGCTTCTACAGCAAGGGCTCGACCAATGGCGCCGGGCTGGGGTTGTCGATCGTCAGCACCATCATGACCCGCCTGGGTGGCAGCGTGCAGTTGCGCAACCAGGCGCCACACGGGTTGCGCGCGACCTTGCGCCTGCCCGTGGGGCCCTGAACATCGCTAGTGTTTCTGGGCGATCTGGATCAGGTTGCCGCAGGTGTCATCGAACACCGCTACGGTGACGGGCCCCATGTCGGTGGGCGTCTGGGTGAACTGCACGCCTGCCGCGCACAGCCGGGTATATTCGGCCTGGATGTCACGCACGCCGAACGAGGTGGCGGGAATGCCGTCCTGCTTGAGCGCGGCCTTGTATTCCCTGGCGGCCGGGTGCGCGTCGGGTTCGAGCAGCAGCTCGACGCCGTTGGGGTCGTTGGGGGAGGTAAGCGTCAGCCAGCGGTGTCGGCCCATGGGGATATCGTGCTTGGGCTCGAAACCGAGTACGTAGTGGTAGAAAGCCAGGGCTTTGGCCTGGTCGTCGACGAGGATGCTGGTGACCACGATCTTCATAAGCACACACCCTATGTCTGGAGCCGATGAGTACTAGTAAAGACAATCAGGGGTATTTGACCAGCGGGCTGCCAGGCTCCTGTGGGCTTTAGCCTGCTGTCAGTCAGTTTCTACAGGCTTTACTGGGGGCTGCTTTGCAGCCCATCGCCGGCAAGCCAGCTCCCACAGGGACCACGTAACTCTTGAAGTCTGCGCTGTACCTGTGGGAGCTGGCTTGCCGGCGATGCGCCGCGTCGGATCTTCGCGGCTAAAGTCCCCCTACAAAAAACCTGCTCAAGCCATAGGTAAATCCTTCATCACCCGGCCCCCACCCAGCCGCTGCCAAGGGTAAAGTGACAGGCATGATCCCAGCGCGCCCAGACCGGCGTCAGAGAGGTGCCCGTGGCGGCCTACACATTGCGACAACTCAAGTACTTCGTCACCACCGTCGAGGCCGGCAGCGTGGCCGAGGCTTCCCGCCAGCTGTACATCGCCCAGCCGTCCATCTCCACGGCCATCAAGAGCCTGGAGGAAAGCTTCGGCGTGCAGCTGTTCATCCGTCACCACGCTCAGGGTGTGTCACTGACGCCCAGCGGCAAGCGCTTCTATGCCAAGACCAAGTCGCTGCTGCAGATGGCCCACGAATTCGAGCAGAACGCCCTGGCCGACAACGATACCGTGGCCGGGCAAATCGACATCGGCTGCTTCGAAACCGTGGCACCGCTGTACCTGCCGCGGCTGATCGCCGGCTTTCGCCAGCGTTACCCCGGGGTGGATATCCGCCTGCGCGACGGCGAGCAGCAGGACCTGATCCAGGGCCTGACCGCGGGTACCTTCGACCTGGCGTTCCTCTACGACCATGACCTGGACGGCACCATCGAGGCCGAGCCGCTGATGCCGCCGCAGAAACCCTATGTGCTGCTGCCCGAGAACCACCGCTTCGCCGGCCAGGCCCAGGTGTCGCTGCGTGACCTGTGCCCGGAGCCGATGATCCTGCTGGACGTGGCCCCCAGCCGCACCTACTTCGTCAGCCTGTTCAACGAAATGGGCCTCACGCCCAACATCGTCTTCAGCTCGCCGTCGATCGAGATGGTGCGCGGCATGGTCGGGCAGGGCTTCGGTTTTTCGCTGCTGGTGACGCGGCCGCACTCGGAGTACACCTACGACGGGCAACGCCTGGCCATGCTGGATATCGCCGAGCCAGTGGCGCTGTCAGGGCTGGCGGCGGCCTGGTTGAAGCGGGTGCAACTGACCAAGCCGGCGCAGTTGTTCGTGGAGTTCTGCCGGGAGCAGTTGGCGAAGTTCTGATACGGGCACGCCGTGCAGGAGCATGGCGTGCCCGTTGGTCAGGGGTTGACCTGATAGCCGCGCCCTTGCAGGCACCCGGCATAGGCACTGGCATGAGCCTGGGCTTTCGCTTCGTCCTGGCCGCGCCGGTCCTGACGGCGGTCCTGACGCTGGCGCATGCCACCGACCGCAGCACCGGCGGCGGCCACTTACCGGCGCGGTTCTGCCGGTATTGCTCCTTGGCATCGTCACCGACCCGGTCATACAGCTCGTCGTGCTGGTTGCCGCGCACCTGCGCGCCTGCCGCACCGGCAACCGCGCCGGCAGCGGCACCGCGTACCCGGCCACCGACATGGGGGTCGCTGGAGGTCGCGGCACTGTTCGCGGCATTGGTCGCGACGGTATTGCAATCATTGATATCCAGTTGCATCTGCTGGCTGCTCTGGCCCTTGAGCGGCACCACCGACTGCGCCTGGGTTGCCGATGCCGCGCACAGCAGCACCAGCAGGCAACTCCACGTCATCGTACGCATGGCAAACCTCCAGCGGGTGGGGATCCCGTTTCACAGAATAGTTCGCCTTTGCTGCCGATGATGGCAGTTTTGCCGGGATGGTCTAAACCGGATATCAAGCGTGGTTCGCCTGCGTATCACGGCGTGAATCCGGGCTACCTGTGGAAACCCCATGAGCCAGACCCAGCACCTGATCATCTGTGAGTACTGTGACACGGTGTACCACCGTGCGCCGCTGCTCAAGCACCAGCGCGCCGTTTGCCAGCGCTGTGGCGGCGTGCTGTACCGGCACACCTCGCTGACCGTGCAGCAGCGGCTTGCCCTGAGCGTGACGGGTGGCATCCTGCTGGTGTTCGCCAATTTCTACCCGGTGATGACCATCGGCATGCAGGGGCTCACCCATTCCGCGACATTATGGGACTCGGTGCAGATCCTCAGCCACGGCAGTATCACCTTCATCGCCCTGGTCATGGCCTTGTCGATCATCTTTGCGCCGGTGCTGCAGATTACCCTGTTGTGCTGGCTATTGAGTTTCGCCCTGGCCGGCCAGCGCGCCCCCGGCTTTGCCCTGTGCATGCGCAGCCTGGAGAGCCTGCGGCCGTGGAGCATGCTGGAGGTGTGCCTGCTGGGGGCGATGGTGGCGGTGATCAAGCTGGCGGGGTTGCTCGATGTGATACCCGGCATCGGCCTGCTGGCCCTGGCCGCCCTGAGCATGCTGATCATCCATATCGCCGGCAAGGACATCCGCGACCTTTGGGAGCAGGTATGAATACCCCGGCCAATGCCGACGACCTGGGCCTGTGCCTGTGCCATGGCTGCGGCCAGGCCTGCGAACTGGGCAGCGGCAAGCACACCTGTGAGCGCTGTGGTGCCGCCATCCACCGGCGCAAGGCCAATGCCATCAGCCGCGGCTGGGCGTTTCTGCTGGCGGCGCTGGTTTTCTACATCCCCGCCAACCTGCTGCCGGTGATGCACACCGAAATGCTCGGCAGTGGCAGCGCAAGTACCATTGGCGGTGGTGTGCTGGAGTTCTGGGAGGCAGGGGCCTGGGACATCGCACTGATCATCTTCATCGCCAGCGTGGGCGTACCGGCCATCAAGTTCTTTTCGCTCGGCCTGTTGCTGTTCACCGCCCAGCGCGGTTCTACCTGGGCCTGCCGACAGCGCTCGCAGCTGTACCGTTTCGTCGAGCTGATCGGCTACTGGTCGATGCTCGATGTGATGGTGGTGGCGCTGGTGGCGGCGCTGGTGCAACTGCGCGGGCTGGGCACCATCGAGCCGCGGGTCGGCATCCTGTTTTTCGGCATGGTGGTGGTACTGACCATGTTTTCTGCGATGAGCTTCGATCCACGCCTGATCTGGGATAGCCGTGCCAACGAGGGAGGCCGCATTGATGGTGCAACAGACTGACAAGCGCGAGGGCGCGGGGCAGGTTGAAGTGCACACCCGGCGCTGGAGTGTGTCGCTGGTATGGATCGTGCCGATACTGGCGATCCTGATCGGCGCTTCGCTGGTGGTGCGCAACTGGATGCAGCAGGGCCCGGTCATCGCCATCTCCTTCCACACCGGGGAAGGGCTGGTGGCGCACAAGACCCAGGTCAAGTACCGCAGCGTGGTGATCGGCGAAGTCACCACGGTGGACCTGGCCGACGACAAGAAGAGCGTGGTTGCCAAGGTCCAGCTGTCCAACGACGCCCGCGCGTTCGCCACCCAGGGGGCGCGTTTCTGGGTGGTGCGGCCACGCATTGGCGTGGGCGGCGTGTCCGGTGTGGACACGCTGCTGTCGGGCAGTTTCATCGGGGCGGATTCCGGCGAATCGAAAGTGCCGGAGAAGTCCTTTGTCGGCCTGGAGCTGCCACCGCCGATCACCTACGACGAAAAGGGCAAGCGCTTTGTGCTCACCGCCAGTGACCTGGGGTCGCTGGATATTGGCTCGTCGATCTACTACCGCAAGATCCCGGTGGGTGAGGTGGTGTCCTTTGCCCTGCAGGGCGATGGCAAGGGCGTGGAGATCGGCGTGTTCGTGCAGGCCCCCTACGACAGCTTCGTCACCGCCGATACCCGCTTCTGGAACGCCAGTGGCGTGGACATGCAGATCGGTGCCAACGGCCTGAAGATCGATACCGAGTCACTGTCGTCGATCCTGGTGGGCGGGCTGGCCTTTGGCTCGCCCGACTTCGCCCCGCAAGCCGAGCCCGCTGCCGACCAGGCGCGCTTCCAGCTGTTTGCCGACCGTGATACCGCCCTGGCACCGCCCAGTGGCCAGGCGCAATACCTGCAATTGCGCTTCGACCAGGCCATGCGCGGCCTGTCGGTGGGAGCGCCGGTGGAGTTCAAGGGTGTGGAGTTCGGTAGGGTCACTTCGGTCAAGCTCGACTACGATGCCACCCGGCAGACCTTCCCGGTGGTGGTCGATGCGGTGATCTACCCGCAGCGGCTGGGGCCGGTGCACCGCAAGATGCTGGCCGTGTTCAAGCATGCCGAAGGCGACATGGACGGTGCGCGCCGGCTGATCGGCACCTTCGTCGAGCACGGGCTACGGGCCCAGGCGCGCAGCGGCAACCTGATCACCGGGCAGATGTTCATTTCCCTGGACTTCTACCCCGATGCCCCCAAGGTGGCCTTCGACAAGACCGCAGACCCTATCACCATCCCCACCTTGCCCGGCAGCCTGGAGCAGTTGCAGGAACAGCTGCAGCGGGTGGTGGAGCGCATCAGCAAACTGCCGCTGGAGAGCATCGCCAACAACCTGGACGGCAGCCTGCGAGAGTTGCGCGCCAGCCTCAAGCAGTTCAATGGCCAGACGCTGCCGGACGTGAAGGTGGCGTTGGACGAAGTGCACAAGACCCTGCGCACCGCCAATTCGGCCATTTCCGAGGACTCGCCGCAGCGCGAGCGGATGAGCGAAACCCTGGACGAACTGGAGCGCATGTCGCGTTCGCTGCGTGACCTTGCCGATTATCTGGGCCGGCACCCCGAGTCGCTGATACGCGGCCGGCCGAAAGCGGCCGCTGCCGCCGACCTTGAACCCTGAGGAGACAGCCGATGCATCGACTGCGCAATGTGTGTGGCGCCGGCCTGCTGGCCGTGCTGTGGGGCTGCAGCAGTACCCCGAACAACTATCACACGCTGGTACCGAGCGAACCGGTGCGCGACGCTGGCCAGCGCATCCAGGTGGCGAGGGTGGCCGTGCCGCCGCAGGTGGACCGCCCGCAGTTGGTGGTGCGGCAAGGGCAGAGCGGCCTGGCCATCCTCGAGACGGAGTGGTGGGGGGCCAACCTGGTGGATGAGTTCCGCAGCGCCTTGCAGGACCAGTTGGGCGGGCCGGTGGGTGGCGGCAAGGCGTTGCTGCGGGTGGACGTGCAGCGCTTCGATAGCGTGCCGGGGCGCTACGCCTCGCTGGAGGCGGTATGGCGCCTGACGCGCCCGGGTGCGGCCGAACTGACCTGCCGTACCTCGCTGCAGACGCCCGCGGACAACAGCATCGCCAGCCTGGTCAATGCCCACCAGGCCAACCTGCGCAAACTGGCCGAGGCGGTGCGGGGGAGTGCCCGGCAGGGCAGCTGTGCCCAACCTGCCTGATGGCTGATCGATGCACGGTACTTGTGGGAGCGGCCTTGTGTCGCGAAAGGGCCGCGTAGCGGCCCCCGGATTTCAGCGTCACGGCAGCAATTGCCGGGCCCGCTTTGCGGCCCTTTCGCGACACAAGGCCGCTCCCACAGAGTTCGCGGCTGCGGTCGCCTGACACTTCCTGTCCTTCCCTCCATTCATACATTTGTACAGGCCAGCGCCTGCGCACCTGTTTTTTTGCGATAGGCCATGCTCTGGCCCCTGCATACCCTTGCGAAGCGGCAATGTTGATTACTAATAATAAAAGGAGACAACCAATGCCGATTCAGTCGGAGCATGACCCGCGTCTCAAGCGTGCCCTCAAGACCCGGCACATCAGCATGCTGGCCCTGGGCGGTGTGATCGGGGCCGGTCTGTTCGTAGGGTCCAGCGCGGTTATCGCATCAACCGGCCCGGGTGCCTTCATCACCTATGCCATCACCGGCCTGATCGTCGCGCTGGTGATGCGCATGCTCGGCGAAATGGCCGCCGCACACCCGGCCAAAGGTTCGTTCGTCGACTACGCCCGGTTGGCCTTCGGGCGCCCGGCCGGGTACATGACCGGTTGGCTGTACTGGTACTTCTGGGTGATCGTGGTCGGCTTCGAGGCCGTGGTCGGCGGGCAGATCATCAATGCCTGGCTGCCCGATATCCCGGTGTGGGCCATTGCCCTTGGCCTGATGGTCGGCATGACCTTGCTCAACCTGATGTCGGTGCACTCGTTTGGCGAGGCCGAATACTGGTTCGCCGGCATCAAGGTCGCGGCCATCGTGGTGTTTCTGGTCGTGGCCGGGTTGTACGTGTTCAACCTGTGGCCCGGCTCCAGCGCCAGTTTTGCCAACCTCACCCAGCATGGCGGCTTCCTTCCCCATGGGGTAGGCGCGTTGTTCACCGGGGTGGTGGTGGTGATTTTCTCCATGACCGGTGTGGAAGTCGCCACCCTCGCGGCGGCCGAATCGGAAGACCCGTCGCGCAACATCCGCAAGGCGGTGAACACGGTGATGCTGCGCATCCTGGTGTTCTTCGTGCTGGCGACGTTCTTCATCGTGGTGGCACAGCCATGGACCTCGATCACCCCCGGCAAGTCGCCGTTCGTGACCACCCTGGAGCATATCGGCATTCCCGGCGCAGGCGACATGCTCACCGTGGTCATCCTGGTGGCGGTGCTGTCGGTACTCAATGCCGGGCTGTATACCTCGTCGCGGTTGCTCTATGTGCTGGCCTCCAACGGTGAGGCGCCATGCTGGGTGGCCAAGGTCAGCGGCAATGGCGTACCCGTACGCGGGGTGATTGCCTCGACCCTGGTGGGCTATGGCTGCGTGGTGATTGCGGCGCTGTGGCCGGATACCGTGTTCCAGTTCCTGATCAACTCGTCCGGCACGGTGTTCCTGTTCGTCTACCTGGTGATCTGCCTGTCGCAGCTCAGGCTGCGGCGCAAATGGGTGGCGGAAGGTACGCTGAAGTTCGCCATGTGGGGGCATCCGTGGTTGCCGTTGCTGGTGACCGGGTCGATCGTGGCGGTGCTGGTGAGCATGGCCTTCGACCCGAGCATGCGGGTGAGCCTGGGACAATGCGTGGTTGCGATTGTGGTGATTGCGGTTTCGTATGTGATGGTGCGGGGGCCGCGGGGGCAGCAGCCTGGTGCAGAGGTTGGGTTGAATTAAGGTGTATCTGGGGCCGCTTTGCGGCCCATCGCGACACAAGGCCGCTCCCACAGAAGGACCGCGCAGTCCTGTGGGAGCGGCCTTGTGTCGCGACAGGGGCGCAAAGCGCCCCCAAGGGCCTAGACCAGATGCTCGAACAGGTCGGTATTCTTCCCCGCCTGAATCGCAATCCAGAACCGCGCAATCCCGCCGGTAGTGGTCGGCTTGATCCCGGTAAGCTGCTCCACCAGCTTCAGCCGGTACACCAGCGTCTGCCGGTGAATCCCCAAATCATACGCCGTGGCCTTCCAGTTGCCGTCGTTGTGCAGGAAGGTGACCAACGTCTGCAGCAGCGCCGCACCCTGGGTGCGGTCATGCTCGATCAGCGGCCCCAGGTAACGCCCCACCAGCGCCCGCGCCTCGGCCAGTGACTTGGGCGCCATGATCAGGCCGGTTTCCGCCTCGCCATAGCGCAGTTGCTGCGCGCCACTTTCCTCGGCCTGGGTCAGCGCCAGGCGGGCTTGGCGCACGCTCTCGCGAAAGCCGGTGGCCGCCGCGATCGGCCCGCTGATACCAATTACCGTACCCTCGCCGAGGTTGTGGCACAGCGCCGTCAGGCTTGGCGCGTCGTCACGGCTGATCGCCAGCAGCAGGCCTTTGTCGTCGAGCAGTAGCGGCGTGGAGTGATGCAGGGCAGGGGCCTGGTGGATGTCGGCGCTGCTCCACGGGCCGTGGCTGCCCGGCCTGATCGCCAGGCTCACCAAGGTGCCGACCAGGCCACGGCGCTCCAGTATCGGCCGCGCCAGGCTGAACTCCGTCTCGCTGTCGAGCAGGCTGCGCAGCAGCGCTGCGCCTTCTTCGCGCTGCTGGTCGCGGTGGATCATCAGGCGTTCCAGTTCCACCCCCAGCAAGCCGACCAGCGAGCGCACCAGGATGGCGTCATCCTGCGTGCGGGTGCCTTTGCGCGCCATCAGCAGGTTGGCGCGGGCGCGGCCGCCGATCGGGATGCGTTCCACCCGCTCGGCAGCCTGCGCGGCCCGGCGGGTTTCGACCACGGTGGTGCCGCTGGGGGCATCCTCGATGGCCAGGTCGAGGCCGAGGGTGTCGGCCAGGATCGCCAGGCGCCCAGCCATGTCGGGGGCTTTGCGCAAGGCGTCGGCGTAGGTCTGGAACAGCCGCTCGCTGGCGTTGAAACGCTCGCGCTGGGCCTGCAGCACGCTCTCGATCACGTAGTGCGACAGCTTGACGAACTCCAGTTCGAAGCTGCCATGCAGCACCGGGAACAACAGGCGGTCGGCGGCGGCCAGCAGTTCGCCGGACAGCGCCGGCGCATCGGCCCGCGGCGCCACCACCAAGGCACTGGGGTTGCTCTGCACCAGTTGCTCCAGCCAGCTCACCTGGTCTGCCGGGGCGCTGGGCAGGCCGACGCCGGTGGTCATCACCAGGTCGCCTGGCGATACCCAGCGCCAGGGGTCTGGCAAGTCGACGGTGTGGGCCCAGGTGATCAGCCTGCCGGTGCCGGCCGCGCCAGCCACGGCCTGCAACTTGAGCAGTTCGATATCGATCAGGTCCTGCACCGTGAGCATGGGCATCTCTCATTCCAAAGATGCGCCAAGCATGGCGTTTTACGCTGGGGTGGTAAACCTTTGTTCGCGGTGCAGGGCCAGTGGGGCTGCTTTGCAGCCCATCGCGACACAAGGCCGCTCCCACAGGACAGTGCGCATCCTTGTGGGAGCGGCCTTGTGTCGCGAAAGGGGCGCAAAGCGCCCCCGGCAATCCCCACCGCGCAACACTCAGTTCAGGTTCTTGCCACTACTGGCCGTCTCCCGCACCCGCTCGGCCTTGTCCAGCGGCAGGTGGTCGAACTCGCGCAGCCCATCCTTGCGGTACGGGTCGCCAATCCAGCGTGGTGCCACCACGAACTGCGGGCTCACCAGGCTCTTGGCCGGTTCGTAACGGTCATAGCTCAGCCCGGCCAGGTCGGACAGGGTATGGATCAGGTGCGAGCTGCTGTAGGGCCGGTCGGCCATCGCCTGCAAGTCGCGCGGGTGCTCGGCCTGCCAGCTGGGCGAAGTCCACAGCAAGAACGGGATGGTGTACATCGGCCGGGTCGGCGCGCCTTCGTTGCGCCCCAGGCGGTCGTGGTTGCCAGAGCTGTACACATCTTCGCCATGGTCGGACAGGTACAGCAGGAAACCATTGGAGGTACTGGCCGAGTAACGCTTGATCAGGCTCGACACCACGTGGTCGTTGTAGCGCACCGCGTTGTCGTAGAAGTTGTAGGTTTCCACCTGGTCATCGGTCAGCTTGCCGGGCACCCCCTGGCGGTCGTTGAAGTGCGCGTAGTCGTTCGGGTAGCGGTAGCGATAGTCCATGTGCGTACCCAGCAGGTGCACGATGATGAACTTGTTCGGCGCCGGGTCCTGCAGGGCCTTCTCGAACGGCGTCAGCACCACGTCGTCGTACTGGCTGGCATTCTGGTTGCGCTGGTTGTTCAGGTACACCGGCGCGTCCGTCTGCTGCGAGAAGGTGGTCAGCATGGTGTTGCGCTTGGTCATGGTCTGCTGGTTGGTGATCCAGAAGGTCTTGTAGCCGGCCTGTTTCATCAGGTTGATCAGCGACGGGTCGGTGAGGAAGCGGTCCGGGTTCTGCTCGTCGCCGAAGGTGAGGATCTGCTGCATCACTTCGATGGTGTACGGGCGTGGCGACACCACGTTGCGGAACACCGTCAGGCTCTTGTCGCTGGCGGCCAGCGCATCGAGGTTGGGCGTGGTATCGCGGTTGTAGCCGTACAGGTGCATGTGCTCGCGGGTGGTGGATTCGCCCAGCACCAGCACCAGCGTGCGCGGCGCTGCACCGCTGCTGTCACGGAGGTTTTGCAGGGGCGGCAGCGCGGCGTTCTTGGCCAGCAGCTCCTGCATGTTGTCCAGCTGCTGGCGGTACTGGCGGTAGCCGACCAGCAGTTGCCAGGGCACGGCGGGTTCCATGCGCTGCTGCACCTTTTCCGCCGCGTCGGCGAAGCTGCGTTCCTGGGTGACCATCTGCTTGTAGAACGGGTACACCAGGTTGGCCAGCAGCAACAGGGCGACCACCGGCAGGCGGCTGCGCAGCGGCAGGCTGACGGGGCGTACGCGCTTCCACAGCAGCACCGCCACCAGCGTGTACAGCAGCAGTGCCAGGCCCAGCCAGGCGCTGAAGTACTGGCTGAAGTACTCACCGGCTTCGGCGGTGTTGGACTCGAACATCACGAAGATGACGCTTTGCGAGAACTCCTGGCGATAGATGCCGAAGTAGCTCAGGCCCACCAGCGAAGCAGCCCACAACACCAGGCCGATGACCGCTGCCGTGGCGCGAGTGAAGCGCGGCAGCAGCAGTACCGGGGCCAGCCACAGGCTGCTGAGGAAGAATGCATCGCGAAAACCGGCGAACCCGGTGGTACCACTGAACAGCAGCAACGCCTGGGTCACGCCTGAGAAGTACCAGAAGAACAGCAAAAGCCAGCCCAGGCCGGCCCAGTCCACGCGCTTGGGCGAGGAGGGGGATGGAGTGTGTGACACGTATGCCTCGTCGTACTTGGCGGCCAGCGGATGTGCCCGTGGCCGGAAAGGGCGTGACGCTAATCTGCCGAGCGTGAAAATAACGTCAACGAGACGTTGGCCCAGGCAAGGTATGATGTGTTCAGCCAAACCAGACTGACAGGTCGAGTGAGAATGAACCGTCGCAAGAAGATCAAGCAGCTACTGCAGGCGCATGCCAAGAAGGCCAGCGCCAAGCTGGCGCCACGCAAGCCCAAGTACATTTGCAAGGCCGACCGTTTGAAGATGGAGGCCGAGGCGGCGGGGGATACCCCCACCTGACTGACTGGCGCGGACCTTGTAGGAGCGGCCTTGTGTCG
>NZ_DKHD01000044.1:11537-20181 GCF_002453565.1 Pseudomonas sp. UBA6753 | reverse complement strand
GGTCAAGACGGTATCTACAGGATTACCTGTCAGCAGACACTGGCTGCTTCAGCAGCAATACGTAGGCCATCGCCGCCACCGCCGCGACCGCCGCACTGATCAGGAACGCCGAGGCAAACGACCCGGTCTGCGGTGGAGCTGGCCATGTTCACGCTGAACAACGCGCAGCACAGCAGGGCCACGCTGAGCATGAAGCCGCTGCCGAACAGCGCGGGGTCGTGATGCGAGCGGCCCTGGCTACTACACCGGCAGCTCGGTGGTCAGCTTGATCTTCTCCATCGGCACTTCGGTCTTGACGTTCTGCACCACGCTCAGGCTGGTCAGGTGCGCGATCTGAAAGCGCCGATAGGCCTCCAGGTCCGCCGCCACCACCCGCAACAGCAAGTCGCAGTCACCCGCCATCACATGGCACTCCACCACTTCGGGCAACTGGCGCACCGCCTCGACGAACTCGTCGGTGGTTTCCTGGTCCTGGCGCTTGAGCCACACCCGCACGAACAGGGTCAGACCCAGCGCCACCTTGGCCGGGTCCACCAGCGCCACGTAGCGCTCGATCACCCCGGCCTCTTCCAGCAGGCGCACCCGCCTGAGGCACGGCGAGGCAGACAGCCCAACCTGTTTGGCCAGTTCCTGGTTCTGTAGCCTGCCATCGCGCTGCAGTGCTCGCAGGATACGTCGATCGATAGCGTCGAGCTTGATTGGCATTGAAGAACCTCAAATTGCCAGTTGCCAGTAGCAGATGCCAAATCTTCCAAGCTCCGGTGCAACTACGCAAGCCAATTCCAGCAATACATTGGAATAATTTACCTCCACTGGAGGTGCCCATGAATACCCTTGAACCTGTACTGAACGATCCCCCCACCGCCACGCCGGAAAGCGAACTGCGTCGTGGCGCCACGGCCGCCTTGCCGGTGCTGCTGGGTTTCATCCCCTTCGCCCTGGTGCTCGGCGCCCAGGCTTCCCGGCAGCAGCTCGCGGCAGGCGAAGTGGCGCTGATGACCGGGCTCAACTTCGGCGGTGGCTCGGAGTTCGCCGCCATCGAGCTATGGACCTCGCCGCCGGCGGTCCTGGTGATTGTCGCCATGACCCTGCTGGTCAACAGCCGCCACCTGCTGATGGGCGCGACCCTGGCGCCGTACCTGCGCCACCTGCCGTTGCCAAAAGCGCTCGGTGCCTTGTTCTTCATGTGCGATGAGAGCTGGGCCATGGGCCTGGCCGATGCGCGCCAGCGCGGTAGTTTCAGCCTGCGCTACTTCATGGGGGTGTCGCTGTGCCTGTGGGTGACCTGGGTCGGCTTCACCAGTCTTGGCGCGCAGGTCGGGCCGTTGCTTGGCGACTTGCGCAGCTATGGCTTCGACATGGCCTTCGCCGCCGTCTTCCTGGTGCTGCTGAAAGGCATGTGGAAAGGCGTGCACGCCGCCCTGCCCTGGCTGTTCAGCCTGGTCACCGCGGCGCTGTTCTACCTGCTGATCCCCGGCGGATGGTACGTGCTCGCGGGCACCGTGGCTGGCCTGGTCAGCGCTTACCTGTGGGCCAAGCCATGATCGACGTCGCTACGCTGGTCACCATTGTGGGCATGGCGGTGGCCACCTACCTCACCCGTGCGCTGGGCTTTCTGCTGTTGCGCAACCGAACGCCAGGGCCGCAACTGACCCAGGTGCTGAACGCCGCGCCAGGCTGCGTACTGATCGCCGTGATCGCACCCAAGTTCGTTTCCGGCCATCCGGCTGACCTGATTGCGCTGGGGCTTACCGTGTATGCGGCTTCACGGTATTCCATCCTGCCAGTGGTGGTGTTTGCCATTGTCGTGACGGGGGTGTTGCGGGGGCTGTTGCCAGGGTGACTCACCTGGACATGGATGCGGTCAACTCAAGAGCGGTGACGGTACTCACCTCGTCACCCTCACTCCATTGACGCAAATCAAGCCGCCGCCCCTGGTTCGCGCGACGATGGCTGTCAGCAAGGAACGAATCGAAAACCGCCATGCGCATTGTGCTCAAGGCCATCGCCATCGATCACCGTGCGCGGCTTTGGACAAGGAGCCCCACATGAGCCCGCTGAATCACGTACTGGTAGCCACCGACCTGTCTACCTCCGCCCGCAACGCGGCAGAGCGCGCTGCGTACCTGAGCAAGGAGCAACAGGCATCGCTGGACCTGCTGTACGTTGCCAACCCGGCCCCCTTCGAGCGCCTGAAACAGCTGGTGGCACCGGGTGACGACCTGCTGAAGCGCGTGCTGGATACCGCTGGAGAAAAGATTCGCGCACTGGCTGCAATGCTGTTCCAGCGCCATGACATCGCCGCTGGCGTGCAGGTCGCGCACGGCTCGGTGACCACGGAGATCACCCGTGTGGTGCAGGATAAACGCAGCGACCTGCTGGTGTGCGGGGCGAAGGGCCAGAGCGTGGCGCGGCGCCTGCTGCTGGGCTCCACTGTGCAGAAGATGCTGAACCGCATGCCCTGCCCTTTGCTGGTGGTCAAGCAGGCGCCACGCGATGCGTACCGGACCTTGCTGGTTGCAGTTGATTTTTCGCCTTCGTCACTGCGCTCCATCGAACTGGCAAAAGCCATTGCCCCACAGGCCGAGATCATTCTGTTGCATGTGTACGAAGCGCCGTTCGAAGGCAGCATGCGCTTCGCCCACATCGACCATGACACGCTTGCACACTACCGCAATGTCATCCGCAAAGATGCGGTGAAGCAGCTCGCGGCCTTGAGCGAAACCGCCGGAGTGGCAGATGCTCGGCAGATCGTGGTGCATGGCGACCCTGGCTGGCGGATTGCCGAGCAGGAACAACAGCTGGAATGCGACCTGATCGTGGTTGGCAAGCAAGGGGAAAGCGCGCTTGAAGAGCTGCTGATAGGCAGCGTCACCAAGCATGTGCTGAACGAATCCCAGTGCGATGTGCTGGTGTCGCCATAGGATGCAGGTGATGTGGAGGACGCTTGCGTGTCCTCCACCGAAGCCCGCGCCATCTACCGCGGCGCCTGCTTCGCGGGCTCGCCCGCTCCCACATGGATCGCGCTGGCCTTCAGGTTGTGGGCACGACTGTTGCGCCCTCAGTTTTTTTCTGGCTTCAAGCGCCACGCAAAACCTGTGGGAGCGGGTTCACCCGCGAACACGGGCGAAGCCCGTGCCATCCACCACGGCGCCTGCTTCGCGGGTCAGACCGGAACTGACAACCCGACCTTGACCTTGTCCAGGACAATCAGCGTCCGATAGGTCAGGATGTCCTCGTTATCCGCAAAATGCAGCCTGACCAGCTTTTCGAAATGCGCCACATCACGGGCAAGCATGACGATGATGAACGAAACCCCGCCGTTGACGAAGTAACACTGCTGTATCTCCTCGACATTGGCGAAGTACCGCTTGGCGCGGTCCATCACCAGGGATCGGTCGTCCCGCAAGCGCGATTCGACAATGGCGGTAATCATCTGGCCGACACTCTCCGGGGCGATCACCGCAGTGTTGGCGACGATCATCTCGCTTGCCTCCATTTGGGCGATACGCCGCTGTACAGCAGGCGTGGACAGGCCGATTTCCTCGGCAATCGCTCGCTGGGAGGTTTTGTTGTCGCGCTGAAGCAGCCGCAGAATCGCATGATCGAAGCCGTCAAGCGGGCGGCTGGTGGAGTCACTCATTTTCGGGTTCCAAAGAAAGCAGTTCGCTCATCAGGGGGCTATTTTCACAGCAATTCCTTCGAACGCCGAGCCCTAAAATTGCGTCTCGTATGTCGCTGGAGACGAGCGTGGACTCAAAAAGTGTTGGAGCATTCGCTCCTGTCGGCGCTGCCATCGCCGCCCTGGTGTCTGTGCAGACCGGTGCTGCCTTGGCCAAGACCCTGTTCCCACTGGTCGGCCCCGAGGGCGTGGCCGCACTGCGGCTAGGCCTGTCAGCCGTGATCCTGCTGGCCGTGCTGCGACCCTGGCGCATCTGGCAGCAGGCGAACATGCTTCACCTGCTGGGCTATGGCGTGATGATGGGGCTGATGAATCTGCTGATTTATCGGGCATTCCTCTACATACCGGTTGGTATCGCGGTGTCCATCGAGGTGATCGGCCCTCTGGGGGCTGCCTTGTTGTCTTCCCGACGTCGAATCGACCTGCTCTGGATCGCCTTGTCGGTCGCCGGCCTCACCTTGCTGCCCTGGGGTACGGATAGCCATGGCCTGGACCCGCGCGGGGTGTTGTACTCGCTCGCCGCTGCACTGGCCTGGGGGCTGTATGTGATGCTCGGCAGCAAAGTGGCGGTTCACGGCAAGCAGGCGGTCGCCACCGGGATGTTGTTCGCAGCGTTGCTGGGTGTACCCTTAGGCGTTGACCAGGCAGGTACCGACCTGCTGGCGCCCTGGGTGCTCACGGTAGGCCTGGGCGTCGCCCTGCTCTCCAGCACCGTGCCCTTCCTGCTTGACATGTATGCGATGCGGCACCTGCCGCCTAGCATCTTTGGCGTGCTGCTCAGCGCTTCACCCGCAGCCGGGGCCATAGCCGGCTGGCTGATCCTCAATGAGGTGCTGACGCTGCTCCAGTGGCTGGGCATTGCAGCGATTGCCCTGGCCTGCGCAGGCGCTGCGCTGGTTGGCCAGCGCCGCTGAAAGCTTGCTTGCGGAACCTGCAGCATTACTCTCCCTCCAACAGCGGGCGCTCTGCGCAAGGCGTTTCATCGATTGCGCTGATGATTACTATCAAGCGACCCGCATGTTGGCCTGGCAAAAGCGCCCCCTATAATCGCCAGCTAATTTCCCCCGCTCCTTGCGCCTGCTTCAGGCGACATCCCTCTCTTGGAATCCAATACCATGCCAAGTGCCAGCCAGGCCCCTAGCGGCCTCCCCGAACATGATCAACAAAGCGTCAGCCAGCAGTGGCTGGCAATCCTTTCGGTCGCCGTCGGCGCCTTCGCCCTGGTGACCAGCGAATTCCTGCCGGTGGGTGTACTCAACGATGTCGCCAGCGACCTCGGCATCAGTGCAGGCCACGCCGGCCTCATGGTTACCCTGCCCGGCATCATGGCCGCCCTCGCCGCCCCGCTACTGTCGGTGGGCATTGGCGCCCTGGACCGTCGCTACCTGCTGATCGGCCTGACGCTGATCATGATCATGGCCAACGCGGTGGTGGCCTACGCCAGTGACTTCAACCTGCTGCTGTTCGGCCGCGTGCTGCTGGGCGTGAGTATCGGCGGCTTCTGGGCGACGGCCATTGCCCTCAGCGGCCGCCTGGCGCCCAAGGGCGTGGGCGTAGCCCAGGCCACCTCGATCATCATGGTCGGCGTAACCCTGGCCACCGTGCTGGGCGTGCCGGTAGGCACCTGGTTGAGCGGCCTGATGGGCTGGCGCATGACCTTTCTGGTAACCGCGCTACTGGGCGTACCGGTGCTGCTGGCGCAGATCCTGTTGCTACCGCGGCTCAACCCGGACAAGGCCATTCGCATCAGCGACCTGCCGGCCCTGTTCGTCAACCCACAGGCGCGGGTTGGCCTGATCGCCGTGTTGCTGATCGGCCTGGCGCACTTTGCCGCGTACACCTATGTCGCGCCCTTCTTCAAACAAAGCTCCGGCTTCGATGGGCCGACCATTGGCTCGTTGCTGCTGCTTTATGGCGTGGCCGGGGTATTCGGCAATATCTTCGCCGGTTTCGCCGCCAACCGCAGCGTACGTCACACCCTGCTGCTGGTAGCGTTGATGATCGGCACCAGCACTGCCCTGTTCCCTCACTTCGCCACCGGCATGACCGGTGCAGCGATGCTGATCGGGTTGTGGGGCTTCGCCTTCGGCGCGTTCCCGGCCTGCGCCAGTATCTGGATGTTCGTCGTCGCGCCCAAGGATGTCGAACGCGGCATGCCGCTGTTCGTCGCCATGTTCCAGGTGATCATTGCGCTGGGTTCGTTCTTCGGCGGGCGGATCGTCGACCAGCTGGGCAGCTCGGTGCTGCTGAGCCTGGCCACAGCCCTGGTGGGCTGCGGTTTCGCTACGGTGCTGGTGCTGGGGCGTAATGTCAGCAACAGCCTGGCGGCGCAACCTGGCTGATTTTTTACGCTCTTTTTACGGCTGAGCCGACAGACAGAAGGAATACTGGGCGCGCGATGCTCAGGGATGGCATGCATTTCTACCCGCCAGTCCAGAGAAGCCCTTCGTGAGCCAGTCCACCGTCATCGCAAATCAATCCGTTCCCGGCAAGTCCAACCCCATCGGCATGCTCGTCGCCGCTGTCGGCGTGGTGTATGGCGACATCGGCACCAGCCCGCTGTACACCCTCAAGGAAGTGTTCGCCGGGCACTACGGCGTGCAGGCCAACACCGCCGGCGTACTGGGTGTGCTGTCACTGGTATTCTGGTCGTTGCTCTGGGTGGTGTCGCTCAAGTACGTACTGTTCATCCTGCGTGCCGACAACCAGGGCGAAGGTGGCATCATGGCCCTGACCGCCTTGGCGCATCGGGCGGCGGCGCCCTACCAGCGCCTGGGCAGGATACTGGTGCTGCTCGGCTTGTTCGGCGCCGCGCTGTTCTACGGCGACAGCATGATCACCCCGGCGATCTCCGTGCTATCGGCCGTCGAGGGCCTGCAACTGGCCTTCGACGGTATCGAACATTGGGTCGTGCCGCTGTCGGTGGTGGTGCTGGTGGCGCTGTTCCTGATCCAGAAGCACGGCACCGCGCGCATCGGCATCCTCTTCGGGCCGATCATGGTGCTGTGGTTCGTCGTACTGGGTGCGCTGGGCCTGCACGGCATAGTCCAACGCCCAGAGGTGCTGCAGGCACTTAACCCGCTCTGGGCGGTGAAGTTCTTCGTGCTGCACCCGGGCATGGGGGTGGCGATTCTGGGCGCGGTGGTGCTGGCGCTGACCGGCGCCGAAGCCCTCTACGCCGACATGGGGCACTTCGGCCGCAAACCCATTGCCCGGGCCTGGTTCCTGCTGGTGCTGCCCGGCCTGGTGCTGAACTACTTCGGCCAGGGCGCGCTGATCCTCGGCGACCCGCAGGCAGTGCGCAACCCGTTTTACCTGCTGGCGCCCGAATGGGCCCTGCTACCCATGGTCGGGCTTGCCACGCTGGCCACCATCATCGCGTCCCAGGCCGTGATCTCCGGTGCGTTCTCGTTGACGCGCCAGGCCATCCAGCTGGGTTACGTACCGCGCATGTTCATCCAGCACACCTCCAGCGAGGAACAGGGGCAGATCTACATCGGCATGGTGAACTGGGCACTGATGGTTGGCGTGGTGCTGCTGGTGGTCGGCTTCGAGTCGTCCGGGGCGCTTGCGGCAGCCTACGGCGTAGCCGTGACCGGGACCATGCTGATCACCACGCTGCTGGCCTCGGCAGTGGTGCTGTTGCTGTGGAAGGCACCACGCTGGCTGGCGGTGCCGATGCTGCTGGCGTTCCTGCTGGTCGACAGCCTGTATTTCGCCGCCAATGCGCCGAAGATCCTCCAGGGCGGTGCATTTCCGGTGATTGCCGGCCTGGCACTGTTCACCCTGATGACTACCTGGAAGCGCGGGCGACGGATGATCGTCGAGCGGCTGGACGAAAGCTCGCTGCCGCTGGACCTGTTCATTACCAGCCTCAAGGCCCAGCCGCCTCACCGCGTGGGCGGTACGGCCGTGTTCCTGTCCGCCAGGCCCGAGGCGGTGCCTCACGCCTTGCTGCACAACCTGCTGCATAACCAGGTACTGCATGAACAGGTGGTACTGTTGACCGTCGTGTTCGAGGACGAGCCACGGGTCAGCGCCGGCAAGCGCTTTGAGGTCGAGGCGTTTGGTGACGGTTTCTTCCGCGTGAGCCTGCATTTTGGCTTCATGGAGGAACCCGACGTGCCGTTGGCGCTAAGCCGCTGCCAACGTGCGGACCTTGAGTTCGGCCCCATGCGCACCACCTATTTCCTCAGCCGGGAGACGGTCATTGCAGGCAGGCAGATGGGCATGGCCCGCTGGCGGGAGCACCTGTTTGCCTTCCTGCTGAAGAATGCCAACAGCAACCTGAAGTACTTCAAGCTGCCGCTGAACCGGGTGATCGAGCTTGGCACTCAGGTCGAGATCTGAACAGTCGTGAAGCTTGAGGCTGCCTGGTACTGAAAGGGCCTGGCAGCCGCTTCATCGAACGGCTGCGCACTGCGGAACTTAAAAGGCAACCTTATGTCGTATCCGCACTCAAGCTCCCCCCTGCGCCTTCTGGAGGCGAACAAACATGAAAAAAACCCTGGTAGCCGTCTTTACCTGTGCCCTGGCGCTCGGCGCAACTGCATTGTTGCCTGCCGATGTCTCGCCGATTGGTTCCGCATATGCCAAAGGTAATGGCAATGGCGGCGGCAAAGGTGGGTTCAACGG
Source organism: Pseudomonas sp. UBA6753 (assembly GCF_002453565.1). Taxonomy (NCBI): domain Bacteria; kingdom Pseudomonadati; phylum Pseudomonadota; class Gammaproteobacteria; order Pseudomonadales; family Pseudomonadaceae; genus Pseudomonas; species Pseudomonas sp. UBA6753. Next base: position 11,864 of record NZ_DKHD01000044.1, on the reverse strand, counting down.
TAATGGCGCCGGCTACGAGAGTGATCATGCCGGCAAGGCCACGCGCAACCATGGCGAGAGCGGCAATCACTATGGAAGCCTGCGCAATGATGACAACGGCCGTGGCACAACCCGGTCCGGCATTGCCCATTCCAAGGAACACAACAAGGCCGGGCGCTCCTCTTCGAAGCATGATCGATAACTGAAAGCGCACATGGCGTGCCCTCGAACCGGGCGATGCGGTTGATGGCACCGGCTGCGCCGGTGTTCGCGGGCTCGCCCGCTCCCACAGGTATGGCGCATTCCTTCAGCTGGTGAGGTCCCTGCGGGAGCGGGCATGCCCGCGAA
>NZ_DKHD01000044.1:0-11413 GCF_002453565.1 Pseudomonas sp. UBA6753 | reverse complement strand
GCTCCCACAGGTACAGCACATTCCTTGAGCTGGTGAGGTCGCTGTGGGAGCGGGTTTACCCGCGAAGCAGGCGACGCGGTGGATGGCACCGGCTGCGCCGGTGTTCGCGGGTGCCCGCCAGACCTCAAACCCTGAACCGCCCCACCAACGCCGTCATCTCCCCCACCAACCCTGATAACGCCTTGCTCGCCTCACTGGTCTGCTGCGCCCCCGCTGCCGAGGATGTCGACAGCTCGCGAATGTTCAGCAGGTTGCGGTCCACCTCTCGCGCCACCTGGGCCTGCTCTTCGGCTGCGCTGGCAATCACCAGGTTACGCTCGTTGATCTCGCCGATCGCACTGTAGATACCCTCCAGCACCTGCCCCGAAGCCAGGGTCACGTCCAGCGTCGACTGGGCGCGGCTGGTACTGGCCTGCATCGAGGCCACGGCCGCTTCGGTACCCGCCTGCACGCGCCCGATCATCTGCTCGATTTCCTGGGTCGACTGTTGCGTACGGTACGCCAACGTACGCACCTCATCCGCCACCACCGCAAAGCCGCGCCCGGCCTCGCCCGCACGGGCGGCCTCGATGGCGGCATTGAGCGCCAGCAGGTTGGTTTGCTCGGACACCGAGCGAATCACCTCCAGCACCTTGCCGATGTCCCGCACCTGCCCGACCAGTTGCTGCAGATGCGCGCTGCTGGCCTGGATCTCACGAGTCATGGCCTCGGTGCCGTCGATGTTGTCACTGACTTGCCGGCGGCTTTGCGCTGCCAGCTGGTTGGATTCGCTGGTGGTCTGCGAGGTAGTGATGGCATTGCGCGCAACCTCCCCCACGGCCGTGGTCATTTCGGTGACGGCGGTGGCGGCCTGCTCCAGCTCCTGGCCCTGCTGGCGCAGGTTGTTGGCACTTTCCTCGGTGACGGTATTCAGCGCCGTGGCGGCTGCGTCCAGTTGCCTGGCGCAGCTGCTGATCTGCCCCAAGGTGTCGCGCTGGCTCTGCTGCATGCGTTCAAGTTCATGGAACAGCTGCCCGATCTCGTTACCGCCCTGCCCCTGCACCGGCACGCTCAGGTCGCCACCGGCAATGCGCTGGAAGTGCCGGCCAGCTTCGCGCAGCGGGTGCAGCACGCGCTGGGCAACAAAGGCCCAGCACAGCGCCGCCAACAACAGCGTCACGCCCAGCAGCCCCAGGCTCAGCAATTGCGCACGCGCCAGGCGCCGGTCGGATTCCAGCATGATCTGCTGACCGCGCTCACTCAATGCGCCGACCAGTTGCTGACGCAGTGCCTGCAGCCGGCCCATGGCGTTGCCGGCGTCGGTGTTGACCTTGAAATACTGCTCGAGCGAACGTTGACGGGTTGCCTCACGCTGCCCGGCGACCGCCTTGGCATAATCGCCATAGGTGACCTGCAGCGCGGTTGCCAGTGCGTGCAGCGCAGGCTCGCGGGCGTTTTCGACAAACTCGTCCACCAGCTTCTGGCTCTTGTCGTTCAGCTCGACCGACAGCGCCATGCGCTTGTTGGCGCTTTCCTCATGACCACCCAGCTGCTCGATGAAGCCCGAGGACACATTGGCACTGGCGCGAATCGCCATCAGCAACGCATTGTTCAACCGGTCCGACTGGTGCGCGGTCTGGTCCAGTTCGGTGATCTGCTGGTCACTGCCTACCGCCGCCCGCCAGGCACTGACGGTGGAAAACAGCAGGGTCACGCTGAACAGCGACAGCACCCAGAACATTCCGGTGCGGATCTTCAGGTTGGCAAGCATGCGGGCAGTACTCCTTGTTGGCACCACTTCTGGTCGATGATTCGACGGTGGGTGTGCTGCTATCGGAGGTACTGCCTCAGGCTTGAGGCGCCGGAGTGCGGTTATGGGCGGTAACCGAACAGATGTTGTCGAGGCAAAGACCGGGCAACAGGCAACAAGCCGACCAGCCGGGAACTTCAACGCTCCAATTCGGTCGATAGCATCCCCTCGCCCTCCAGCCAGGGGCTTGCCCAAGCCCTGCCGAGTCTACCGCCGATGCCCAGCACACCTGTTCTGTCAGCCCTGCTCCTGTTGTTCAGCGCAATCACGGCACAGGGCGCACTGGCCGGCGAACGCTACGCGCCCGCACGCAGCAACAATGCCTCGACGGTGCTGATCGAAACCGCCTCGCAACAATATGCCGACGGCCAACTGGACCAGGCGGCGGCCACCCTGGAGCGTGCGCTGCACATTCAGCCGAACAACCCGGCAACGCTGCACTACCTTGGCGTTTTGCGCCTTCAGCAGGGGCAGTATGAACAGGCCGAAACCCTGGCGCTTCGCTCCAACCTGCGTGTTGGCAACAATCACGCACTGCGCAGCCGCAACCTGCAGCTGATAGAAGCCGCGCACAAGGCCCAGCGCTCGGGCATGCTGCCGACGGCTGCACGCTGACGGCGATCAGACGCTGCGCGTCCGGCCACCATCGACCTGCTTTGCACCCACGCGCATTACCCGGTAAAGTCGGCGCCAGGGCGCTGGCTGCGCCTGCGGTCCGCGCCAAGGGGTTTCCCGAGCCATGCGTCATCACATTCCCATACCAGCTCCCGGCTTGTCGGCGGACCGAGCCCCAAAGGAGTTGGCATGCCCGCCATCAATGCATCCCGCCACCACGGCCTGCTAGACCTGCCCGCCTTGCGCAAACGCGCCAAACGCTTGCTCACCGCCCTGAAAAACCACGAGGCCGACGACACTCGCGAGCAGCTACGCGCGCTCGGCCTGCCTGGCCCTGACTACCGGCTTGCCGATACCCAATGGCTGGTGGCCCGCGAGGCCGGCTTTGCCAGCTGGCCCAAGCTCAAGGCCCATGCCGATGCTGTCGCTTTCGCGGCACGCCACCCAGGCTTCACCGCCGATGACGAGGCAGCCGTGCAGCATTGGCGCTGCGGCAACGACATCGCCCACAGCTTGCGCACGGCCGGTTTTGCCGGTGCCTTCCAGATGTTCGAGGACCCCATGGTCATGGGGCCCGTCTGCGCACTGCCCGAGGAGCAGTATTGGCAGGCTCGGGCCGCTTACATACAGCAGGCGTTCAACCTGAGCACCCAGGACGTTGAGCAACGACAAGCGGCACAGCGCACCGCCCTGGCCGGGTTGAACAGCGACAGCAAGATCGTGCTGTGGTGCGAGGGTGACGCTTACGACCAGCTGTTCCTGATCCGCGTACTCGCCAGCCTGCCCAGCCTGCCTCGCCGTCTGGAGCTGATCGAAATCACCCAGGTACCTGGCGTCGAGCGCTTCATTGGTATCGGCCAGCTGGCCCCGGACCTGCTCGCCTGGCTATGGCCACAACGTCGCGCGTTGGGTGAGGACGTGCTGGCTCTGGCCCGCCAGGCATGGGCAGCCTATACCGCGCCTGACCCAAGGGCCTGGGCTGTCCTGGCGGGCATCCAGCATGCGGCCTTGCCGTTGCTGGGCCGGGCCCTTGCGCGGCAACTTCAGGAACTACCGGGGGCGAACGACGGCTTGAGCCTCACCGAGCGCCTGTTGTTGCGCGTTCTGGCGTCACGCGGCGAACTGCCGGCCGGACGTGTGTTTGCCCAGTTGATGATGCAGGATGAACCGCTGCCTTACCTGGGCGACATGATGTTCCATGTTTTGCTGCAGCCCCTGATCCATGCACCGCACCCGCTGCTGCTGGAAGGCCCGGGCGAGTCTTGGGCGCAACGGCCGTTGCGGCTGACCGCACTTGCCGAGCAGGTGCTCGCGGGGCAGGCGCATTGGCTTGACCACAGCCCTGCGCAGCGCTGGGTGGGTGGAGTGCTTATCAATGCCGCGGACAGGCCCTGGGTGGTCAGCGAACAAGGCGAAGTGTGGCAGCGCAAATAGCCCGCTCAAGCCTGATCAGGTAACGCGGTGGATGGCACCGGCGTTGCCGGTGTTCGCGGGCATGCCCGCTCCCACAGGGAATGCGCTAGCTTTCAGAGCTTGAGCAAGACCGTTGCGCCTACGGGACCGATGTTGCAATCGCCTTCGCCGCTTGCGCCAAACGTTGTGTAGCCAGCCGGATTTCATCCATGTCCAGCGAGGCGAAACCGAGGCGCAGGGCATTTTCCGCATGACCAAACGGCGAAAACTGCCGGCCACTGCGTACCACCAGGTCCAACTCCAACGCCTTGTCAACCAACTGATCCACATCGATCCCGTCAGCAAACCTCACCCACAGTGCCAGCCCACCTTCCGGCTCGCGCACGGTTACCTGCTCGCCAAAGGCATCGTGCAAGCAAGCCAACAGGGTCTCTCGACGCCGGCGATACTCCCGGGCAACCCTACGCAAATGCTTTTTCAGCTCGCCATCATTGATCAAGTCCGCCAGCATCTGCTGCATCACCGCATCGCCCTGCCCCAGGGTCAGCGTCGCCCTGCGTTCGAGCGCCGCAGCCACCTCCGCCGGCGCCACGATGAAACTGCAACGGAACGTACTGCCCAGGGACTTGGACAATGAGCCAATGTAGATCACGTGCCGCTGCTGACGGTCGCTGGCCAGCGGCAGGTAAGGCCGCCCGGCGAAGTGGTACTCATGGTCGTAATCTTCCTCGACCACGCAAAAGTCATGCTGCCGCGCCAGCTCCAGCAACTGCTGTCGGCGCCCGGCAGGCAGGCTGACCGTGGTCGGGAACTGGTGATGGGGAGTGATGTACAGCATGCGCACCTGGTGCAGCCGGCACAGTGCATCGATCTGCTCGACCCGGCAGCCCTCGTCATCCAGGTCCACGGTGACCAGCCGGGCGCCCAGCTGGCGGAAGATCTCCCACGCAGGCGGATAGCTCAGGCGTTCGACCAGCACAACGTCACCGGGCTTGAGCAGCACGCTGCCCACCAGGTACAGCGACATCTGCACGCCCTGGGTCAGGCAGATATGCTCGGCGCCAACGTTCAGGCTGCGATTGTGCCGCAGCATGTCGGCCAAGGCGCTGCGCAGGGAGTGGCTGCTGCACGCACTGCCATGGCGCACGGTGTTGGCTGCAAAGCTGTTGCGCAAGGCGTTACGGTAATAACGGTGCAGAACGGTCTGCGGCAGCAGGCGGTGGTCACAGGCACCGTTGTCGAAGAACAGCGCACCCGGCCGATCCTGCTGCGCGGCAGCCTGTTCGTTGGCCGCGAAGTAGGCAACGGCAGGCTCCTCCTGTAGCACCAGGGCAAAGGGCTGCGCTGCGTCGGGCTCGGCCAGGGTGCCAGCCGCCAACTGCCGACTGACGAAGGTGCCGCGGCGCTGCACGCTTTCCAGCCAGCCCTTGGTCTCGGCTTCCTCATAGGCGAGGATCACCGTCTTGCGATTGACGTTCAGCAGTTGCGCCATTTCCCGCGTGCCGGGCAACGGCGTACCGGGGCGCAAACGGCCCTCGGAGATCGCGGCTACCAGGCCCTCGACGATCTGCCTGTACGAAGCCTGCGGCTGCGCCCCGTCGAGCTTGAGCAGCGGCTGCCATTTGCGAAGCTGGACCATGTGAATTAACCAAAACTGGAGGTTCTACTGGTCCTGGACTATAGCAACAATCGAACCTCCACTTGCCCCGAGGTGCCCATGCAGAACCGCCACGTCATCGAATTGTCGCCCTCGGGCAAAACCTTCGACGCCAGCCAGGAGCTGCTGCTCGATGCCATGCTCGCCAGCGGCCTGCCGGTGCCCTTCTCCTGCCGCCGCGGCGCCTGCGGGTCGTGCAAGGTCAAGGTGGTGTCGGGGCAGTATCGGCACAAGCAGCGGACGGCAGACATGCCCGTGCCCTGCTACCCCCTCGCCGCCGACGAAATGTTGCTGTGCCAGAGCCACGCCTGCAGCGACATGCGCCTGGAAATCCCCGGCTGGTCCCTGGAAACCCAGACGCTGGAAATCCACGCGCAGGTTCATGGCAAACGCGAACTGAGCACCGATATCATCGAACTGGTGCTGCAACCTGCACAGCCGTTGGCGGTACGGGCTGGCCAGTACGTACGCTTTCGGCTCGACAACGGCGACAGCCGCTGTTTTTCCATCGCCAACCTGCCCGCCCAGGACCAGGGGCAACTGGTGTTTCACATCCGCAAGGTAAGCGGCGGCCTGTTTACCGAACGCCTGCTGCCAACCCTGCAAGCAGGTGACAGCTTGAAACTTGAAGGGCCGGTGGGTGCCTGCACCTGGCAGCACGCGGACCAGCGGTCCCTGGTGCTGTTCGCCACTGGCACAGGTTACGCCGGCATCAAGCCATTGCTGCTGACCGCCCTGGCAGGTGATGCCGAGGTCACGTTGTACTGGGGCGGCAGATCGGACGCCGACTTCTATGACCGTGAGTTTCTCGACCAGGCCAGCCGCGCACACGCTCACTTTCGCTGGCACCCGGTGCTGGCGGACCAGGCGCGCGTGCAGCAGGTGGCGCTGGCCCAGGCCCATCGCTGGGCCGACACCCAGGTCTATGCCTGCGGCAATGTCACGATGATCAGCCAGGTTCGCGAGCAGTGCCTCGCAGCAGGCCTGCAGCCCCATCGTTTTGTCGCGGAGGCTTTCGTTGCCAGCGGCGCACTGGCGCCCGAGGCTTCAACAGCCAGCCCATTGCACCCGGAGCTGGAAAAAGTCGGCCCGCGCTACTCGCTGGACGGCATGCTCGCTGCCCGCGAGCAGTCGGTACGGGCCGTGACCGCGATCGCCAGCCAGCTGAAAGTCGGCATGACCACCGCCCAGGCGCTGGAGATGGCCGGGCAAACCTTGCAGGCAATGGGCGCATCGCACACCTGGCACCCGACCTACATCCGCTTTGGCGACGACACCGTGCGCACGCCGCGCCAAGGCATTGATCTGCAACGTGTATTACGTAACACGGATATCGTCGTGGTCGATGTCGGCCCGGTATGGGATGGCTATGAGGGCGACTATGGCGACACCTTCGTGTTCGGCCAGCACGAGCTGCACCACGCCTGCGTCAAGGCACTGCATGAAGTGTTCGACGAAACCCGCCAGGCCTGGGGCCGTGGCCTGACCGGGCGCGAACTGTACGACTTCGCCGAGCGCAGTGCCCAGGCAAAAGGCTGGCAGCTGGAGCGCAACCTGGCCGGGCATCGCATCGCCGACTTCCCGCATGTGCTGTATGGGCAGGACAAACTGGCCGAGGTGGAAATCGTCCCGAGCGAAGTGGTGTGGGTGCTGGAGATCCAGTTGTGCCACCCTACCGAGCCGGTCGGGGCGTTTTTCGAAGACATCCTGATTGGCGAGGCCAGGCCGCTCCCAGAAGCAAGCGATCCGCGTACCCTGTGGGAGCGGCTTTAGCCGCGAAGAATCCAACGCGGTGCATGGCACCGGCTGCGCCGGTGTTCGCGGCTAAAGCCGCTCCCACAGGGGCCCTGCTGATTCAATGAGTCATGTGCCGTTCTATCTCAAGCACCGAGCGAATCCAGCACGCCTTGCAGCTTGCCCCGGGTCATCTCGGTGCACGGCTGCATGGGCTCTCGCAGTTCGTCGCTCATCAGCCCCTGTAGCTGCAAGGCCGCCTTGACCACAGCCGGGTTGGGCTCGGCAAAGGCCATCTTCATCCACGGCAGCAACTGGTAGAACGTACCGCGCGCGGCTACCCAGTCGCCATGGTCGACCTGCTGCAGCATGCGCACGTACAGGTCGGCGCGTACATGCGCCGAAGCCGAAATGGCCCCTGCGCCACCCAGGCACAGGTTGTTGAAGATCTGCACGTCCTCACCGGCCAGCACCTGGGCGTGGCCGTCCTGGATCAGGGCCATGGTGGTCTCGCTGTCGCCGCCGCAGTCCTTCACCGCCGCGATGCGCGGGTGGCGCACGATGCGCCGCAGGGTTTCACGCTCGATGCGTACCCCGGTGCGGTAGGGGATGTCGTAGACGATCACCGGCAGGCTGGCGGCATCCGCCACGGTGCTGAAGAACGCCTCGATGCCGGCCTGCGAAGGCCGGATGTAGCACGGTGCAGGGACCAGCAGTCCGCCAATGTCGCGCCGCTGGATTTCAGCCTGGAAAGCCAACAGCTCGCGCAGGTTGTAGCCCGACAGGCCCATCACCACCCTGCCCGGTTCCACCAAGGCCAGCACAGCGTCCAGCACGGCCAGTTGCTCGGCCTTGGACAGCGCCGCTGCCTCGCCCGTGGTACCGCATACCACAAAACCGGCCACACCCTCTTCGAGCAGCTTCTTCACCAGCTTTTCCAGGGCGGCGAAGTCGATTTCATTGGCGCGCATTGGCGTGACGAGGGCGATCCAGATACCACGGAAATTCGACATGCAAAAACTCCTGATGTTGACCGAAAGTCAGCGTCAGCAGGGCGAAGAGTCGAAGTGGTCTGGCAGGGATACCTGGCGCCTTCTGTCTCGTCAGCCCACCTGACGAGACAGCGCGCCTCGGTCAGATGAGCGGCTGTTTCTTGGATTTCTTGGCAACGGCAACGCACGCGCCTGCCTGGGCGATAAAGCCCGAAGCGAAAATGGCGTGGTTGGAAATGGACATGCCGGCAAGCCCGTTGCGTGGATATGGCTGGATAATGGTGGCGCGGCGCACTCGGTGTCAACACCGAGATAGCAAACCCATCCGGCTGCGCTGGTGTTCACTGCCAAAGCCGCACAGAGATCTGTGGGCCCGATCTTGTACAAGAGGTATTTGATCAATCCAGCATCCACCCAGCATCACCCTCCTCCAGCACACCACCGTGATCCGTCCGGTCACCTTTACGCGCCACGGCCGCGCCCTCGACCAGGAAATGCTCAGCCCCGCTCTCGATCACGGCGCCGCACGTGGTCCGATCCCCCACCCTGGCAACCGCCCTGCCATTGAAGGTGTACGTGGCACTGCCGCTTTCTACCTGGTTGATGCCATGCAGCGGGCAGACATGTCGATGGCCTACCAGTACGACAGGGTTCATTGGGCTTCTCCTTCTGATGGCCCGGTACGAGATTCACGATCCATGTCCTCCGGCCAATGAACCTTGGGTGCCAGGCAATGCATGTGGCTCAGGCCATCGTCGTCGTTCCAGTCACGGGGTGGGTGCACGAACTTCGGCAGGGCTTCGGGGCCTTGCTGCATGAATAGCCGGGCGATCGCCCAGTAGGCTTCGCCGTGATACAGGTCGTGGGTGAAGAAGACGCGGTCGATGACTTCGTTGGTTTCCGGGTTGCGTATCGATAGCATAACGTTTTCGATCAGGCCGCCGTGGCCGGGAGCGTAGACTCGGTAGACTTCGGCGGTTACGTCGTCCCAGTTGTAGGCGACCGGTTTGACGCCCCAGTGTTTGCGGCTGAACAGGAAGAGGTAGTTGCATCTGAATTGATAAACATAGATCTTTCGACGCAAGCGATTAAAACGTATTGGTTCGTCTCGTGGAAGTGCCAAGTCTAGCCGGACAAATGAAAAGACGACCCCTATGCAGATTAGAGGCCCGAGTATCAAGATTAGCTTCATAATCCAACCGAAGGCCTGACTGTAATCAATGAGGCCCCAATACACTTGTACAGCTACAAAAAACAAGAACAGCAGTGTCGGAATGCCAAGCAAGGCCAATACACCTCGTAGACGGACTGTAGATCGAGGCAACTCCATGTATACATCATCAGCATGGTTTGGTGGCGGATTAATATCGTTCAAACTCAAGAGCGATGTGGGTGCTTCGTGGGCGCTCGGTAGATCGTAGCGCCAGGCTGGCGCACGTCTCATTAGCACTCTTGGCTCATGCGTCGTCATTTGCCCTCCGGTTACATACCTCAATATACGCACTTTCAATTTCTCGGTCCGGCCAGTACATTACCAGCAATGTTGCTGCGACAATGGAGTGCGCTCCAATTGTCGGCATGAGTTCTATAAGGCCTGAGATAGCCAACTGGGACCGGTCATTACCCTCCGAAAAAGAAGAGTACTTTTTATCAATATTAAAGTCGCTTTTATAGTCGGGCAGCCTAGGCGGAGAAAAGCCAGGGAAGCTGGCCGACTTGGAAGAGCCAGTTGAGCGACGTACATGAAACTCATCCACAACCAGCGTCTCTCCTCCCGTGTAGTCCGGGAACTGGCCATCACCTCGACGATGGACTGTCAGGCACCACCGATATGCCGACATTCCGTCTTTGTACTGAGGTAGGATTATCTTGAATTTTATTTTTTGTTTCCGTTCAAGACCGGTCAACCCTCCGATCCTTGGAGTGGCCGGGTCGCTTACCAGATTCGCTTCGAAGTGGAGTTCTGCCTGTACACCTAGCGTGGCGGCGTTGAGCTCCGCAAATGCGATGTCTGCGTATTCCGGGCTTCTCCAGTGAATGACTGGCGTCTCATCTGCCTTTCCAAAACAGCACCGTCGGGCCCACCGTTCCAGAGCGGATGACTCATTCTCTTCAGCGCTTTTGCTAAGCGTATAGGCAGTCAACGCCAGCACTACAGCGAGGCCTACGGGTCCCCATACAGTGGAACTTAATGCTGTTCCAGCGACGGTAATGGCGCTGGCCCCGTAAAAACCTGCAGCCAACCAGTATCGTATCGCTGCTGCACCATCTCCTGCTGCCGATGCACGTTTAGCAGCAGAAACTGCCTGTGCTGCCTCAACAAACCCGACGACAGCGCCTATTACAGCACCGATCTTTATCAAGGTCTCGCCTGTGGCAGTAGCACCTTTGGCCCATGGCATACCCTTATAGGCACTTGCCCGCAACATGAGCCCAACCAGTTCGATATGCCCTCCCAACACTCCCAAGTACGATCCTTGCAACGCCAACTTGGCCTCATACGCCTTCGGCCCAATCTCCGCTTCCGCCTTGTCCTGATTCCTGCCCAGACTGTCCTGCTGCAAATACAACCCGCCTATCGCCAGCAGGACCTCCCAGCTGCCAGCGATCCCGCGCAACCCGGAAAAACCGGTTCTAACCAATCGGGCCGCCTGCTGCGTCGTGATCTTCATCCCGTGCAACAACCTGCGCGCATCGGTTTCCAGCGTCCCCGCTGCCACCGAGATATCCACCAAGGCAAGCTCCGCCGCGCTGCTCGCCTGGGTTACCCCCATGCTGGCCTCCTTGAGCAACCGCCCATGCACTTCCTCGGCCTTGCCCTCGACCCACACCGTCACGCTGATCATCGTATTGGTGAACCGCGGGTCAAGCACGGCCAGGCTCATCAACCCATGTTGGATGATCGGCCGCACCTTGCGCATGGCCTTCATCGAACCAAACTCGAAGTCATCGATATTGCGACGCATCCGGTCTCGTGCCTCGGCGATCGACGCATTGGCCTTGTGCTGCAACTCCCGGAGGTGGGCGCTCTGCAAGGCGTAGTACTCGCCCAACTTCATCTGCACTTCCAGCTCGATCAGGTGCACGCCGTTGCAGAGAAACTGCGTGGCGCTGTTCAGATGCCGCACGGCCTTCTGAATGCCAGGCGACAGACATGGTGCCAGCCGCTGACTGGCCGCATTGAGCGCACCCTGCGTTTCAGCAATGGCCTGC
>NZ_DKHD01000003.1:105368-208294 GCF_002453565.1 Pseudomonas sp. UBA6753 | reverse complement strand
GGTCAAGACGGTATCTACAGGAGAACTCAATTTCCTGTAGGAGCGGCCTTGTGTCGCGATGGGCTGCAAAGCAGCCCCCGGCTATCTCACATCAAATCTGCATCGCCATCCCGTCAACATTCATCGCTGCCTGGCGCAAGGCCTCGGAGCGGGTCGGGTGGGGGTGGCAGGTGAGGGCGATGTCTTCCGCCGAGGCCGAGAACTCCATGGCCACGCAGAACTCACCGATCATCTCGCTGACACTTGGGCCTACCAGGTGCACACCCAGCACTTCGTCGGTCTCGGCATCGGCGATGACCTTGGCGAAGCCTTCGGTCTCGTGGTTGATCTTGGCCCGGCTGTTGGCCGTGAACGGGAACTTGCCGACTTTATAGGCACGCCCTTCGGCCTTGAGCTGCTCTTCGGTCTTGCCCACGGTAGCCAGCTCCGGGCGGGTGTAGATCACGCCAGGGATAAGGTTGTAGTTGACCTCGTGGGGCTTGCCGGCGATGCGTTCGATGCAGGCCACCGCTTCGTCTTCGGCTTTGTGCGCCAGCATCGGGCCGGAGGTGACGTCGCCAATCACCCAGATACCCGGCACGGAAGTGCGATGGTGGTCGTTGCCGAGCATGCCGCGCTTGTCGGTTTCCAGGCCCACGCTTTCCAGGTTCAGCCCTTTGGTATAGGGGCGGCGGCCAATGGCGACCAGTACGTAGTCGGCCTGCAGCGTTTCTGCGGTGCCACCGGCGGCCGGCTCCAGGGTCAGGCTCACGCCTTCGGCGCTGGCGCTGGCCTGGGTCACCTTGCTGCCCAGCTTGAACACCATGCCTTGCTTGGCTAGGGCCTTCTGCAGGGTCTTGGCGGTTTCTTCGTCGGTGCCCGGGCAGATGCGGTCGAGGTATTCGATGACCGTGACCTGGCTGCCCAGGCGGCGCCATACCGAACCCAGCTCAAGGCCGATCACGCCGGCGCCGATGACGACCAGGTGCTTGGGCACCTGTGGCAGCGACAGCGCGCCGGTCGAGTCGATGATGCGCTGGTTGTCGATGGTCACGCCTGGCAGGGGCGTAGGTTCGGAGCCGGTGGCAATTACAATGTCCTTGGCCTGCAGTGCGGTTTCGCTACCGTCCTCAGCCTTGACCACGACCTTGCCGACGCCGTCCAGGCGGCCCCAGCCCTTGATCCAGTCGACCTTGTTCTTGCGGAACAGGTACTCGATGCCCTTGGTCAGGCCGGTCACGCTCTCGTCCTTCTGTTTCATCATCTGGGCGAGGTTGAGGGTAGGTTTGACTTCGATACCGAGGTGGGCGAACTCGTCACCACTGGCGGCTTCGTACAGCTCGGAAGCATGCAGCAATGCCTTGGAGGGCATGCAGCCCACGTTCAGGCAGGTGCCGCCCAAGGTCTGGCGGCCTTCCACGCAGGCTACGCTCAGGCCCAGTTGGCCGGCGCGGATGGCTGCGTTGTAGCCGCCAGGGCCACCGCCGATGATCACCACGTCATAGGATTTCATGGGTTCAACTCCAGGATGAAGAAGCGCAAGAGGGGCACAAGGTTAAGCTGAGATGCAAGAATTGTATACAATCTGCTGCTTGGATAAGATCAGTTGGTTCTAGACCATGGTCTCGTTTAGAGGAAACATCCCACGAATGAACTACTCTGATCCGGCGACGTTCGAAATATCAGGCGTCGTGGCCAAAATACGGACAGGAGGGTCGTTCATGCTTGCGCAACTTCCACCGGCATTGCAGAGCCTGCATCTGCCGCTGCGGCTGAAACTGTGGGACGGTAACCAGTTCGATCTGGGGCCTAGCCCGCAGGTCACTATCCTGGTCAAGGAGCCACAGCTGATCAGCCAGTTGAGCCACCCGAGCATGGACCAGCTGGGCACAGCTTTCGTCGAAGGCAAGCTGGAGCTGGAGGGCGATATTGGTGAGGCCATCCGCGTATGCGATGAGCTGAGCGAAGCGCTACTGACCGATGAGGACGACGCCCCACCGGAGCGCCGGGCCCATGACAAGAGCACCGACGCCGAAGCCATTTCCTACCATTACGATGTTTCCAACGCGTTCTACCAGCTATGGCTGGATCAGGACATGGCCTACTCGTGCGCCTACTTCCGCGAGCCGGACAACACCCTGGATCAGGCACAGCAGGACAAATTCGATCATCTGTGCCGCAAGCTGCGCCTGGACGCAGGTGAGTACCTGCTCGACGTCGGCTGCGGCTGGGGCGGGCTGGCGCGTTTCGCTGCTCGTGAATATGGCGCCAAGGTGTTTGGTATCACCTTGAGCAAGGAGCAACTCAAGCTCGGTCGCGAGCGGGTGAAGGCTGAGGGGTTGGCCGACAAGGTCGACCTGCAGATTCTCGACTACCGCGACCTGCCTCAGGATGGCCGCTTCGACAAGGTTGTCAGCGTTGGCATGTTCGAGCATGTGGGGCATGCCAACCTGGCGCTGTATAGCCAGAAGCTGTTCGGTGCCGTGAGGGAAGGGGGGCTGGTGATGAATCACGGTATCACCGCCAAGCATGTGGATGGCCGCCCGGTCGGGCGTGGCGCTGGCGAGTTCATCGATCGCTACGTCTTCCCCCATGGCGAGCTGCCGCATCTGTCGATGATCAGTGCCAGCATCTGTGAAGCGGGGCTGGAGGTGGTAGATGTGGAAAGCCTGCGTTTGCACTACGCCAAGACCTTGCACCACTGGAGCGAGAACCTGGAGAATCAGCTGCACAAGGCGGCGGCGCTGGTGCCCGAGAAGACTTTGCGCATCTGGCGCCTGTACCTGGCCGGGTGTGCCTATGCCTTCCAGAAGGGCTGGATCAACCTGCATCAGATTCTGGCCGTGAAGCCGTACGCCGATGGGCACCATGACCTGCCTTGGACGCGTGAAGACCTGTATCGCTAATAACGCAACCGCTGTGGGAGATTCTGTCTGGCTCAGTTTTTGTGGGAGCGGGCGAGCCCGCGAACACCGGCAAAGCCGGTGCCATCTACTGCGCCGCCTGTTTCGCGGGCACGCCCGCTCCCACAGTGACCGCATCCAGCTTCACAGAATCGGCGAAATCAGCCGAGCAATCCGCATCCCCAGTTGCTGCAGCCGATGAGTATCGCGGCTGTCCTCCGCAGTAATTTCCCGTGCCTGTTCAAAGTCATTGTTCAGCATGTTCTCGACCTGGTCAGCGAAGCCGCGGTCGACCGTCAACAGGGTGATTTCGAAGTTCAGGCGGAACGAGCGGTTGTCCAGGTTGGCACTGCCGATCGCGCTGACATCGTCATCCACCAGCACCACCTTCTGATGCAGGAAGCCCGGTTGGTAGCGGAACATGCGCACACCCGCACGTACCGCTTCGAAGGCGAAAAGGCTGGAGGCTGCATAGACGATGCGATGGTCTGGGCGTGACGGAATCAGCACTCGCACATCGACCCCACGCAGTACCGCCAAACGCAACGCGGCGAACACCGCCTCGTCGGGGATGAAGTACGGACTGGTGATCCACACGCGCCGGGTGGCTGAATGGATCGCCTCAAGGAAGAACAGCGAGCAGGTTTCCTGTGGGTCGGCCGGGCCGCTGGCCAAGGCTTGGCACAGCACGCCGTTGTCCGGATAGGTGTCCGGCAGAATCAGCGGCGGTAGCTGGCGCGTGGCCCAGTACCAGTCTTCGGCGAACGATTCCTGCAGGCAGGCCAGCACTGGCCCGCTGACCTGCACATGGGTGTCGCGCCAGGGTGAGAGCTGCGGGTGGCCACCGAGGTACTCATCGCCCACGTTGTGCCCGCCGATGAAACCGAGCAAGCCATCCACCACCACGATCTTGCGGTGGTTACGGAAGTTCACCTGGAAACGGTTGAACCAGCCACGACGGGTTGCGAAGGCATGAATCTGTACACCACCGTCGCGCAGCAACTGGCTGTAGCTTGCTGGCAAGGCATGGCTGCCGACACGGTCATACAGCACGAACACCCGCACCCCCTCGGCGGCCTTGCGCAGCAGCAGTTGCTGCAGCGCTTTGCCAAGGTTGTCGTCATGGATGATGAAGAACTGCACCAACACCACGTCACGGGCGTTTTCGATGGCGGCGAATATTGCATCGAATGTTGCCTTGCCATCGATCAGCAGCTTCACCTCGTTATTGGCAAGGCAGGGCATGCGCCCGAGCTTGGGCATGGCGCGCAACGCCGCATAGCTTTCCGACTCGCGGGCGGTAAGGGCTTCTTCTACCCAAGGCCGCCAATTGAGGTTAGCCATGGCCACATGCATTTCCTGGTTGGCCTGGCGCCGGGCCTTGATGTAGGCATAGAACGAGCGCGCACCGAAGATCAGGTAAGGGATCAGGGTGAGGTAGGGGATGAAGAACAACGGCATGGCCCAGGCGATTGCGCCTTGGGCAGTGCGCACGGTGAATAGTGCGTGTAGTGCGGCGACGATACCCAGCAGGTGAACCAGGCCGAGTAGGTAACCGAAGAAGTAGGGGCTGTGGTAGTCCATATGCATCCTGCTTGCCGAGTACACTTGAGTAACAGAACACGTTCCCGGTCCGCCTTGCAACCTGCAGGTGGATTTGGCGTCTAAGGCTCAGCCCGGCCCGCTTGGCCGGCTTTTTTCAGGAGCGTTCGTCCATGAAGATTCGTCTGCCACTGTTGGCGTTGGCCCTAGGTGTGAGCAGCCCGCTGGTGCATGCTCAGATGCTACAGCCAGGTTTGTGGGAGCTGACCACCAGCAACATGCAGGTCGATGGCAAGCCGTTACCCGACATGGAGTTCATGCTCGGTCAGTTGAAGAACCTGCCGCCAGAGCAGCGCGCGATGATGGAAGGGGTGCTGGCCAAGCAGGGAGTGACTGTTGGGGGTAAGGGGGTGCGCTCTTGCCTGACGCCAGAACAGGTGGCAACCAACGATATCCCACTGCAGGACCCGAAGTCAGGGTGTACCCAGAAGATCACCGACCGCATCGGCAATGTGTGGAAATTTCAGTTCAGCTGCCCCAAAGCGCAGGGCAGTGGCCAGGCGACTTTCCTCAGTGACCGGGAATTCACCACCCAGGTCAACGGTACGTTCAACGCTTCGGGTGTACAGCAGCAAGGCAGCATGAACACCCGTGCCGTGTGGTTGGGTAATGACTGCGGCTCGGTCAGGCCGCGCAGCTGACATCCCATTGCCACTGGCTGGTCGCGACAGCATCGTGGGCATGCAGGCTTTCTGCATGTTCCACGCGCAGCTTGAAGGCCGTGCTCCATTCCATTTGCCGTAGCGCCTTGTGCAGGCGTCGTGCGGCGTCTTCGCAGAACATCAGGTTCTGGCCGTTGGCCAACGCAAAGGCTTGTTCGTCTGCGCGCTTCACTGCGGTCTGCACCGCTGTCCCCAGGCTTGCCTCTATGCGGTCGATCAACTCGGTGATTGGTAGAACCTGCTGATTGCTGCGCAGTCTTACCTGGATTTGCGCGCTACTACGTTGGCTATGGGGCGTTGCTACGATGCCTTCGGCGCTGCCAAGCCACTGCAGCACTGCAGATTTGTCGACCTGCTCGGCGCTGAAATGCGCCTGGAACTGCTGCTGAATCAGCTGCCGTGCAAGTGCAGCCGAGCATGGGCAGGTCGAGGAGTAAGGGACGGAAACGGATAGTTCCACGTGGAACATTTCATTTTCGATCCTTGCATCGACTGTGACGGCATAGCTTTTCCAACCTTCCAGCGGGCTGATCAATGCAGGCCTTTTTAGCAGATGCTCGAAACGCAAACGCAGATAGGCGGCGGAAGAAAGGCCTTCGTGGCTGGTGAGGAAGTCAGCCAGCAGCTGGCGGATGGTGAGCGGCGTCAGAGGCTGATGCTCCAACGACTCCAGGGCGAGATAAAGCCGCGACATATGGATTCCGCGTGAGCTGCCGTCTACCAGGCTAACGCCGGCATCGACAGTGGCAGCTGCTGTGCGCCCCTCGAACTGCACAGGTTGGGCGATCCCGCACATACCCACCCAGTTCAAAGGCAAGGTGTATTCCTGGGTTTGTGCGGCAATGTCGGGGAGCTTGAGCTGAGTCATCGGGTATTCCAAACAAAAGGGAGATCAGCGGCCACCACCGATCAAGCTGCAATGCCGGGAGGGGCACCCTGGCACGTGGCGGGTTCATTTCTCCTCCCGGGGGCACTCGTTCGTTACGAACGGCTTGGCGAAATTGTATTGTTACTTTATAACATTGTGCAATGCATCGTTTCGAATGCGCTCGCCTGAAGAGGTTTCGCCATGTCCAACCGTCTCCCTGTCACCGTGCTGTCCGGCTTCCTTGGCGCCGGCAAGAGCACCTTGCTCAACCATGTGCTGCGTAATCGCGACAACCTGCGGGTTGCGGTCATCGTCAATGACATGAGCGAAATCAACATCGATGCCAGCGAGGTGCAGCGCAACGTAAGCCTCAACCGTGCCGAGGAGAAGCTGGTGGAGATGAGCAATGGCTGCATCTGCTGCACGTTGCGTGAAGACCTGCTCGAGGAAGTGGCGCGGCTGGCCGAAGAAGGGCGTTTCGATTATTTGCTGATCGAGTCCACGGGGATCTCGGAGCCACTGCCGGTGGCCGAGACCTTCACCTTCCGCGACGAACAGGGCCGTAGCCTGTCCGACATGGCGCGCCTGGACACCATGGTCACTGTGGTCGATGGCCTGAACTTCCTGCGTGATTACCAGGCAGCAGACAGCCTGGCCAGCCGTGGCGAAACCCTGGGTGAGGAGGACGAGCGCTCGATCAGTGACTTGCTGATCGAGCAGGTCGAGTTCGCCGATGTACTGTTGCTGAGCAAGATCGACCTGATCAGCCAGCACGAGCGCGAAGAGCTCATGGCCATTCTGCGCAGCCTCAATGCCCGGGCGCAGATCGTGCCCATGGTCATGGGCCAGGTACCGCTGGAACGTATCCTCGACACCGGTCTGTTCGACTTCGACCAGGCCGCTCAGGCACCGGGCTGGCTGCAAGAGTTGCGCGGCGAGCATGTGCCGGAAACCGAAGAGTACGGCATTGCCGCCACTACCTGGCAGGCCCGGCGCCCCCTCCATCCACAGCGCTTTTTCGATTTTATCCACACGCCCTGGAGCAATGGCCGACTGCTGCGTTCGAAAGGCTTTTTCTGGCTGGCCAGCAAATACCAGGAGGCCGGCAGCTGGTCGCAGGCAGGCGGCATGATGCGCCATGGCCTGGCGGGCCGCTGGTGGCGCTTCGTGCCGCGCGAGCAGTGGCCACAGGATGTGGATAACACCGCCGCGATCTTGAAGAACTGGGTTGCCGAGAGCGGTGACTGCCGCCAGGAACTGGTGTTCATCGGGCAGAATATCGACTTCGAAAAATTATCCACAGCACTCGATGCATGTCTTTTGACCGATCAGGAAATGGAATTGAGGCACATGGGCTGGTTGCGCCTGCCCGATCCGTTCGGTCCATGGCATGAGGAGGCGGCAGCATGAAACCTGCACGCAAGCCTGTGGATATTTTTCAGGTATTTGGCGAGACACCGCAGGTGCTGACCGATGTGCTGCAGGATGGCGTGAACCTGGCGGTATGGCGCCGACGCTTGCCGCCACAACTGGAGGACTTTGCCGCGCTGGTGGTCAGCCTCGGCCAGCCCTTGGCAGACCAGCGCGTCATCGATGTGGACGAGCAGCACATGCCGGTATTCACCGAACTCTTGCGCGAAGCGGCCGACTTGCACGGCTATGAGGCATTCGTGGCAGATGTGGCCTGGCTGGTGGCGGCCTATACCTGCCTGGTGGGTGCGCAGCGGGTAGGTTTGCGCCTGCGGGTACTGACAGGCCCCATGTGCCCGCGCTTCCATGTGGATAACGTTCCGCTGCGTCTGCTCACTACCTACGCAGGCCCAGGTAGCGAGTGGTTGAAAGAGGACGCGAGCCCTCGTGGCAACTTACACGCAGCAATACTGCCTGTGGATAACGTTCAGCACCTGCAAGCTGGCGATGTGGCTGTGCTCAAAGGTGAGAAGTGGCAGGGCAACGAAGGGGCGGGCCTGGTGCATCGTTCGCCGTCGGGGCAGCTGGGGCGCCTGCTGCTCAGCCTTGACTGGCTGGCCTGACAGCGCATAGTGAGGCATCACCATTGCCCGAAGCCGCCCCATGCTGCAGAACATTTCCACCCACGTGATTGCCGGCCCGTTGGGGGCCGGCAAGACCACCCTGATCCGTCACCTGCTGGCCCAACGCCCGGCCAATGAGCGTTGGGCAGTATTGATCAACGAATTCGGCATGGTAGGCCTGGATGCGGCCTTGCTCAGCCGTGACGAAGACGGCATCGCCATCGGCGAAGTCGCAGGTGGCTGCCTGTGCTGCGTCAATGGCATGCCGTTCCAGGTGGGCCTGGGCCGACTGCTGCGCAAATCCCGCCCTGACCGGCTGTTCATCGAGCCGTCCGGGCTGGGTCATCCCTTGCAGTTGCTCACTCAGTTGCAAAAAGTCCCTTGGGCTGGAGTGCTGACAATACAGCCATTGCTGATGGTCGTGGACGCGCAGTCGATGGTCCGGAACGAGCAGCTTCCGGAGGCTCAACAGCAGGCGTTCGATGCTGCTGAAAGCGTTGTCTTGAACAAATCAGAGGCTGTGGATGAAAGCACTAAGTTATTAATAAATAATAATTTTTATGGAAAGAAAATATTCTGGACCGTCCAAGGTAGGCTGCCCTTGTCGGACCTTCCGGCTGTACCCCATGGCATTGTCGACAGCTCGCTTGTGGATAACAGGATTGTCGACAATCTTGTAAATCCACCGGCAGCGCTATGGGCAGACCCCGGCCAGCCTATCTGTCTTGCCCAGCAGGGAGAGGGAGGTTGGAGCATCGGCTGGCGCTGGCATCCTGGCCAGCAGTTTTATCCACAGCGGCTGCAGGCGTTCTTGCGGGCTTGGCCGTGGCGGCGCGCGAAGGGGGTTATCCACAGCGTGGAGGGCTGGCAATCGTTCAATGGCCTGAATGGGGACATGCCTTCCTGGCAGCCCAGCGACTGGCGCAGGGATACGCGTATCGAGCTGATTTTCGACCAGCCGCAATCGCAATCCGCGCTGCAGGCCGGGTTGAGCGAATGTCGTGTCAGCTGATCAGTTGCGCCAGCGGTTGTGCTCCTGGCGCCACTGCTGCATCTCGATGACATTGTCGGTGCGCGGTGGGGTCTTGATCTCGAACGGGTAGGGCGCCAGTTCAATCTGTACGCTGTGGGCGCCGAACTGGGTCACGGTACCGGGGTGGCGCTGTTCGCCCGTGACGGTGAACTCGAAGGCATAGACGCGCGCCAGGCGCTTGCGGCCGTTGGCGTCACGGACAAAGGCGATACGCTTGAGTGCGACCGCGTCGTCGAGCAGTTCGAGGTCGAGCTTGGCGCAATGCTGTTTGACCCGTTCCAGGGCTTTCTCGCGCAACCCGTGGTTGTGCCACAACCAGGCGCCTGCCGTGGCGACCAGCATCAGGACGAAGAGGTTTTCCAGGGTCAACATTTGCGTATGCTCCAAACAGGTCGATCCAGCTTAACTGCGTCCCTGGCCTGTCGTACAGGTGGCAATCGAGTTCATACTGCGTTGCGCACAATCCCTGAAACAGCTTTGGAAACCTCCCGCATGAAACGTACCCCGCACCTGCTCGCCATCCAGTCCCACGTGGTGTTCGGCCACGCCGGCAACAGCGCCGCGGTGTTTCCCATGCAGCGTATCGGGGTCAATGTGTGGCCGCTCAATACCGTGCAGTTCTCCAATCACACACAGTATGGCCAGTGGGCGGGTGAAGTGCTTGCCCCCGCGCAAATTCCTGCGTTGGTGGAAGGCATTTCCAACATCGGCGAGCTGGGCCATTGCGACGCGGTGCTGTCCGGTTACCTGGGCAGCGCCGAACAAGGTCGGGCGATTCTGGCCGGCGTCGAGCGGATCAAGGCAGTCAACCCAAAGGCTTTGTACCTTTGCGACCCGGTCATGGGGCACCCTGAGAAGGGCTGCATCGTGCCAGCGGAAGTCAGCGAGTTCCTGCTCGACGAGGCGGCTGCCAGAGCTGACATCCTGTGCCCCAACCAGCTGGAACTGGACAGCTTCTGTGGCCGCCGAGCGCAGTCGCTGGAGGACTGCGTGAACATGGCGCGCAGCCTGTTGCAGCGCGGGCCGCAGGTGGTGCTGGTCAAGCACCTGGCCTACCCCGGGCGCGCCGAGGACCAGTTCGAGATGCTGCTGGTGACCGCCGAGCAAAGCTGGCACCTGCGCCGCCCGCTGCTGGCGTTCCCGCGGCAGCCGGTAGGGGTGGGTGACCTGACTTCAGGCCTGTTCCTGGCCCGCGTGCTGCTCGGCGACAGCTGGGTGCAGGCGTTCGAATTCACCGCTGCGGCCGTACACGAAGTGCTGCTCGAAACCCAGGCCTGCTCCAGCTATGAACTGCAGCTGGTGCGGGCCCAGGACCGCATTGCGCACCCGAGGGTGCGCTTCGAGGCACAGCTGCTGGCGCTTTAAATCGCGTCGGTTTTCAGGTCCTGGTAGCGCTTTTCCAGCTCCTGACGGATCTGTCGGCGCTGCTGGCCCTGCAGGAAGCGGCGCTTTTCTTCACTGCTTTGCGGCTGGCGCGGCGGCACCTGCACCGGGCGACGGTTGTCGTCGACCGCGACCATGGTGAAGAAGCAGCTGTTGGAATGGCGCACCGAGCGCTCGCGGATGTTCTCGGTCACCACCTTGATGCCCACCTCCATCGAGGTGTTGCCGGTGTAATTGACCGACGCCAGGAAGGTCACAAGTTCACCCACGTGCACCGGCTCACGAAAGATCACCTGGTCAACCGACAGGGTGACTACATAGCTGCCGGCATAGCGGCTGGCGCACGCATAGGCCACTTCGTCGAGGTACTTGAGCAGGGTGCCGCCATGTACGTTGCCAGAAAAGTTGGCCATGTCCGGGGTCATCAGGACGGTCATGCTCAGCTGGGCGTTTCCAGGTTCCATAGTGTGCTCACGGTGAGGTTGCGCTGAATCGGGCGAATGGGGGGCATTATCTGCAGACACTTCTGTTCCCCTCTTTTGAATTTGCCTTCCTGGTACGGGACGTTGGCTGACGCTCCATCGTCACGCCGATCATGCCATCAGCGGCGCTTTTCCAGCCGATCTGTTTCTGCATATTGCACCGCCTTTTTGCGGCGGGGTGCGATGTTAACCTGACTACACCCATGCAACATGGGCTTTTCCTGCATTCAAAACAGTATGTACTTGCTGCTCGCTCGGGGTTGCCTTGGCAGAGGAGCGGTCTGCCCAGGCATCCAGCAACGGACGAGAAAAGGAGTATCACGCCATGCATGCCATCAGCTTCATCCAGGACCTGGCAGTCATCATGCTGGTGGCTGGCGTGGTCACCATTCTCTTTCACCGCCTCAAGCAGCCTGTGGTGCTGGGCTACATCGTCGCCGGCTTCATCATCGGCCCGCACACCCCACCGTTCGGCCTGATCCACGACGAAGACACCATCAAGACCCTCGCCGAGCTGGGGGTGATCTTCCTGATGTTCTGCCTGGGGCTCGAATTCAGCTTGCGCAAGCTGTTCAGGGTAGGCGCCACGGCGTTCATCGCGGCGTTCCTGGAAATCGTGCTGATGATCTGGATCGGCTTCGAGATCGGCCGCTGGTTCGGCTGGAACACCATGGATTCGCTGTTCCTCGGCGCCATCCTGGCGATTTCCTCGACCACCATCATCGTCAAGGCGCTCAACGACCTGAAGATGAAGAACGAGCGTTTCGCCCAGCTGATATTCGGCGTGCTGATAGTCGAGGACATCCTCGGTATCGGCATCATCGCCCTGCTGTCGGGCATCGCCGTCAGCGGCACGGTCAGCTCGGGCGAGGTGTTCTCCACTGTCGGCAAGCTGTCGCTGTTCATGATCGTTGCGCTGGTCATCGGCATCCTGCTGGTGCCGCGCCTGCTGGCCTACGTGGCCAGGTTCGAAAGCAACGAGATGCTGCTGATAACCGTATTGGGCCTGTGCTTCGGCTTCTGCCTGCTGGTGGTGAAGCTCGAGTACAGCATGGTGCTTGGCGCCTTCCTGATTGGCGCGATCATGGCCGAATCGCGCCAGTTGCTGAAAATCGAGAGCCTGATCGAACCGGTACGCGACCTGTTCAGCGCCATCTTCTTCGTCGCCATCGGCCTGATGATCGACCCCCAGGTGCTGATCGACTACGCCTGGCCGATCGTGGTCATTACCCTGGCGGTGGTGTTGGGCAAGATGTTGTCGTGTGGCATGGGCGCGTTCATTGCCGGAAATGACGGGCGCACATCGCTGCGGGTGGGCATGGGGCTTTCGCAGATTGGCGAGTTTTCCTTCATCATCGCCGCGCTGGGCATGACCCTGCAGGTGACCAGCGACTTCCTGTACCCGGTGGCTGTGGCGGTATCGGCAATCACCACGCTGCTGACACCCTACCTGATCCGTGCCGCCGACCCGCTGTCGCTCAAGCTGGGCAAGGTGGTGCCCAGCCGCCTGGCGCGGGTGTTGTCGTTGTATGGCGAATGGTTGCGCAGCATCCAGCCGCAGGGCGAGGGCGCCATGCTCGCGGCGATGATCCGGCGCATCCTGTTGCAGGTTGGGGTGAACCTGGCGCTGGTGATCGCCATCTTCTTCAGTGGTGGCTATTTCGCCGGGCGGATCGGCAACTGGCTCAGCGAGTGGGTCAGCGATGCCAGCCAACAGAAAGCGCTGATCTGGGGCGCAGCGCTATTGCTGTCGCTGCCATTCCTGATTGCCGCCTATCGAAAGCTCAAGGCGCTGTCGATGCTGTTGGCAGAGATGGGCGTCAAGCCAGAAACGGCCGGGCGGCATACCCAGCGCGTGCGCCGTGTGATTGCCGAGGTGATCCCGCTGTTGTCGCTGCTGGTGATTTTCCTGCTGCTGTCGGCGCTGTCGGCGAGCATTCTGCCAACCAGCGAACTGCTGCTGGTGATTGCCGTGGTGGCTGCGGTGGTGGTGGCCTTGCTGTGGCGCTGGTTTATCCGCGTGCATACGCGCATGCAGATTGCCTTGCTGGAGACGCTGGAGAACAGCCGCGAGAATACGCACTGAAGGGGCAATGCTCCCTGCGCAAGATTTCACCGTCGTCCGAGGGGATGGAGCGGTAGCGATGTCGCCAGGCGCAGAAAGCCTGGCGATCTTAACTGCATGGATGGCACTAGGCCATAATTCTCTGTCTCAGATCGGAGAACTCAATTCGTAAGCGCGACGCGGCCACTGTGGGAGCGGGCGCGCCCGCGAAGAATTCAGCGCGATGGTTGGCACCGGCTGCGCCGGTGTTCGCGGGCACGCCCGCTCCCACAGGACCCTGCTAAATCAATCAGGGCCTGGGCAATGGAATAGAGATCAGCTCTCCAGCCAGACATCCCGCGCCCAGTGCCACACCGATTCCCAGCTGTCTTCACCGACGATTTCCTCTTCGGCATCCCACAGCACCACGGTCCCATCCTCTTCGACGCAGTAGTAGTTGTCGCCGTCCTGGCACAGTGGAATCAGGTCACGTGGTACGCCGGCATCCCAGGCGTTGGCGGCGACATCGGGCAGGTAGGTATGCGACTGTGGGTCAGTAACGGTCACTGGCTCCAGTGAGCCATACACCACGTCACTGACG
Organism: Pseudomonas sp. UBA6753; assembly: GCF_002453565.1. Lineage (NCBI taxonomy): Bacteria > Pseudomonadati > Pseudomonadota > Gammaproteobacteria > Pseudomonadales > Pseudomonadaceae > Pseudomonas > Pseudomonas sp. UBA6753. Next base: position 194,704 of record NZ_DKHD01000003.1, on the reverse strand, counting down.
GTCAGCAGGAACTCTTTGAACACGAACGGAATGTTGATGAACAGCTCTTCTTCGATCTCGACCAGTTGGTCCTCGTCGGGAAGCTCAAGGGGCACCGGCACTGGCTCGTTGGCTTCACGGAGTTGTTCGATCACTTCTTCCACGGTTCACTTCCTCTGACCTAGATGACAACGCTGCGCGTTATACCCTAGTAGGCCACTCTGGCAAAAGCAAAAACCCCGGGACAGGCCCGGGGTTTTTTGTGCAGCACGCAGCGGTTAGCCGTTTTGACGGATACCGGCCACCAGCCAAGGCTGGTTTTCGCCCTGGGCGCGAACCATGTGCCAGCTTTCGCTGAACACTTCGCCCTGGTCGAAGCGCGAGTTCTTCGACACGCCACGGAAGGTCAGGGTGGCGTCGGTACGGTCGGCGCGGTCGTCGACACCGTCCAGCTGTACCTCGAGGTTGTCGATGTAGGTGGACTGGAAGCCATCACCCAGTTCGGCGCGCTCGCGCTTGAGGAACTCGAGCATCTGCGGGGTGACGAACTCGGCGATCTTGTCCATCTCGTTGGCGTCCCAGTGCTGCTGCAGCGCCTGGAAGTGGTTACGGGCAGCAGCCAGGAAGTTCTGCTCGTTGAACCAGGCAGGGGCGTTGATCACCGGGGCGGCTGCGGCAGCAGGTGCGGCCGAACCACCGAAGATCGACGGCTGGGCAGGCTGCGCGTGAGATTCACGCTGCATCGACGCATGGCCCGGCATGGCCATTTGCGGCTGCTGCTGGCGACGGCGCGCGGCGATGAAGCGGAACACCAGGAAGGCGATGAGCGCCACGATCAGGAAGTCCATGATCTGGAAGCCTTCGAAACCGTCGCCCATGAACATGGAAGCCAGCAGGCCACCGGCGGCGAGGCCGGCCAGAGGGCCCAACCAGCGCGAAGCACCGCTGGCGGCCGGGGCGGCACGGCCAGGTGCGGTCGGCGCGGCGGCAGGCGTGGTTGGCGTGGCCTGGCGGGTCTGGTGAATAGGCGCGGAGCCCGAGCTCTTGCCGCCGCCAAAACGCTTGGCGTTGGCGTCCAGGCTCAGCGTCAGGCCGACGCAGAGCGCCAGAGCGATGCTAAGAAAACGTTGCATAAGTGGGATATCCCCTGTTGTGGATTGCACGCGCGTCATGGTGCACAGGTTCCCGGGCACATGACCAGCGACATAATGTTTCGAGCTTTTGCCTGAATGTTACAAACCCGGCACGACCTGGCCTCGGAATGCTGGCGCAATACCTGTAGGAGCGGGCATGCCCGCGAACACCGGCGAAGCCGGTGCCATACACTGAGTTGCCGGCTTCGCGGGCATGCCCGCTCCCACAGGTATTGCGCAGGCTTTGAAAACTTCGAGCAAGCCTCCACCAAGGCCGGTGCAGGCTTTTAGATGGCCTCGAGCTTGGCATACCCCAGCATCAGCCACTTGCTGCCTTCGGCAAAATTCACCTGCACCCGCGCCTGGGCGCCGGAGCCTTCGAAATTGAGGATCACACCCTCGCCAAACACCGCATGTTGAACACGCTGGCCCAGGTTGAACGCGGTCTGCGGAATGCTGGCATTGGCGAACAGGTTGCTGTTCGTGGCCGTCTTGGCCCCGCCGAACGGGCGGCTGACGCTGTTGGACAGGCGCACTTCCTGAACCAGGCCTGCCGGAATTTCGCGTACGAAACGTGACACCTTGTTGTAGGTCTCGCTGCCATACAGGCGACGCGTTTCGGCGTAGGTCATGACCAGCTGGCGCATGGCGCGGGTGATGCCCACGTAAGCCAGGCGGCGTTCCTCTTCCAGGCGGCCAGGCTCTTCCAGGCTCATCTTGTGCGGGAACAGGCCTTCTTCCATGCCTACCAGGAACACATACGGGAACTCCAAGCCCTTGGCGCTGTGCAAGGTCATCAGCTGGACGCTGTCTTCATGCTCGTCGGCCTGGGCATCGCCTGCCTCGAGCGAAGCGTGGCCGAGGAACGCCGAGAGTGGCGAGAGGTCGGCGTCTTCTTCGGTGGACTCGAAGTTGCGCGCTGCGCTGACCAGTTCCTCAAGGTTTTCTACCCGTGCCTGGCCCTTCTCACCCTTTTCTTCCTGGTGATAGATGATCAGCCCGGACTGCTCGATGGTTGTCTGGGTCATGGTATGCAGTGGCATGTCCAAGACCTTTGTCGCCAACCCCTCGATCAGCTCGATGAACGCACCCAGGGCACTGGCCGCGCGGCCTTTCAGGGCTTTGGCAGCGAGCAGCTGGCACATGGCCTCCCACATCGACAGCTGGCTGTGGCGGGCGTGCTCGCGGATGGCTTCGACGGTTTTTTCGCCAATGCCACGTGGCGGCACGTTGATCACCCGCTCCAGGGCTGCATCGTTGCCACGACCTTCGATCAGCCGCAGGTAAGCCATGGCATTCTTGATTTCGGCGCGCTCGAAGAAGCGCTGGCCACCGTAGATGCGGTAGGGGATGCGTTCGCGCAGCAGGGCTTCTTCCAGCACCCGCGACTGGGCGTTGGAGCGGTACAGAATGGCGATCTCGTTGCGCGCATTGCCCTGCTTGACCAGGCTCTCGATGGTTTCCACCACGTAGCGGGCTTCGTCGTGCTCGTTGTAGGCCGCATACAGGGTCAGCGGTTCGCCTTCGCCCATGTCGGTCCACAGCTCCTTGCCCAGGCGCCCGCTGTTGTTGGCGATCAGCGCGTTGGCCGCCTTGAGGATGCCGCCGGTGGAGCGGTAGTTCTGCTCCAGGCGGATCATCTCGGCGTCGGGGAAGTCGGCAGTGTACTGGTGAATGTTCTCGATCTTGGCACCGCGCCAGCCGTAGATCGACTGGTCGTCATCGCCCACCGCCATCAGGCTGTCACCGCCGCGCGCCAGCAGGCGCAGCCAGGCGTACTGCACGGCGTTGGTATCCTGGAACTCGTCCACCAGCACGTGGCGGAAGCGCCGCTGGTAGTGCTCCAGCAGGCCCGGGTGGTCGCGCCACAGGTCCAGGGCGCGCAGCAGCAGCTCGGAGAAGTCGATGACCCCGGCGCGCTCGCAGGCCTGCTCATAGGCGGTATAGACGTCGCGCATGGTCGACAGGAACAGGTCGCCCCCGGCCTGGATATGCTGTGGGCGCAGGCCTTCGTCCTTCTGCCCGTTGATGAACCACTGGGCCTGGCGTGCCGGCCATTTCTGCTCGTCCAGGCCCAGCTCGCGCATCACCCGCTTGATCAGGCGCTGCTGGTCGTCGCTGTCGAGGATCTGGAAGTTCTGCACCAGCCGTGCTTCCTGCCAGTGGGCCCGCAGCAGGCGATGGGCCAGGCCGTGGAAGGTGCCGACCCACATGCCCGCCGGGTTGATGCCCAGCAGTTGCTCGATCCGCTGGCGCATTTCTGCCGCGGCCTTGTTGGTGAAAGTCACCGACAGGATCGAGTGCGGCGATGCCTGCTCCACCTGGATCAGCCAGGCAATGCGGTGCACCAGCACGCGGGTTTTACCGGAACCGGCGCCAGCAAGCACCAGTTGACGCCCGAGCGTGGCCGCTACGGCCTGGCGTTGGGCATCGTTGAGGGAATTCAGCAGGAGGGAGAGGTCGTCTGTGCGCATCGGGCCATTCTAGGGCGCGGCAGGAAATGGGGCAAACCTCTACTGTATAAATATTCACCTGCCGCATGCCCGTTCATCGAGCCGATGGCAGGTGCCAGGCCACCGCTCGGGCGGCCTGGCAGGTAGCTGTTCAGTCAATCGCCTCGATGGTGCGAATTTCGCAGCGCTGCGAACCGCCGGCATGGATGATCTCCACTGTTTTCCAGCCAGTGCCGCCTGCACGTTCGAAAACCACGGTTTTTTCGGTCAGCACCTGCGGGGTGATTGCGCCGCTATCCAGCAGCTGAAGCTCCAGCACTTCCCAGCCACCCCGGTGGCGCAGCTTGGGTTCGACCAGCACCGGTTCGATGGCCGGGGAGGCGACCGTAACAGTGCCGTGAACCCTGAAAACCTGATTGCCGTGAGCGATGTCGTTGATTGCAACGAGGTTGGTGATAGTAGCCATTGTCTGCTCCTGTCTCGGGTTGAAAGTAGCGCCAGCGCGCCGGGGCTACTTTCTGCCCTTTCGCCTGCCGCAGGAGCAGGGCAGTGCTTCAGCTATGCCAGTGCCTGCCGTGCCTGGCCAGCAGGCTGTTGGCTTGCTCCGGCCCGTTACTGCCTGCCGGGTACGGTCGCGGTGCCTGGAAGTGCTCTTCACAGCCCTTGATGATCGGGTCGATCCAGGCCCAGGCCGCTTCCACTTCATCGCGGCGCATGAACAGCGTCGAGTCGCCCTCCAGCACATCCAGCAGCAGGCGCTCGTAGGCGTCCCAGCGGCGGGTCTGGCTGAACACCTGGGCCAGGTTCAGGTCCAGGTCCACAGGTTCCAGGCGCATGCCCTTGCCCGGGCTCTTGGTCATCATGCGCAGGCTGATACGTTCGTCCGGTTGCAGCTGGATCAGCAGCTGGTTGACCTGGCCGCCATTGAAAAGCTCGTGGGGCACCGGCTTGAACTGGATGACGATCTGCGATGAGCGCCGTGCCATGCGCTTGCCGGTACGCAGGTAGAAGGGCACGCCCGCCCAGCGCCAATTGTCGATGTGCGCCTCGATGGCGATGAAGGTTTCGGTATCGCTGTCGTTGTCGACGTCCTTTTCGAAGTAATAGGCCGGCACTTCCTGGCCGCCGATGCGCCCGGCGCCATACTGGCCACGTACGGTCTTGTCCTGCACGTCCTGGCCAGTGATGGGCTTGAGGGCTCGCAAGATCTTCACCTTCTCGTCACGCACCGCTTCGGCCTCGAACTGCGCGGGGGGCTCCATGGCCACCAGGCATAGCAGCTGTAGCAGGTGGTTCTGCAACATGTCGCGGGTCGCCCCGGCGCGGTCGTAGTAGGCGCCTCGATTCTCTACACCCAGGGTCTCGCAAACGCTGATCTGCACGTGGTCGACCTGGTTGTTGCGCCACACCGGCTCCAGCAGGGCGTTGGCAAAACGCAGGGCCATCAGGTTCTGCACGGTTTCCTTGCCCAGGTAGTGGTCGATGCGAAATACCTGGTTTTCCTCCAGCACTGCGCCAATCGCTTCGTTGATGGCGGTAGCCGATTCCAGCGAGTGGCCGATCGGCTTTTCCAGCACGATGCGCGCTTCGGCGTCGGCCAGGCCGGCGTTATGCAGGTGCTTGGCAATCGGCACGAACAGGTTGGGGGCGGTAGCCAGGTAGAAGATGCGCGTCAAGCCGCCGGGTTCGCCCAGGTAGCGCGCCAGGCGGCCGAAGTCGGCGCTTTGCGAAGCATCCATGGCGAAATAGTCGACCCGCGCGGAAAACCGCTGCCAGACCTCTTCGTCGAAGTCGTTGCGGGCAATTTGTGCCCGGCAATGGCGCTCGGCGAGCTTGAGATAATCGTTACGTGGCAAGTTGCGTCGTGCCAGCGCGATGATGCGCACGGCGTTGTTCAGGCGGGCCTCGCGAAACAGGTGGTAGAGCGCCGGAAGCAGTTTGTGCAGGGCCAGATCGCCGGTGCCGCCGAAGACCAGAATGTCGCAAGGAATAGTCAAACCACCACTCTCCACGTTCGTTTAACTGGGCGGGTTGGCGTCCATGTAGTATAACTACAAGATAGCTACAACCCGGCCAGCCGATCATAACCGAGTCCAGCCTGTGAATCTGTTGCAACATATCGCCCAATCGCGCCACCTGCTGCGCAAATCGGAACTCAAAGTAGCCGACCACGTGCTACTCGACCCGGCTGCCGTCATGCACAGCTCCATGGCCGACCTGGCGCACAGCGTGGGTATCAGCGAACCGACCATCGTGCGTTTCTGCCGCGCGATCGGTTGCTCGGGCTTCCAGGACCTGAAGCTGAAGCTGGCGCAGAGCCTGGCTGCGGGGGCCAGTTTCGGCCAGTTCGCCATCCATGAAGACGACTCGGTCGCCGACTACAGCCTGAAGATCTTCGACACCACGCTGCACACCCTGATGGAAGTGCGTGAGCACCTCGACCCGCAGGCGCTGCAGCAGGCGGTGACCGCCATGGCCCAGGCGCAGCGTGTGGAGTTCTATGGCTTTGGCGCCTCCGGTGCGGTGGCGGCCGACGCCCAGCACAAGTTCTTCCGCCTGCTGCTCAGCGCGGCAGCCTATTCCGACCCGCACATGCAGGCGATGTCTGCGGTGACCCTGAAGCCGGGTGATGTGGCGGTATGCATTTCCCAGTCGGGCCGTTCCAAGGACCTGCTGATCACCGCCAACCTGGTCCGTGAGAGCGGCGCCAACCTGATTACCCTGTGCCCCAGCCAGACACCACTGGCGGAGCTGTCGACGGTCAACCTGGCGATCGACGTGCATGAAGACACCGAAATCTACACCCCGCTGACCTCGCGTATCGCTCACCTGGTGGTGATCGACGTGCTGGCCATGGGCGTGGCCATGGCGCGCGGGCCGAGCCTGGTCAACCACCTGAAGAGCGTGAAGCGCAGCTTGCGCAGCCTGCGCTTGTCGCCCAAGTCGATCAAGGCTACCGACGACTGATCTGCATTGCCTGTGCTGGCCCTATCGCCGGCAAGCCGGGCTCCCACACAGTCACCACAGGCCTCGAGTCCTGTGGAGTACCTGTGGGAGCCCGGCTTGCCGGCGATAGGGCCAGCACAGGCAGCAAAAATTCACTGTTTTGTCACCATTCCACAGCCAAACCGTAAACCACTCGAGCCAGTCTGAAACTCCCGCATCCTATCTGGGAGACAGGCAATGGCTCGTGACTTCGACGGTACGTACCAACCCAGCGCCAAGGCTCGCAAGCAGCAGGAAAAGGATCAGCGCCGCATGGAATACCGCCGCGCGATCGAGAGCTATTGCGACCAACGTCAACTGCTCCGCGAACTAGTGGACTACCCCGAGCTGCAAGAGCTCACGGTCTGGCAGGCGTCGGCAGCAGCTTCCCCGAAAAACGCTCAACCAGTGCGCTGATCAGCGCACGTTCGCTGCGGATGAACGCCAGGAAAGCCAAGGCCACCGGCGACTGCCGTTTGGCCTTGGACTGCACCACGCACCAACTGCGGTACAGGGGTAGTTCCTCCACGGGCAGCTCCCTCAGCACACCGGTGGCCAGCTCCAGGTTGACCGCATGGCGGGTAAGCATGGCAATGCCCAGGCCGGCGATCACGCACTCGCGCTGGGCGTCGGCCGAGGCCACCTCCAGGGTCTGGGTGAAATGCACGCGCTTGTCCTTGAAGTATTCCTCGCAAGCCTTGCGCGTGCCCGAACCCTGTTCGCGGACCAGCAGGGTATGAGGCTCCAGGTCCTGCAGACGCAGTTGCTCCAGCTTGCACAGCGGGTGCTCGGGCGGCGCCACCGCGACGATCGGGTTGTTGAGAAACGGCAGAAACTCCAGGCCCATGTCCTGCGGCACCATGGACATGATGATCAGGTCGTCGCGGTTGTCCGACAGGCGGCGGATGGCCTGGGCGCGATTGACCACCGTCAGGGTCAGGTTGACCTCCGGGTGACGCTGCTTGAAGGCCGCGAACAGGTGTGGCACGAAGTACTTGGCACTGGACTCGATCGCCAGTTTCAACTGCCCCTGCAATGAGCCCTGCATGTCCGAAAGCTGCATGTCCAGGCTCTCCAGGCGCCCGAAGATGTCGCGGCTGGCGCGTTGCAGGGCCTCGGCAGCTTCGGTCAGGTAGAGCTTCTTGCCCACGTACTCGAACAGCGGCTGGCCGATCAGCTCTTCGAGCTGGCGGATCTGTAGACTAACGGCGGGTTGCGTCAGCGCCATCTCTTCCGCCGCACGGCTGTACGAACGCAAATCGCATACCTCGTTGAAGATCTGCAATTGACGCAAAGTCATACGCATCAAGGACTTACGCATTTTTATCCGCCCTTCGGCAACACCTTGTTACCGCACTATAAGCTTTTGCTAATACAGCCCCTAACAAATATTGATTTTTGTTTATCAATCTACAGCGCTAGGGTGAATGTGCGACTGGCCAGCAACGTCTGGTCACGCGCCGACCGGGAGAACCGGCTCGACTGTTCCTACGGCTTTGGGAAGACTCCAGTGATAAAAAAAATCCTGATCGCCAACCGAGGTGAAATTGCAGTTCGGATCGTGCGTGCCTGCGCCGAGATGGGCATTCGCTCGGTGGCGATCTATTCCGATGCCGACCGCCACGCGTTGCACGTCAAGCGCGCCGACGAAGCCCACAGCATTGGTGCCGAGCCGCTGGCCGGTTACCTGAACCCGCGCAAGCTGGTGAACCTGGCTGTGGAAACCGGCTGTGATGCCCTGCACCCGGGCTATGGTTTCCTGTCGGAAAACGCTGAACTGGCAGAGATCTGCGCCGAGCGCGGGATCAAGTTCATCGGCCCGGCCGCCGAGGTCATTCGCCGCATGGGCGACAAGACCGAAGCACGCCGCACCATGATCGCCGCCGGTGTACCGGTAACCCCGGGTACCGAAGGCAACGTTGCCGATATTCACGAAGCCCTGAGTGAAGGTGACCGCATCGGTTACCCGGTCATGCTCAAGGCCACCTCTGGTGGTGGCGGCCGTGGTATTCGCCGTTGCAACAGCCGTGAAGAACTGGAACAGAACTTCCCCCGCGTCATCTCCGAGGCTACCAAGGCCTTTGGTTCCGCGGAAGTGTTCCTGGAAAAGTGCATCGTCAACCCCAAGCACATCGAGGCGCAGATCCTCGGTGACAGCTTTGGCAACGTCGTGCACCTGTTCGAGCGCGACTGCTCGATCCAGCGCCGCAACCAGAAGCTCATCGAAATCGCCCCGAGCCCACAGCTCACCCCCGAACAGCGCGCCTACATCGGCGACCTGGCGGTGCGTGCGGCCAAGGCGGTGAACTACGAGAACGCCGGTACCGTGGAGTTCCTGCTCGCCGATGGCGAGGTGTACTTCATGGAAATGAACACCCGGGTGCAGGTGGAACACACCATCACCGAGGAAATCACCGGTATCGACATCGTCCGTGAGCAGATCCGCATTGCCTCGGGCCTGCCGCTGTCGGTCAAGCAGGAAGACATCCAGCATCGCGGTTACGCGCTGCAGTTCCGCATCAACGCCGAAGACCCGAAGAACAACTTCCTGCCCAGCTTCGGCAAGATCACCCGTTACTACGCCCCCGGCGGCCCGGGCGTGCGTACCGACACGGCGATCTACACCGGCTACACCATTCCGCCGTTCTACGACTCCATGTGCCTGAAACTGGTGGTGTGGGCGTTGACCTGGGAAGAAGCCATGGACCGCGGCCTGCGGGCTCTGGACGACATGCGCGTGCAAGGGGTGAAGACCACCTCCGCGTACTACCAGGAAATCCTGCGCAATCCCGAATTCCGTAGCGGCCAGTTCAACACCAGCTTCGTCGAAAGCCACCCGGAACTGACCAACTACTCGATCAAGCGCAAACCCGAAGAGCTGGCCCTGGCCATCGCCGCTGCCATCGCCGCCCACGCAGGCCTGTGAGGAACCCCATAATGTCCAAGAAAATTCACGTAACCGACACGATCCTGCGCGACGCCCACCAGTCCCTGCTGGCCACCCGCATGCGTACCGAAGACATGCTGCCGATCTGCGACAAGCTCGACAAGGTCGGCTACTGGTCGCTGGAAGTCTGGGGTGGCGCCACCTTCGACGCCTGCGTGCGCTTCCTCAAGGAAGACCCGTGGGAGCGCCTGCGCAAGCTGCGCGCGGCGCTGCCCAACACCCGCCTGCAAATGCTGCTGCGCGGCCAGAACCTGCTGGGCTACCGCCACTACAGCGACGATGTGGTCAAGGCGTTCGTCGCCAAGGCAGCGGTCAACGGTATCGACGTGTTCCGCATCTTCGATGCGATGAACGACGTGCGTAACCTGCGCGTGGCCATCGAAGCGGTCAAGGCTGCCGGCAAGCACGCCCAGGGCACCATCGCCTACACCACCAGCCCGGTACACACCATCGAAGCCTTCGTGAAGCAGGCCAAGCAGATGGAAGCCATGGGTTGCGACTCGGTCGCGATCAAGGACATGGCCGGCCTGCTGACCCCGTTCGCCACCGGCGAACTGGTCAAGGCGTTGAAGGCCGAGCAGTCGCTGCCGGTGTTCATCCACTCCCACGACACTGCCGGCCTGGCCGCAATGTGCCAGCTGAAGGCTGTGGAAAACGGCGCCGATCACATCGACACCGCCATCTCCAGCTTCGCCTGGGGCACCAGCCACCCGGGTACCGAGTCGATGGTTGCCGCGCTCAAGGGCAGCGAATTCGATACCGGCCTGGACCTGGAGCTGCTGCAGGAAATCGGCCTGTACTTCTATGCCGTGCGCAAGAAGTACCACCAGTTCGAAAGCGAGTTCACCGCCGTGGACACTCGCGTGCAAGTCAACCAGGTACCGGGCGGCATGATTTCCAACCTGGCCAACCAGCTCAAGGAGCAGGGCGCCCTCAACCGCATGAACGAAGTGCTGGCTGAGATCCCGCGCGTGCGTGAAGACCTCGGCTTCCCACCGCTGGTAACCCCGACCTCGCAGATCGTCGGTACCCAGGCGTTCTTCAACGTGCTGGCCGGCGAGCGCTACAAGACCATCACCAACGAGGTGAAGCTGTACCTGCAAGGCGGTTACGGCAAGGCTCCGGGCGTGGTCAACGAGCAGCTGCGCCGTCAGGCGATCGGCAGTGAAGAAGTGATCGACGTGCGCCCGGCCGACCTGCTGAAGCCGGAAATGGCCAAGCTGCGTGCCGATATCGGCGCCCTGGCCCGTTGCGAAGAAGACGTGCTGACTTTCGCCATGTTCCCCGACATTGGCCGCAAGTTCCTCGAAGAACGCGAAGCCGGCACCCTGACCCCTGAAGTCCTGCTGCCAATTCCTGAAGCGGGCGCAGTGGCGTCTCATAGCGGTGAAGGCGTACCGACCGAGTTCGTCATCGACGTGCACGGCGAAACCTACCGCGTCGACATCACCGGTGTGGGCGTGAAGGCCGAAGGCAAGCGCCACTTCTACCTGTCGATCGACGGCATGCCGGAAGAAGTGGTGTTCGAGCCGCTCAACGAATTCGTCGGTGGCGGCAGCAGCAAGCGCAAGCAGGCCAGTGCCCCGGGCCACGTCAGCACCACCATGCCAGGCAACATCGTCGATGTGCTGGTCAAGGAAGGCGACATGGTCAAGACCGGCCAGGCCGTGCTGATCACCGAAGCCATGAAGATGGAGACCGAAGTGCAGGCGGGTATCGCTGGCAAGGTCGTGGCCATCCACGTGGCCAAGGGCGACCGCGTGACACCGGGCGAGATCCTGATCGAGATCGAAGGCTGAGATAAGCCCTCATCTACAAGCGGTTTACCTCTGGGGAGCGGATGCTCCCCTTTTTTTGCGTTGAATCTGCCGGCCTCTTCGCGGGCTTGCCCGCTCCCACAGGTCCTCCTCCAGTCTCGAGACCTGTGGAAAACCTGTAGGAGCGGGCAAGCCCGCGAAGTGGCCGGTTGGCCCAGTGCAATTCTCAACCCTTGCGGCACGCCTCCAAGGTCTGCACCTGTCCCTCGGGCTTCTGGTTTTCCTCGCTCAACCAACGCTCGAACCCGGCAGCCACCGCCGGCCACTCATCATCGGTGATCGAATACCACGCCGTATCCCGATTGTGGTCCTTCACCACCAGGTGCTTGCGGAACACTCCTTCATAAACAAAGCCAAACCGCTCCGCCGCACGCTTGGAGCGTGCGTTGGCGTTGTTGCACTTCCACTCCAGCCGGCGGTTGCCCAGCTCGAAGCCCAGCTTACCCAGCCGGTACACCGCTTCGGTGCCCTTGGGCGTACGCTGCATGGCAGCGCCGAAGGCGATGTGGCCGATTTCGATGCGGCCGTGGTCGGGCACGATCGACATCAGGCTCAGGATTCCCTGGGCCTGGCCGCTGGCGCGGTCGATGACGGTGTAGAACAGCGGGTCGCGGCCAGCGGCGTTGCCTTCCAGCCAACGGTCGAAGGCGGCACGTTCGGTGAACGGGCCATAGGGCAGGTAGTCCCACAGCGCCGGGTCGGCCGCCGGGCCTTGCAGCACCTCCCAGAGGTCGTCGCCATGGCGCGCCGGGTCGAGCTTTTCCAGGCGGATGAAGCGGCCGTCGATGGGCTCGGCCTGGGGGGCTGCGGCGGGTTTCCAGTTCAATGCGTCGGTCATGTTCGGCTTAGAACTCTTTGCGGAATTGGATGAAGCCCGAGCGCTCGGCGACCTGTTGGTACAGGCTGATGGCGGTGGCGTTGGTCTCATGGGTCAGCCAGTGCACCTTGGCGCAGTTGTCGGCCTTGGCTTTGGCGTAGACGTGCTCGATCAGCTGACGGCCGATGCCCAGGCCGCGCTGCGCGTTGTCCACATACAGGTCCTGCAGGTAGCAGGCGTTTCCGATGCTCCAGTTGGAACGATGGTAGATGAAGTTGACCATGCCCACTGCCTTGCCATCGACCCAGGCAAGGGCCGAATGAGTCGGTTCGTTCGGGTCGAGCAGGCGTTGCCAGGTGCTGAGGCTGACCTCTTCGGTCAATTCGGACTCATAGAAGTGCAAGTAGGCCTGCCACAGGGCGAGCCAGGCAGCATGGTCTTGGTTGGTGACAGGACGCAGGGTAACGCTGGACATGGGCTATTCCTTCAGAGTTGGCGCATGTGCGCCGCGAGTTGGTTATCCAGGTAATCGGGGCTGGCGCTCAGGCCTTCACGCACGCCGGCAATGTCTTGCTCAGAGCGGTTCTGGCTGAGCTTGCGCGCGCCCTGCAGGCGGGCGATGGGCAGGCGGATGCCGACGATGGCGCGGAGCATGCCATCGAGGTAGTCACGCGGGGCATCGGTGACGTTCCACGGTTCGCCGCGGCCTTGTTCGTGGTGCTCGGTCAGGCGGCTGACAATGGCCAGCAATGGCTCGGCTTCTTGAATCACTTGGGCCGGGCCATAGGCGTGCACGGCCAGGTAGTTCCAGGTTGGCACCACCTTGGGGTTGTCGGCTTTGCTCGGGTAGTAACCGGGGCTGACATAGGCATCGGCGCCGGGGAACACCAGCAGGGCTTCGCCACCTTGCTTCAGGTCGTGCCACTGGGGGTTGGCCCGCGCCAGGTGGGCATAGACGGTGCCGAATTCGCCTTCGGCGATATCGACCAGCACGGGCAGGTGCGTGGCCAGCAGGCCTTGTTCGCCCTTGCTGACCAGGATGGCCAGGCGGGTGTCGAGCATGTGCTGGTGCAGGCGCCCGAGGTCGTGTTCCTGATGGGGTTTGCTGTTGTACATGCTCGGTTTCCTTGTGCGATGGCTCCATCCTAGGCAGGCTATTGGTTCATAGTAAGAGCCATTAACAGCTGTTTTTATAGGTCCAATACCGTGAGCGAGCGCACCCTAGTGTTGCCTTTCGACCCTGCCGGAATCGCCCTCGATCGCCGCCGAGGGCTCAGCCAGCAGCTGTATCAGGCGCTACGTGCGCGGGTGCTGGACGGGCGCCTGAGCAGTGGCACGCGGCTACCGGCCACTCGTGATCTGGCCGCCATGCTGGCGCTGTCACGCAACAGCGTGGTGCGGGCCTATGACCAGCTATATGCCGAGGGCTACATCGAAAGCCGGGTAGGCGACGGCACCTATGTCAGCCAGTTACCGAAACTCTCCACTGCAAAACTATCCACACAAGTATCCACAGGGTTATCCCGGGGGTTATCAACAGACTTATCCACATTTTCCTCAGAAAATACTGAGGATTTATCCAGCAAATGCTGTTCCAGCGAGCCTTTGCAGCGCCTGAAAAGTAACCATCTGCCGCCCCCAAGAAGCGGTGCACCGCGTGCTTTTCGCGTCGGTATTCCGGCGTTCGACCTGTTCCCGTTCGACGTCTGGGCCAAGCTGCAGGCGGGTTTCTGGCGCAACCCGGCTCCGGCGCAGTTGGGTTATGGTGACCCGGCAGGCGAGCCACTGCTGCGCGAACTGATCGCGGCCTACCTGCGTCGCTCCCGTGGGCTGAGTTGTACTGCTGAACAAATTGTGATCACCAGTGGTGCGCAGCAGGCCATCAGCCTTTGTGCACAGTTGCTGTTGCAGCCGGGCGACGGTGTGGCTGTGGAAAACCCGGGTTACCGCGCAGCCGGGCATGCCTTTGCGCTGGCCGGTGGCAGGTTGTGTGGTGTGCCGGTGGACGAGGACGGCATGGACTGTCGCCGGCTCGGGCAGCTGACGGAATGCCGGCTGGCCTATGTCACGCCAGCCCACCAGTACCCGACCGGGGTGACCATGAGCCTGGCGCGACGCCTGGAACTGCTGGCCTGGGCCGAGCGCAGCGAAGGCTGGATCATCGAAGACGACTACGACGGCGAGTACCGCTACAGCGGTGCGCCCTTGGCCCCGCTAGCGGCGCTCGACCGGCACGGGCGGGTACTGTACGTCGGTACCTTCGGCAAGATCGCCTTTCCGGCGTTGCGCCTGGGCTACCTGGTATTGCCGCCACAAATGGCGCAGGCGTTCAGCCAGGGCAGGGCGCTGGCGGTGCGGCATTCGGAGGTCAGTAGCCAGTGCGTGATGGCCGAGTTCATGGCCCGGGGGCACTTCCAGCGGCATATCCGGCGCATGCGCAAGGCGGCGTTGAGCCGGCGCAATGTGCTGAAGGCTGGCTGGCCTGTGGATATTCCGGGTTTGGGCGGCATGCCGGAGGTGTCGGCCGGGCTGCATGTGAAGGTCGATGTGGATAACTTTGCGCGGGAGCAGGAGCTGGTGGCCAAGGCTGAAGCGTTGGGGGTGGAGGTGACGCCGCTGAGCAATTTCTGGCTGGCGGACAGTGAGGTACCTGTGGATAAAAGGGCAGGGCTGGTGCTGGGGTTTGCAGCGGTGCCGGAGGGGGAGATTGCCGAGGCTTTGATGCGCTTGCGCAAGGCCTGGAGAAAGTGAATGGGGCCGCTGTGCGGCCCTTCGCGGGCACGCCCGCTCCCACAGGGACTGCACCAGTCTTGAGAGCTGTGCGGCCCTGGGGAGCAACTGCTTGCTCTAAATCCTCAAGCTTGCGCGATCCCTGTGGGAGCTGGCTTGCCGGCGATTGGGCTGCAAAGCAGCCCCCGGCTCTGAATCAGGTGCCGGATTTGATTCGCGTCCAAGCCCTGGTCCGAGCCCGCTCGGCATCCCGCGCCAGGGGCTTGAGGGTATACAGCTTGGCCATCGCCTCCGCCGTCGGATACAGGTTGGGGTTGTTGCGAATCGCCGGGCTCACCTTGTCGGTCGCATCCTTGTTCGGGTTCGGGTACCCGACAAAGTCGCTGATCGGCGCAATCACTTCGGGCCGCAGCAGGTAGTTGATGAACGCGTGGGCATCTTCCGGGTTGGCCGCGTTCTTCGGAATCGCCAGCATGTCGAACCAGATCGGTGCACCTTCCTTGGGCAGGCGCATGTCCACCACTACGCCATTCTTCGCCTCGACAGCGCGGTTGGCGGCCTGCGAGAAGCTGCCGCTGTAGCCCACTGCCACGCAGATATCGCCGTTGGCGATGTCGGCCATGTATTTCGAGGAATGGAAGTAGGTGATGTGCGGGCGAATCTTCAGCATCAGCGCTTCGGCTTTCTTGTAATCAGCCGGTTTGTCGCTGTTCGGTGGCAAGCCCAGGTACTGCAACGCCAGCGGCATGATCTCCGACGGCGAGTCGAGCAGGGCCACGCCGCACTGCTTGAGCTTGGCGATGTTCTCTTCCTTGAAGATCAGGTCCCAGCTGTCCACCGGGGCGTTGTCGCCGAGCGCAGCCTTGACCTTGGCCGGGTTGAAGCCGATCAGCACGGTGCCGTACATGTAGGGCACGGCAAATTTGTTGCCGGGGTCGTTGGCCTCGATCAGCTTCATCAGCGCCGGGTCCAGGTGCTGCCAGTTCGGCAGCTTGCTGCGGTCCAGCGGCTGGAACACCCCCGCTTCGATCTGCTTGGCGAGGAACACGTTGGACGGCACTACCACGTCATACCCGGAGTTGCCGGTCAGCAGCTTGGCTTCCAGCGCCTCGTTGGTGTCGAAGATGTCGTAGACCAGCTTCACCCCGCTGTCTTTCTGGAACTCGGTGAGGGTTTGCGGGGTGATGTAGTCGAACCAGTTGTACACCCGCAGGGTGCGCTGTTCGGCCTGGGCATGCAGGGCACCGGTGAACAGGGTAGCGGCGATGAACGGGGCGAGCAGACGCTTGAGTCGGACCATTACCGGGCTCCTGGCTGGGCGCGCTGGAAGCCTTCCAGCACATTGACCGCGTTGATACCGATTTCTTCCACAGCGTAGCCGCCTTCCATCACGAACAGGGTCGGCTTGCCGAGTTGAGCGATGCGCTTGCCCATTTCCAGGTAGTCCGGGCTGTCCAGCTTGAACTGCGAGATCGGGTCGTCCTTGAAGGTATCCACGCCCAGCGAGATCACCAGCACATCGGCGTCATAGGCGGCGATGCGCTGGCAGGCGTCCTCCAGGGCAGCGCTCCAGGCGGCCCAGTCGCTGCCGGCCGGCAGTGGGTAGTTGATGTTGCAGCCTTCACCGGCACCCTCGCCGGTTTCATCGGCATAGCCGAGGAAGAACGGGAACTCGTCGCGCGGGTCGCCATGGATCGAGGCGAAGAACACATCGTTGCGGTTGTAGAAGATGTCCTGGGTGCCGTTGCCGTGGTGGTAGTCGACGTCGAGGATGGCGACCTTGCGCCGGCCCTGGTCGAGGAAGGCCTGTGCGGCGATCGCGGCGTTGTTCAGGTAGCAATAGCCACCCATGACTTCGCCGGCGGCATGGTGCCCTGGCGGGCGGCACAGGGCGAAGGCGGAATGGGCACCTTGCTGGATAGCCGCCTGGGCGGTGAGGGCGACCTGGGCGGCGCTGTAGGCGGCCTGCCAGGTACCGGCGGTGATCGGTGCGCCGGCATCGAAGCTGTAGTAGCCCAACTCACCGTGCAGGCCGATGGGTTTTACCTGGCGCAGGGTGCGTGCGGGCCAGGTGAACGGCAGCAAGTCGCCTTCCTGGCCCAGTGCGGCCCAGCGCGCCCAGGCGCCTTCGAAGAAGTCCAGGTAGCCGGCGCTGTGGATGCGCAGCAACGGTGCGCGACCGAAGTCGGTGGGGCCCTGGATGTCGCCAAGATTGCGCTTTTTGACCTGGTCGAGCACATGGTCGGCGCGTGACGGCATTTCGAAACAGGGCATCAGCTTGCCGTCGATCAGCTCGCAGCGGCCGTGGTGCAGGCGGTGGTCATCGGAATAGATCGTCAGCATTGTTGTTCTCCGGTGGGTACTGGCGTGGGCCCATTCTCATGGGCGGGCCAGTGGGGGAGAACGACGCAAGTGGCCAAAAGGGGATCGATATGGCCAAGCTCTTTGGCCCGCTTCTCCTGTACCGGCCTCTTCGCGGGCTTGCCCGCTCCCACAGGTATCCCGCAACACTGGAGAGTTGTGCAGAACCTGTGGGAGCGGGCAAGCCCGCGAAGAGGCCGGTACAGGTCAACCGCGGAAGTGACTGGGCGCGACGCCACTCCAACGCTGGAAGGCATGCCGAAAACTGGCGGTCTCGCTGAACCCCAGGCACTCGGCAATCCGATAGATCGGCATCTGCTCATCAGCCAGCATCTGTTTGGCCCGCTCGAACCTCAGTTCATCCAGCAGCTGTTGATAACTGCTGCCCAACGCCTGCAAATGCCGGCGCAGGGTGCGCGATGAACAGTTCATCTGCCGCGCCAGCCCTTCCAGCCCGGGCGCTGCATCCAGTTGCTGCGCCAGCAGTTGGCGAATCCGCCCCAGCCAGGCCTGGCGGCCGGTGAATTCCAGGTTCAGGCGCCGGCAGCGTTCGCTCATGGCCTTGTGGGTAATCGGGTCGGCCAGCGGCAGTGGCGTGTCCAGCCAGCGCTGTTCGAAGGCAAAGGCATTGTCCTCGGCGTCAAAACCGACCGGGCACTGGAATGCCCCGGCATAGAGTGCGTGGTAACCGGGCCGTGGGTGTTCGAAACGGGCTGCCAGCAGGGGCAGCGGGCGGCCGAGCAGGTCGTCGCAGATGACCTTGAGCGACACCAGGCAGAACTCGGCGTTGAAGGCGGTCAGCGTCGGGCTGTCGTGGTAGTCGCTGGCGCTGAACCAGACGCGCTGGCCGTCGTCGAGCAAACGCAGCTTGAAGACTGTTCCCAGCAGTGCCGGATACTGCAGCGCCAGGCGCAAGGCGTCACCCAAAGTGGCACTGGAGAGCAGGGCGTAACCGAGCATGCCGTAGCATGACACATGCATGCGCCGGCCCAGTTCCAGGCCGATATCCTCGCGCCGGGCAACGGCGTTGGCGCACACCTGCAGTTCCTGCTGGGTGGTGATGCGCGCATCGGCATGGCCCAGGTCTGCCGGGCCGATGCCGCTGCCGGCCAGCAGCGCCGACGCGTCGCAACCGTCTGCCTGGAAGACGTTGAGGATCAGCGAAACCGCGTTGAGGGTGGTCAGGTGGCTGTGCAGCATGCTGGGTAATCCCGTTGGGCTGGGACGCATTATGGAGCAAGTTGTGTGCCGATGTTCGGGGGCCGCTCCCACATTGGCCGGTGTACGCAGGGCTCTTGCAGGAGCGGCCTTGCGTCGCGATGGGCTGCAAAGCAGCCCCAAATCCTTCAGGCAAAAAAAAAGGCCCGAAGCATAGGCTCGGGCCTTGGAAAGGTTGAGAGGTGTCTAGTCCCTCGACCTGGTGAGACTGTTTACAGCGGCCTGGTTACGCCTTCAGCGGAACCAGACGGGGAGCGATCATGTTTTCCGGACGCAGGATGTCGTCGAGCATCGCGTCGTCCAGCAGCTTCTCTTCGCGCACCAGTTCCAGTACGCCGCGGCCGGTTTCCAGGGCAACGCGGGCGATACGGGTGGCGTTTTCGTAGCCGATGTACGGGTTCAGGGCGGTGACCAGGCCGATCGAGTGCTCGACCAGTTCACGGCAGCGCTGTTCGTTGGCGGTGATGCCGACGATGCAGTGCTCGCGCAGCATGTCCATGGCGCGTTGCAGCAGGCGGATCGAGTCGAAGATCTTGTAGGCGATCAGCGGCTCCATAACGTTCAGCTGCAGCTGGCCACCTTCGGCGGCGACGGTCAGGGCCAGGTCGTTGCCCATGATGGCGAAGGCCACCTGGTTGACGGCTTCCGGGATAACCGGGTTGACCTTGCCTGGCATGATCGAGCTGCCTGGCTGACGCGCTGGCAGGTTGATCTCGTTGATGCCGGTGCGCGGGCCGCTGGACAGCAGGCGCAGGTCGTTGCAGATCTTCGACAGCTTGACGGCGGTACGCTTGAGCATGCCGGAGAACAGCACGAAGGCGCCCATGTCCGAGGTGGCTTCGATCAGGTCGGCAGCCGGTACCAGTGGCTGGCCGCTAATGGCAGCCAGGCGCTGTACGGCCAGGGCCTGGTAGCCAGGGTCGGCGTTGATGCCGGTGCCGATGGCGGTACCGCCCAGGTTGATTTCGGTCAGCAGTTCCGGGGCCAGCGAGCGCAGGCGCTGCAGGTCTTCGGTCATGGTGGTGGCGAAGGCGCGGAATTCCTGGCCCAGGGTCATCGGTACGGCGTCCTGCAGCTGGGTACGGCCCATCTTCAGTACGTGGTCGAACTCTTTACCCTTGGCAGCGAAGGCCTGGATCAGGCTGTCGAGGCTGGCCAGCAGGGCGTCGTGGCCCAGCAGCAGGCCCAGACGGATGGCGGTCGGGTAGGCGTCGTTGGTCGACTGCGCCATGTTCACATCGTTGTTCGGGTGCAGGTACTGGTACTCACCCTTCTGGTGGCCCATGGCCTCCAGCGCGACGTTGGCGATGACTTCGTTGGCGTTCATGTTGGTAGAAGTACCAGCACCGCCCTGGATCATGTCCACCACGAACTGGTCGTGGTAATCGCCTTTGATCAGGCGGGCGCAGGCTGCGGTGATGGCAGCGTGCTTGGCATCGCTCAGGTGACCCAGCTCACGGTTGGCGTCGGCAGCAGCCTGCTTGACCATGGCCAGGGCCACGACCAGTTTCGGGTAGTGCGACAGCGGAACACCGGAGAGGTGGAAGTTGTTGGCAGCGCGCAGGGTCTGGATGCCGTAGTAGGCATCTGCAGGAACTTCAAGGGTACCCAACAAATCTTTTTCGACGCGGAACGATGCAGCGGAGGACATGATGTATATCATCTCGATTTTGACCCGGCACATGCCGGAATGGCGCCAATCCTAGGCCTGAAGGTGATTTTGCGGCCAATGCTGTTGCACGCTAACCTATGCACAAACGGCATAGTGTTTCATGTGACGCCAATTGACATTCGAGCGTGTTCCATTTTGGTGCACGCCAGGAGATGTGCTTCGTGAACCTTGAAAGCAAATGGCTGGAAGACTTCAGCGCGCTGGCCGCCACCCGCAGTTTTTCCCAGGCGGCAGAGCGGCGTTTCGTCACCCAACCGGCCTTCAGCCGGCGCATTCGCAGCCTGGAAGCAGCCTTGGGCCTGCAATTGGTGAATCGTTCCCGCACGCCGATCGAGCTGACAGAGGCCGGCCAGCTGTTTCTCGTCACTGCGCGTACTGTTGTCGACCAGTTGAGCGAAATTCTCCGCCACTTGCATCATCTGGAAGGCGGGCAGGGTGAGGTGGTGCAGGTAGCCGCGGCACACTCCCTGGCATCGGGCTTTTTCCCGCGTTGGGTGGCCCAGTTGCGCAACGACGGGTTGAACATCGCCACCCGCCTGGTTGCGACCAACGTCGGAGATGCCGTGCATGCATTACGCGAAGGTGGCTGCGACCTGATGCTGGCCTTCTATGACCCGGATGCCGCCCTGCAGATGGATGCCGAGATCTTCCCGTCGCTGCACATGGGCACCACTGAAATGTTGCCGGTATGCGCCGTGGACGCCGACGGCAAGCCGTTGTTCGACCTGGAAGGCGAGGGCAGCGTGCCGCTACTGGCCTATACCGCCGGCGCCTTCCTCGGTCGCTCGGTCAATCTGCTGCTGCGTCAGCGCAACCTGCGCTATACCACCGTCTATGAAACCGCCATGGCCGACAGTCTGAAGAGCATGGCGCTGGAAGGCATGGGCATCGCCTGGGTGCCGCGCCTGTCGATGCGTGGCGAACTGGAACGGGGTGAACTGGCGATCTGCGGCGGCAGCCAGTGGCACGTGCCGCTGGAAATCCGCCTTTACCGCTGCGCCCTGGTGCGCAAGGCCAATGTAAGGCTGTTGTGGCGCAAGCTCGAGGGGGCGGCGATGGTTGACCCAAAAGTCAGTCAAAGCCCCGAAAAATAAGGGGCGACAGTTGGTCGCCGGGGTGCCTTAAACGCACCACCTTACGGTATACTGCGCGGCCTTTCGACCGGATGCGTCCGGTCCTGATCAGCAAACAAGCCACGCCGGTCGTCCCGCGTGGCTTGTTGTTTTTTGACGCGCCCAAGGGCGCACAAGCGAAGAGGCTCGACGATGAGTGCACTGGTTGGCGTGATCATGGGCTCCAAGTCCGATTGGTCCACCCTTAGCCACACCGCCGATATGCTGGAAAAACTCGGCATTCCCTACGAGGTGAAGGTGGTTTCCGCCCACCGTACCCCGGATCTGCTGTTCCAGTATGCCGAGGAGGCTGAGGGCCGTGGCATCGAGGTGATCATCGCCGGTGCCGGTGGCGCAGCCCACCTGCCAGGCATGTGTGCCGCCAAGACCCACCTGCCGGTGCTGGGCGTGCCTGTGCAATCGTCGATGCTGTCGGGTGTCGATTCGCTGCTGTCGATCGTACAGATGCCAGCCGGCGTGCCGGTTGCCACCCTGGCCATCGGTCGTGCCGGTGCGGTCAACGCCGCGCTGCTGTCGGCCAGCATCCTCGGCGCCAAGTACCCGCAGTACCACGCGGCGCTCAAGCAGTTCCGCACGGAACAGACCGACACCGTGCTGGACAACCCAGACCCGCGCCAGGCTTGAGGCTCAACCCATGAAGATCGGTGTAATCGGTGGCGGCCAGCTGGGCCGCATGCTGGCCCTGGCGGGTACCCCGCTGGGCATGAACTTCGCCTTCCTCGACCCGGCGCCGGACGCCTGCGCTGCGCCGCTGGGCGAGCACCTGCGTGCCGACTACGGCGACCAGGACCACCTGCGCCAGCTGGCCGACGAAGTCGACCTGGTCACCTTCGAGTTCGAAAGCGTCCCGGCCGAGACCGTGGCCTTCCTCTCGCAGTTCGTGCCGGTGTACCCCAGCGCCGAAGCGCTGCGCATCGCCCGTGACCGCCTGTTCGAGAAGAGCATGTTCCGCGACCTGGGTATCCCTACCCCGGCCTTCGCCGACATCCTCTCGCAGGCCGACCTGGACGCCGCGGTGGCCAACATCGGCCTGCCGGCCGTGCTGAAAACCCGCACCCTGGGTTACGACGGCAAGGGCCAGAAGGTGCTGCGCACGCCTGAGGACGTGGTCGGTACCTTTGCCGAGCTGGGCAGCGTACCTTGCCTGCTGGAAGGCTTCGTGCCATTCACCGGCGAAGTGTCGCTGGTGGCCGTGCGTGCCCGTGATGGCGAAACCCGCTTCTACCCGCTGGTGCACAACACCCACGAAAGCGGCATCCTGCGCCTGTCGGTCGCCAGCCAGGCGCACCCGCTGCAGGCCCTGGCCGAAGACTACGTGGGCCGTGTGCTCAAGCAACTGGACTATGTGGGCGTGATGGCCTTCGAGTTCTTCGAAGTCGACGGTGGCCTGAAGGCCAACGAAATCGCCCCGCGCGTGCACAACTCCGGGCACTGGACCATCGAAGGCGCCGAGTGCAGTCAGTTCGAGAACCACCTGCGTGCCGTCGCCGGCCTGCCGCTGGGCTCGACCGCCAAGGTCGGCGAGAGCGCGATGCTCAACTTCATCGGTGAAGTGCCGGCGGTGGACAAGGTGGTTGCCATCGGTGACTGCCACCTGCACCACTACGGCAAGGCCTTCAAGGTTGGTCGCAAGGTTGGCCACGCCACCCTGCGCTGCCACGACATGGCCACCCTCGAGCGCAAGATTGCCGAAGTAGAAGCCCTGATCGGCAACTGATCGAACTTCTACCAGCGGCTTGCCCTCTGAAATGGCAACAAGCCAAAGCGCTGTCTAGGCTTTGGCTTGTTCCATCTTCACTGCAGAGGGATTGCCATGGGTATCATTGGAACCATCTTCATCGGCCTTATCGTCGGCCTGCTGGCCCGCTTCATCAAGCCGGGCGACGACAGTATGGGCTGGATCATGACTATTCTGCTGGGGATTGCCGGCTCGCTGCTGGCCACCTACGGCGGCCAGGCGCTGGGTATCTACCAGGCCGGGCAGGCTGCCGGTTTCCTTGGCGCGCTGATCGGTGCGGTGATCCTGCTGGTGATCTACGGATTCATCAAGAAACGTTGAATACTGGTTAGAATGCCCGGCAATTCATTCGAGTTGCCGAGCATTTTGATGCGTGCCTTTTTTCTCGCCCCACTGCTGTTGGCCAGCGCCCTGGCCCATGCCGAACTGCCTGAAACCGACTGGCTGGAGCTGATGCCCAAGTCGGACCAGCAGGCACTCGAGCAAATGCCCGATATCGACCACAATTCGCCGGAAGCCATGGGCACCTTTACCGACAAGGGCGGCCTGAAGCAGAGCAAGGGCCTGCCGGCGGTGATGTACTCGACCAAGACCGTGGCGGCCATGAACGGCAAGGATATTCGCCTGGGCGGCTACCCGGTGCCGCTGGAGAGCGACGCCAAGGGCAACAGCACGTTGTTCTTCCTGGTGCCGTACCCGGGCGCGTGCATCCATGTACCGCCACCACCACCGAACCAGCTGGTGCTGGTGCGCTACCCGAAAGGCCTGAAGATCGATGATATCTACACACCGCTGTGGGTCAGCGGCAAGCTGAAGGTGGAGAAGGTCAGCAATGACCTGGCCGATGCGGCCTATGCGCTGGATGCGGGGAAGGTGAGGGTGGTGGAGGATGCAGACCTCTGATTGCCTGCACCGGTCTCTTCGCGGGCTTGCCCGCTCCCACAGGTACTCCACAATTTTCAGGGCTTGTGGAGTACCTGTGGGAGCGGGCAAGCCCGCGAAGAGGCCCGCATAGGCACTGCAAGACTCAGATCATTTCACAGCCAATCCTGACCCCCAGCGAGCTGCTGCCCCCAGGCTTCAATTCCACCAGGTCATCCCACACATTCGCCGTCTCGATGCACAGCATCCGCTGCCACCCATCATCAGCCATGTCCGGCAGATCCCTGGCCCGTTCAGTCCAAGGGTTCCAGATCACCGCCGAGCGCGACCCGCTGCTGGTCAAGGTAATGCGCCGCTTCCAGTGCGGGTCGACGATGCTCAGGGTTTGCGGGGTCGCCAGGTAGATCCGGTCAGTCTCCCCGGCAAACGCCAGCGGCCCCTGCTGCTGGCGCTGCTCCCAGTCAGCCAGGGTCTCGATATAGCTCAGCCCCTCCACCCCTTCGACCCGCGCCTGGCGCACATCACTGACCGCGAAGTAGCTGTGCAGGGCCTGGCTGATGGTGATGGGGGTATTGCCCATGTTGCGGCTGGTCAGGTTCAGCTGCAGGTCCTTGCCCAGCTCCACTACCAGCTTCAGCTCGACGTCATGAGGCCAGCCAGGCAGGTCACCCTGCGCTTCCGGCAGTTCGAATTCGATGCGCAGGCCTTTGCCCGCTTCCTCGATAGCCAGCAATTGCCAGTCGCGCGCGCGCGCCAGGCCGTGCGCGGGTGCCTGTTCGCCGTGGTACATGGCCTGCACGGCCTGGGGGTTGCGCTGCAGGTTGCCGAACCACGGCCAGCACACCGGCACACCGGCGCGTACCGACTTGCCCTGGCGGAAGATGGCCTGGTCGCTCAGCCACAGCAGCGGTGGCTCGCCAACGCGCTGGTAGCTGAGGATCTGCGCGCCCTGCTGGGCTATCAGTAGTTCGGCTTGGTCGCTGCTGATACGCCAGCAGTTGAGTTCGCCATGTTGCTCGGTTACGACCTGGAAGGTAGCCATTGCATTCATCTCATTGATTGCCAGTGGGCCTTGGACCCGGGCACATGCAATGAGTTTACCGCCGGCGTGGCTCAGCGACGAGGTACGGAGCGGGTGCGGCCACTGCCGTCGATGGCGACGAAGACGAAGACTGCTTCGGTGACCTTGCGCCATTCGCTGGACAGCGGGTCGTCGCTCCATACTTCGACCATCATCTGGATCGAGCTGCGGCCGATTTCCAGGGTCTGGGTATAGAACGACAGCTGCGCGCCGACGGCGACCGGGACCAGAAAGGCCATGCGGTCGATGGCTACGGTGGCCACGCGGCCGCCGGCGACACGGCTGGCCATGGCGGTGCCGGCCAGGTCCATCTGGGCGACCAGCCAGCCGCCGAAGATGTCGCCAAACCCGTTGGTCTCGCGCGGCAGTGCGGTGATCTGCAAGGCCAGGTCACCTTGCGGGATAGGATCTTCTTGTTCGAGCTCAATCATGCGATGGGGCCTCTGACCCGTGACGCTTTTCGTTGGTGTGGCGCAAAGGCCGGGTAAACGATTCAGCTTGAAACATACTACGCCGATTTCGTTTCACTGAGCGGCCGTAGGGAAACTCTGCGAAACCGCCTGACATAAAGACCGGCGTTTTCGCACAACATCCCACGCTAGCAGCAACCTTTTCCTACGAACTGCCAGTATATAGAGCATAACGGCCAGCGACGACCGTGCATTCATGAATATGTGTAGGGATTTTGTATCGCTTCCGGCGCAGCTCAGCAATTTGCTATCTTCGCCTGTCTCCCACTCCAGAAGCCGCGTGCCAAGCGGCCTGCATGCCTACAAAGAGAACAATCAGCGATGACTTCCGTGCCGAGCAGTATCGAGCAGCCCTCGCGGCCGCTGACCCGCAGTGACTACAAGACTCTCTCACTGTCCGCCCTGGGCGGCGCGCTGGAGTTCTACGACTTCATCATCTTCGTGTTCTTCGCCACGGTGGTCGGCAAGCTGTTCTTCCCCGCCGACATGCCCGAATGGCTGCGCCTGATGCAAACCTTCGGCATTTTTGCCGCCGGCTACCTGGCGCGGCCGCTGGGCGGCATCATCATGGCCCACTTCGGTGACCTGCTCGGGCGCAAGAAGATGTTCACTCTGAGCATCTTCATGATGGCCCTGCCAACGCTGATCATGGGCCTGCTGCCCACCTATGCACAGATCGGCATGTGGGCGCCAATCCTGTTGCTGCTGATGCGCGTGATCCAGGGGGCGGCTATTGGCGGGGAGGTGCCGGGCGCCTGGGTATTCGTGTCCGAGCACGTGCCAGAGCGAAACACCGGCTACGCCTGCGGCACCCTCACCGCAGGGCTGACCGCGGGTATCCTGCTTGGCTCGCTGGTGGCGACTCTGATCAACAGCGTCTACAGCGCACAGGAAGTGGCCGATTACGCCTGGCGTATCCCGTTCCTGCTTGGCGGTGTATTTGGCCTGTTCTCTGTGTACCTGCGCCGTTGGCTGCACGAAACCCCGGTGTTCGCCGAGATGCAGCAGCGCAAGGCGCTGGCCGAGGAACTGCCGTTGCGCGCGGTGCTGCGTGACCATCGCGGTGCGATCATCCTGTCGATGCTGCTGACCTGGATGCTGTCGGCCGCCATCGTGGTACTCATCCTGATGACTCCGGCGCTGCTGCAGAGCATCTACCACATCAGCCCCACCGACTCGCTCAAGGCCAACAGCCTGGCCATCGTGCTGCTCAGCTTCGGCTGCATCGGCGCTGGCAGCCTGGCTGATCGTTTTGGCGCGGGCCGGGTGTTCGTGATCGGCAGCCTGTTGCTGCTGGCGACCTCCTGGACCTTCTACCACAGCCTGCCTACGCGTCCCGAGCTGCTGTTCCCGCTGTATGCAGTGACCGGCCTGTGCGTGGGCGTGATCGGTGCGGTGCCTTATGTGATGGTCAAGGCGTTCCCGGCGGTGGTGCGCTTCAGCGGGCTGTCGTTCTCGTACAACGTGGCCTACGCAATCTTTGGCGGGCTGACGCCGATGGTGGTGACTGCGCTGCTGAAAGTGAGCCCGATGGCGCCGGCCTACTATGTGGCGGGGCTGTGTGCCGTTGGTCTGGTTGTGGGCCTGTACCTGCTCGCCAACAAGCGCTGATCTACGCCAGGGCTACTGGCCTTTTCGCGGGCACGCCCGCTCCCACAAGGGTCACACAGTCCCTGTGGGAGCGGGCGTGCCCGCGAAGAGGCCAGACCTGCTTTTGATGATGGCCTTTCATCCAATTGTCATATTCAAGTCATATCGTATTCATGCGGCCTGCAGATACTTGGGCCCGTTCCATCCAACACCCCAATATTCCTGCTAGGAGCAAGGCATGAAACTGAAGCGTTTGATGGCGGCCCTCACCTTTGCCGCCGCTGGCGTTGCAACCGCCAACGCGGTAGCCGCTGTCGATCCTGCGATCCCGACCTACACCAAGACCACCGGTGTTTCGGGCAACCTCTCCAGCGTCGGTTCGGACACCCTCGCCAACCTGATGACTCTGTGGGCCGAGGCCTACAAGAAGGAATATCCGAACGTAAACATCCAGATCCAGGCTGCCGGCTCCTCCACCGCGCCACCCGCGCTGACCGAAGGCACCGCCAACCTCGGCCCGATGAGCCGCAAGATGAAGGACGTCGAGCTGCAGGCCTTCGAGCAGAAGTACGGCTACAAACCGACCGCCATCCCGGTCGCCGTAGACGCCCTGGCTGTGTTCGTGCACAAGGACAACCCGATCAAAGGCCTGACCATGGCCCAGGTCGACGCCATCTTCTCTTCCACCCGCCTGTGCGGTGGCAAAGCCGACGTCAAGACCTGGGGTGACCTGGGCGTGACCGGCGACCTGGCCAACAAGCCAGTACAGCTGTTCGGCCGTAACTCGGTATCGGGCACCTACGGCTACTTCAAGGAAGAAGCCCTGTGCAAAGGCGACTTCAAGCCTAACGTCAACGAACAGCCTGGCTCGGCCTCGGTCGTGCAGTCGATCAGCTCCTCGCTGAACGGCATCGGCTACTCGGGCATCGGCTACAAGACCGCCAGCGTCAAGACCGTGGCCCTGGCCAAGAAGGAAGGCGGCGAGTTCGTTGAAGACAACGAAGCCAACGCCCTGAACGGCACCTACCCGCTGTCGCGCTTCCTGTACGTCTACGTCAACAAGGCCCCGAACAAGCCTCTGGCCCCGCTGGAAGCCGAGTTCGTCAAGCTGGTGCTGTCGCAAGCTGGCCAGCAGGTCGTGGTGAAGGATGGCTACATCCCGCTGCCGGCCAAAGTCGTCGACAAGACCTTGGCTGACTTGGGCCTGTCCCACGCAGGTAACGTCGCAAAAAAGTAAGTAATTGAAGGGGAGGCCGGCGCTGATGCCCGGCCTCTTCCACGAAATTCCAGTCCGAAGCCAGGTTTCCTGTGCGGCGGGCTTTCGTGCGTCACCACTTTGTAATGTTTTTGTCACACGGGACCGCTAGGGTGTGCGCATGAATGATCTGGCCAACTCCAACATGACCCAAAACTCCCAGCCCGTGCGGATTGATTTCAATACGCCGGAGTTGCAACGCAAGCGCCGCATGCGCGCGCTCAAGGACCGCCTGACCCGCTGGTATGTACTGGTGGGCGGGCTTGCCGTATTGGCGGCGATCACCCTGATCTTCTTCTATCTGGCCTATGTGGTGCTGCCGCTGTTCCAGGGCGCCGAGCTGACCAGTAAGAAAGCCCTGGAGCCGACCTGGCTGCAACAGGATGCCGGCAAGCCGCTGATGATCGCGCTTGAAGAGCAGAACCTGGTGGGCATGCGCGTTTCGGACAAGGGCCAGGCACTGTTCTTCGATACCAAGACCGGTAACGAGCTCAAGCGTTTCGACCTGCCAGTGCCGGCAGGCACCCAGGTCACTTCGATCAGTGCCGACCAGCCGGGCAGTCCGCTGGTGGTGCTGGGCTTGTCCAATGGCCAGGCGCTGGTGTTCCACCACACCTACAAGATCACCTACCCGGACAACAAGAAAACCATCGCCCCCGGCATCGACTACCCGTACGGCGAGCAACCGTTCGTGCTCGACGAGCAGGGCCGTGCGCTGGAGCATGTCAGTGTCAACGTCAATGGCGACACCCTGCTGATGGCCGGTTCCACCGGCGCGCACCTGCAGGTGGTCGAGCTGACCCGCACCGAAAACATGATGACCGAAGAGGTCACCACCGAGCAGAACCGCATCGAATTGCCGCAGATGACCGAAACGGTGAAGAACATCTTCATCGACCCGCGTCAGCAGTGGCTGTACGTGATCAACGGCCGCGCCACCGCAGACGTGTTCAACCTGCGCGACAAGAGCCTCAACGGCCGCTACAAGCTGTCTGAAAGCGCCGACACCGAAATTACCGCCACCGCCCAGCTGGTCGGCGGCATCTCGCTGATCATCGGCGACTCCAAGGGCGGCCTGGCCCAGTGGTTCATGGCCCGTGACCCGGATGGCGAATCCCGTTTCAAGCTGATCCGCACCTTCCAGATGGGCAAGGCCGCAGTCGTACAGATCGACGCCGAAGAGCGCCGCAAGGGCTTCGTCGCCCTCGACGCCGCAGGCGAGCTGGGCGTGTTCCACAGCACCGCGCACCGTACCCTGCTGGTCGAGCCTGCCGCCGAAGGCCCTGGCATCCTGGCCCTTTCGCCACGTGCCAACCGCATCATCATCGAAGAAGGCGGCAAGCTGCTGCCACTGAGCCTGCGCAACCCGCACCCGGAAATTTCCTTCAGCGCGCTGTGGGGCAAGGTGTGGTACGAGAACTACGACGAGCCGAAATATGTCTGGCAATCGACCGCCTCGAACACCGACTTCGAGCCCAAGCTGAGCCTGTCGCCGCTGACCTTCGGTACCCTGAAGGCCGCGTTCTACGCCATGATCCTGGCGGCCCCGCTGGCGATTGCCGCGGCCATCTACACCGCCTACTTCATGGCCCCTGGCATGCGCCGCAAGGTCAAGCCGGTGATCGAACTGATGGAAGCGATGCCGACCGTGATCCTCGGCTTCTTCGCCGGCCTGTTCCTCGCCCCGTACCTGGAAGGCCACCTGCCGGGCGTGTTCAGCCTGTTCCTGCTGATGCCGCTCGGTATCCTGCTGGCCGGCTTTGCCTGGACCCGCCTGCCCGAGTCGATCCGCCTGCGTATCCCGGATGGCTGGGAAGCGGCGATCCTGATCCCGGTCATCCTGTTCACCGGCTGGTTCGCCCTGACCATGAGCCCGCACCTCGAGAACTGGTTCTTTGGCGGCGACATGCGCCTGTGGATCACCAACGACCTGGGGATAACCTACGACCAGCGCAACGCCCTGGTCGTGGGTATCGCCATGGGCTTCGCGGTCATCCCGAACATCTACTCCATCGCCGAAGACGCCGTGTTCAGCGTGCCGCGCAGCCTGACCCTGGGCTCCCTGGCCCTGGGAGCGACGCCATGGCAGACCCTGACTCGCGTGGTCATCCTCACCGCCAGCCCGGGTATCTTCTCGGCGCTGATGATCGGCATGGGCCGTGCGGTGGGCGAGACCATGATCGTGCTGATGGCCACCGGCAACACCCCGGTGATGGAGCTGAACCTGTTCGAGGGCATGCGCACCCTGGCCGCCAACGTGGCCGTGGAAATGCCGGAGTCGGAAGTCGGCGGCAGCCACTACCGCGTGCTGTTCCTGGCCGCGCTGGTGCTGCTGATGTTCACCTTCATCATGAACACCTTGGCCGAGCTGATTCGCCAGCGTCTGCGCAAGAAATACTCGTCGCTTTGATAGAAAGGTAGCGATCCGTGAAAAAGGATTCCCTCAAAGGCTGGTTCAAGAGCGGCGCCCCAGGCGTCTGGATGAGCGGCGGCGCGGTGGCCATGGCAGTGATCATGACCGTTGGCCTGCTGGCGGTGATTGCCGTGCGCGGCCTGGGCCACTTCTGGCCGGCCGACCTTGTCCAGGCCACCTACAAGGTGCCGGGCCAGGCCGACCACGTCGTCATTGGCGAAGTGGTGCAAAAGGAAGAAGTACCCCGTGCCCGCCTGAAGGGCGCCGGCCTGCCAGTGCCTGACCAAGGCCCGGAGTTCATGACCCGTGAGCTGATCAAGGTGGGCAACCGCGATCTCAACGGCAGCGACTTCACCTGGGTGGTCGGCGACTGGCTGGTCGACGAAAAGCGCCCGACCGACCTGATCGCCCTGGAGCGTCGCGAGTGGGGCAACTTCTACGGCTACCTGGTCAGCGTCAAGGAAGAAGGCCGCGTGGTCGCCGAAGGTGCTGCCGCCTGGGCCGAGCTGCAGGCCCGCCTCAAGCGCGCCAACCAGCTCAACAGCGAACTGCAAAGCCTCGAGAAGAAAGACATCGGTGCCATCAACCATGGCCTCGAGCGCCTGCGTCTGCAGGCGCGCAAGCTGGAGCTGGACGGCAAGCTGGACGCCGCCGCCCAGGCCGACATGGACGCCGAGCGCGCCGAGCTGAACAGCCGCTACAAGGCCATCGAAGACCGCCTGACCGGCCTGCACCAGGCCTTCGCTCGCGACAGCCTGGTGGCCCGCGATGGCAACGGCCGTGAAGTGGAAATCAACCTAAGCAAGGTGGTGCACGCCATCCAGCCGAACGCCATGTCGGGGTTCACCAAGCTGGGCACCTACTTCACCAAGGTCTGGGAGTTCCTCAGCGACGACCCGCGTGAAGCCAACACCGAGGGCGGTATCTTCCCGGCCATCTTCGGTACCGTGATGATGACCCTGATCATGGCCGTGATCGTCACCCCGTTCGGTGTGCTGGCTGCCGTGTACCTGCGCGAATACGCCAGACAGGGCCCGGTGACCCGCCTGATCCGCATCGCAGTGAACAACCTGGCCGGTGTACCGGCGATCGTCTACGGCGTGTTCGGCCTGGGCTTCTTCGTCTATGTGCTGGGTGGCTCGATCGACCGCCTGTTCTTCCCCGAAGCACTGCCGGCGCCAACCCTGGGTACCCCGGGCCTGCTGTGGGCGTCTTTAACCTTGGCGCTGCTGGCCGTGCCGGTGGTGATCGTGGCCACCGAGGAAGGCCTGGCGCGTATTCCGCGTACCGTGCGTGAGGGCTCGCTGGCCCTGGGCGCGACCAAGGCCGAAACCCTGTGGAAGATCGTCCTGCCAATGGCCAGCCCGGCGATGATGACCGGCATGATCCTCGCCGTGGCCCGCGCCGCCGGTGAAGTGGCACCGCTGATGCTGGTAGGTGTGGTGAAGCTGGCCCCGTCGCTGCCGGTGGACGGGAACTACCCGTACCTGCACCTGGACCAGAAAATCATGCACCTGGGCTTCCACATTTATGACGTCGGCTTCCAGAGCCCCAACGTTGAGGCCGCGCGGCCGCTGGTGTACGCCACGGCGTTGCTGCTGGTGCTGGTGATCGCGGCCCTTAACCTCTCGGCCGTGTGGATCCGTAACCACCTGCGCGAGAAGTACAAGGCCCTCGACAGCTGATCCTGATTGCAAGCGTGCCGCCCGTGAGCCGGGCGGCCCTTTGAAACGAATTGTTAGCGTATGGAGTTGACCATGCAGCAAGAATCCCATACCCACGGCATCGACATGTCTGCCCTGGGCCGCGACAAGCAGAGCCTGCGCCTGGCCGAAGAAACCGTAGCCATCGAAGTGCCGGGCCTGAG
Source organism: Pseudomonas sp. UBA6753 (assembly GCF_002453565.1). NCBI lineage: Bacteria > Pseudomonadati > Pseudomonadota > Gammaproteobacteria > Pseudomonadales > Pseudomonadaceae > Pseudomonas > Pseudomonas sp. UBA6753. The sequence continues at coordinate 162,163 of NZ_DKHD01000003.1, read as the reverse complement.
CCTGTTCTACGGCGACAAACAAGCGCTGTTCGACGTGCAGATGAACATCCCCAAGCAGCGCGTGACCGCCTTCATCGGCCCGTCCGGCTGCGGCAAGTCGACCCTGTTGCGCACCTTCAACCGCATGAACGACCTGGTTGACGGCTGCCGCGTGGAAGGCGCCATCAACCTGTACGGCAACAACATCTACCGCAAGGGCGAAGACGTGGCCGAGCTGCGCCGCCGTGTGGGCATGGTGTTCCAGAAGCCCAACCCGTTCCCCAAGACCATCTACGAAAACGTGGTCTACGGCCTGCGCATCCAGGGCATCAACAAGAAGCGCGTGCTCGACGAAGCGGTCGAGTGGGCGCTGAAGGGCGCGGCCCTGTGGGACGAGGTCAAGGACCGCCTGCACGATTCGGCACTGGGCCTGTCCGGTGGCCAGCAGCAGCGTCTGGTCATCGCCCGTACCATCGCCGTGGAGCCGGAAGTGCTGCTGCTCGACGAACCGTGCTCGGCACTGGACCCGATCTCGACGCTGAAAGTCGAGGAACTGATCTACGAATTGAAATCCAAGTACACCATCGTCATCGTGACCCACAACATGCAGCAGGCGGCCCGTGTTTCGGACTACACCGCGTTCATGTACATGGGCAAACTGGTCGAATTCGGGGATACCGACACCCTGTTCACCAACCCGGCGAAGAAGCAGACCGAAGACTACATCACCGGTCGCTACGGCTAGCAGCCGCGCGGCCCCTGTGGGAGCGGGCGTGCCCGCGAAGCAGGCGCCGCGGTGTGTGGCACCGGCTTCGCCGGTGTTCGCGGGCACGCCCGCTCCCACAGGGAATGACATGAACTACCTGAAGCTTGCAGCTTCTTCGCGGAGCGAACGATGATCAACAAAGAAAGCCTTACGCATCACATTTCCCAGCAGTTCAACGCCGAGCTCGAAGAGGTGCGTAGCCACCTGCTGGCCATGGGCGGGCTGGTCGAAAAGCAGGTCAACGACGCAGTCACTGCGCTGATCGAAGCCGACTCGGGCCTGGCCCAGCAAGTGCGCGAAGTCGACGAGCAGATCAACCAGATGGAGCGCAACATCGACGAGGAGTGCCTGCGCATCCTCGCCCGTCGTCAGCCGGCGGCCTCCGACCTGCGCCTGATCATCAGCATCTCCAAGTCGGTGATCGACCTGGAGCGCATCGGTGACGAGTCGACCAAGATCGCCCGCCGCGCCATCCAGCTGTGCGAGGAAGGCGAGTCGCCGCGCGGCTATGTCGAAGTGCGCCACATCGGCGACCAGGTACGCAACATGGTCCGCGACGCGCTGGACGCCTTTGCCCGCTTCGACGCCGACCTGGCGCTGTCGGTGGCCCAGTACGACAAGACCATCGACCGTGAATACAAGACCGCCCTGCGTGAGCTGGTGACCTACATGATGGAAGACCCGCGCTCGATCTCGCGGGTACTGAGCGTTATCTGGGTCCTGCGTTCGCTGGAGCGTATCGGCGACCATGCGCGCAACATCTCCGAGCTGGTGATCTACCTGGTGCGCGGCACCGACGTGCGTCACATGGGCCTCAAGCGCATGACGGCAGAAGTGCAGGGCACTGCTGTTTCCGATGGCGAAAACGCTAATGTTCCGGCCGAACCTGACGATAAGTAAGGTTGCTCCCGAGCATCGACGCCCGGCCTTGGCCGGGCGTTTTCGTTTGCGGTCGAGGAGCCGGCAGGCACCCGCGAACGATGTGAAGAAGTCCCGGCGTGACCAGGTTGTAGCAAGTGGCCATTATTCGGCGGTAGGCTAGTCGGGATTCAGAAGGAGTATCGATGAGTAAAGTGAATGTGCTGGTCGTGGATGACGCCCCGTTTATCCGTGACCTGGTCCGCAAGTGCCTGCGTAATGCCTTCCCGGGCATGACCATCGACGACGCCGTCAACGGTCGCAAGGCCATGGCCATGCTGGGCAAGGAAGCGTTCGACCTGGTTCTGTGCGACTGGGAGATGCCGGAAATGTCCGGTCTGGAACTGCTCACCTGGTGCCGCCAGCAGCCTGAGTTGAAGAATCTGCAGTTCATCATGGTGACCAGCCGTGGCGACAAGGAAAACGTCATCCAGGCGATTCAGGCGGGCGTTTCCGATTTTGTCGGCAAGCCGTTCACCAACGAGCAATTGCTGACCAAGGTGAAAAAGGCCCTGACCAAGATCGGCAAGCTCGAGAGCCTGATGGCCAGCGGCCCGGCACGGGTCAACTCGGCGTTCGCCAATGACTCGCTGAATGCGCTGACAGCCGGCAAGCCTGAAGCGGTGAAGGTCACGGCGCCAGCGCCGGCGCCTGCACCCGCCAGGCCTGTGGCCAGTGCCCCCCGGCCCGCCGCTCCAACGCCGACCGGCCGTGGCCAGGGCCAGTTGCGCCTGGCCGGCGGCATGCAGCCATGCGTGATCAAGGCGCTGAGCCTGAAAGAGGCCTTGCTGGTGGTGCGCCGTGGCGAAGCGCTGCCCCAAGTGCTGGAAGGCGCAGTGCTGGACCTGGAGCAGGGCGAGAACGCCGAAGTCGCGCGCTTGAACGGCTACCTGCATGCCGTCGCGGCACTGGAACCCAAACCTGACAGTGACTGGTTGCAACTGACCTTCAAGTTCGTCGACCAGGATGCCCAGAAGCTCGACTACCTGTCGCGGCTGATTGCCCGCGGGACGGCGCAGAAGCATTTCACCCCGGGCGCCTGAGTAATCACTACTGGCCCCATCGCCGGCAAGCCAGCTCCCACAGGTACAGCGTCAACTTCTGGCCTTGTGCATTTCCTGTGGGAGCTGGCTTGCCGGCGATGGGGCCAGTCCTGTTGACGCCATCCGACCAACTGTCATACCCGCCGCAAAACCCCCTGCTAGGCTTCGACAAATCATAACTGTCAAAAAGCCACTATCATGCCCGCCCGCCTGCTGCTGTTCTGTGCATTGCTCATGGCCTCGGCGTCGAGCCTGGGCATGACTATCTACGAGATCACCGATGATGGCCGCGTGACCTCCTATTCCGACCGGCCCGGCCCCGGTGCCAAAACCTTTGTGCGGCGCGTACCCATGGTCGAAGTGCCCGAAGGCCAGGTGCTGCTGAACGCGATAACCTTCAACGGCGGCGTGAGCTTTTCGGCCCGCAACCAGCTGCATGTGCCGGTGGAGGTAGAGCTGCGCCTGGACAACCTGGTGAACGCACAGGGTGGCAATGCCCCGCGTACCGTGCGCCGGGTACTGCCGCCGCGCACCACGCAAATGCTCAGCGTGCTCAGGGGGCGGCCCGGGATGCTGCTGAACTACCGCTCGACCCTGCTGCAGGCCATGGGCGACCCGGGCAAGCGGCCCCAGGGCTTCCGCTATGCATTCCCCTGGATTGGCGGGCCGTTCCGCGTGACCCAGGGCCCCAATGGCCGGGTCAGCCATTTTGGGCCCAAGGGGCGTTATGCCATGGATATCGCCATGCCCGAAGGCACCACCATCATCGCGGCGCGGGAAGGGGTGGTGGTGAAGACGGAGAACAGCCAGAGCGGGCGGGGCCCCAACCCGTCGGGCAATTTCGTCAGGATCCTGCACCCGGACGGTACCATGGGCGTCTACCTGCACCTGATGCGCGGGTCGGTGGTAGTGGCGGAGGGGCAACGAGTGCGGCAGGGGCAGATGCTTGCCAAGTCGGGCAATACCGGCAACAGCACCGGGCCCCACCTGCATTTCGTGGTGCAGCGCAATGTGGGGTTGGCGCTGGAGTCGATACCTTATCGGTTCGACAGGCCGATCGGAGGGTTGCCTGACTTCACTGCGGGTAATCCATGATCCGTGTCGGCTTCTTCGCGGGCTCGCCCGCTCCCACAGGTAATCTGAAAGGCCTGGCCTTTGGTGATCCTGTGGGAGCGGGCGAGCCCGCGAATGGCCCTCAATCCAGCTTGAGCACCTTGGCCAGCACGATCTTCGGCCCTTTCATCTTCTTGATGATGATGCGCAGCCCTTCGACCTCCAGCACTTCCTCTTCTTCAGGCACGCGCTTGAGCGTCTCGTAGACCAGCCCGGCGAGGGTTTCTGCCTCGATATGGTCAAGGTCGACGCCCAGCAGGCGCTCGACCTTGAACAGCGGCGTGTCGCCACGCACCAGCAGCTTGCCCGGCTGGTAGGCGAGGATGCCGCGCTCGGTCTTGCGGTGCTCGTCCTGGATGTCGCCCACCAGCACTTCCAGCACGTCTTCCATGGTCAGGTAGCCAATCACCTTGCCATCGGCTTCCTCCACCAGCACGAAGTGCGCGCCGCCCTTGCGGAACTGCTCCAGCAACTGCGCCAGCGGCATGTGCCGCGACACGCGCTCCAGTGGCCGTGCCAGGTCGTCGAGGTCGATGGTTTCGGGCAGGTGCTCGAGTTCGGCCAGCTCCAGCAGCAGGTCCTTGATGTGCAGCAGGCCGGTGAATTCTTCACGCTCGGCGTCGTACACCGGGTAGCGGCTGAACTTGTGGCGGCGCACCAGGGCCAGGATCTGCTTCAACGGCGCATGGGCGTCGATGCTGACCATGTCCTCGCGCGAGTTGGCCCAGTCGACCACCTCCAGCTCGCCCATTTCTACGGCCGAGGCCAGCACGCGCATGCCTTGGTCGCTCGGGTCCTGGCCACGGCTGGAGTGCAGGATCAGCTTGAGCTCTTCACGGCTGTAGTGGTGCTCGTGGTGTGGGCCGGGCTCGCCCTGGCCGGCAATGCGCAGGATGGTGTTGGCGCTGGCATTGAGCAGGTAGATGGCCGGGTACATCACCCAGTAGAACAGGTACAGCGGCACGGCGGTCCACAGCGACAGCAGCTCGGGCTTGCGGATGGCCCAGGACTTGGGCGCCAGCTCGCCGACCACGATGTGCAGGTACGAGATGACGAAGAAGGCGACGAAGAACGAGATGGCCTTGATCAGCTCGGGCGTGTCCACGCCCAGGTAGGCCAGCAGCGGCTCGAGCAGGTGGGCGAACGCCGGTTCACCGACCCAGCCCAGGCCCAGCGAGGCGAGGGTGATGCCCAGTTGGCAGGCTGACAGGTAGGCGTCGAGCTGGTTGTGTACCTTGCGCAGGATGCTGCCACGCCAGCCATGCAGCTCGGCGATGGACTCGACGCGGGTGGCGCGCAGCTTGACCATGGCGAACTCGGCGGCAACGAAGAAGCCGTTGAGCAGCACCAGGAGCAATGCAAAGATGATCATGCCGAAATCGGCGAATAACGAGGTGAGGCTGATACCAGGGGAAGGGTCCATGATGGAGTTTTTACGGGGTCCGTCTTCGAGATAGAGAGAAAAAAAGTGCCAGCTCTTGCTGGCACAGGGGGTCCAATGTAGCGGCTGGTGCGGCAAAAGCAAAGGGCGGTGGACTTATTGCGGTCCCTGTGGGAGCGGGCGTGCCCGCGAAGGGCTGCGCAGCAGCCCCGATCTCAAGCCTTGCCGTTGGCCAATTGTGCCGGCGCGAAATGACAGGTAAAGGTACTGCCATGCCCCGGCACGCTGCTGATCTCCAGCTTGCCGCGGTGGCGCATCAGCACATGCTTGACGATCGCCAGCCCCAGCCCGGTGCCGCCGGTATTCGACGCACGGCTGGAATCGACCCGGTAGAAGCGCTCGGTCAGGCGTGGCAGGTGCTTGGCATCGATGCCCACCCCCGAGTCCTGCACCGACAGGTGCGCGCCCTGGGCATCGGCCCACCAGCGAATACGGATGCTGCCTTCGTCCTGGGTGTACTTGACCGCATTGAACACCAGGTTGGAAAAGGCACTGCGCAGCTCCGACTCGCTGCCCTTCAGCTGCACGCCAGGCGCGGCTTCCAGGGTGATGCGCTGGTTGCGGGGCCCGGACAGGGCCTGGGCGTCGTTCTTGATCGCGGCAAGCAAGGCATCGACCGCCACTGGCTGGTTGTCCGACGGGTAGTCGGTGGCCTCCAGCTTGGCCAACAGCAGCAGGTCGTTGAGCAGTGTCTGCATGCGCGAGCCTTGCTGGCTCATCTGCTGCAGGGCTCGGCCCCAGCGCGGGTTCACGTCTTCGACGTTGTCCAGCAGGGTTTCCAGGTAGCCGGTGATCACCGTCAGCGGCGTGCGCAGCTCGTGGGACACGTTGGCGACGAAGTCCTTGCGCATCTGCTCCAGCTGATGGATGCGGGTAACATCGCGCACCAGCATCAGGTGCTCGTTGTTGCCGTAGCGGGTGATGTGCAGCTGCACGCGCATGCGGTCGTTGATCGGCGAGGGGATTTCCAGCGGCTCGAGGTAGTTCTCCGCCTCGAAGTATTCCTTGAAGCGCGGGTGGCGCACCAGGTTGGTCACCTGCTGGCCGCCGTCCTGTGGGGTCTTGAAGCCCAGCAGAGTCTCGGCGGCGCGGTTCCACCATTCCAGGTTGCCGTCGCTGTCCAGCATGATCACCGCGTCACGCAGCGCGGCGGTAGACTCCTGCACCCGGTCGATCACCGCCTGCAGGCGGCCGCGCACGCGCTGGTCGCGGCGTTGCAGGTGATAGATGCTGTCGAACACTTCGCCCCAGAGGCCGTAGCCATCGGGCGGTGCTTCGTCGGGTTGGTGGTTGCGCAGCCAGTCATGCAGGCGCAGCAGTTGCTTGAGGGTCCAGCCCAGGTAGAGCGCCAGGCCGATGGCCAGGCTCCAGCCATAGTAGCCGCTGACCAGCCCGCCGATCAGGCAGACGGTAATCAGCAGCAGCAGGTGGCGAATCAGGGTCGCGTGCCAGTTCTGGTTCAATTGACGGTCCTTGTACAACGACGTGCAGCTTGGCGCTTTTCAGCTCGATCAGCTCTTGGTCGAGAAGCGGTAGCCGGTGCCCCGGACGGTTTGTACCAGATTTTCGTAGGCTTCACCCAGCGCCTTGCGCAGGCGGCGGATGTGTACGTCGACGGTGCGCTCTTCGACATAGACGTTACCGCCCCACACCTGGTCCAGCAGCTGGCCACGGGTGTAGGCGCGCTCCTGGTGGGTCATGAAGAACTGCAGCAGGCGGTATTCGGTAGGGCCCATCTCGGCCGGCTTGCCGTCGATGGTCACGCGGTGGCTGATCGGGTCGAGCAGCAGGCCGCCGACTTCGATCGGTGCCTCGCTATCGCTCGGGCCGGTGCGGCGCAGCACGGCTTTGAGGCGAGCGACCAGTTCACGCGGCGAGAACGGCTTGGTGATGTAGTCGTCGGCGCCCACTTCCAGGCCCTGGATCTTGTTGTCCTCTTCACCCTTGGCGGTGAGCATGATGATCGGGATGTCGCCGGTCAGCTCGTCGCGCTTGAGGCGGCGGGCCAGTTCGATGCCGGAGGTGCCCGGCAGCATCCAGTCGAGCAGGATCAGGTCCGGTTTGCGGTCGACGATGATCGCGTGGGCCTGTTGGGAGTTTTCCGCTTCCAGGCAGTCATAGCCGGCCATTTCCAGGGCAACGGCGATCATCTCGCGAATTGGTGCTTCGTCGTCGACGATCAGAATGTTCCTGCCAACCATGCTCAAAACCTCTCCTGGATACGGTGTCTTGGCCCGCATTAGATAACGGAATTATTGCAGCTGTGTGACAGGGTGTTGGCCGTTCTGGCGACATTCCATGACTGAACTAGGCTTGAAAGGGCCGTAGTTGTGGCAACCAGAACTCAATCCCCCCGAAACAATGGTGAATCCAATGACACGACAAACGCTGAGCTGGATGGCCCTTTTCACTGCGCTGGCGCTCCCGGGGGTGGCCTTGGCCGACCATGCGATGGAGAAGGGCGGGATGTTGGTCGATCATGCCGGCATGACCCTGTACACCTTCGACAAGGATGCGGGCGGCAAGTCGATGTGCAATGGCGAATGCGCCACCAACTGGCCGCCGCTGATGGTCAAGGCCAATGACGAACCGGCCAAGGACAAGTGGACAGTGGTGATGCGCGATGATGGCAGCAAGCAGTGGGCCTATGATGGCAAGCCGCTGTACACCTTCATCAAGGACAAGAAGGCCGGCGATATGACCGGTGACGGCATGAAGGACGTCTGGCACGTTGCCAAGCCTTGAGATTGCCGGGGCCGCTTTGCGGCCCATCGCCGGCAAGCCAGCTCCCACAGGTTATGCGCAAGCTGTAAAGGCAGCGCTGCACCTGTGGGGCTGGCTTGCCGGCGATAGGGCCCTCAGCTTCAACGCAGTGCGTAATCCAACACTACCCCGATAAACACCAGCAACCCCGCCCAGTGATTGTGCAGAAACGCCTTGAAGCACGACTCCCGGTCCAGCTTGCGCGTCGACCAGTACTCCCAGGCAAAGCACGCCGCCGCGCCCAGCAGCCCCAGGTGGAACCAGCCACCCAGCTCGAAGCGGCTGCCGGCCAGCAACAGGCAGCCCAGCGACAGCAGCTGCAAGGTCAGGATGATGGTGCGGTCTGCGTCGCCGAACAGGATAGCGGTCGATTTCACGCCTATCTTCAGGTCGTCATCACGGTCGACCATGGCGTAGTAGGTGTCGTAGCCCACCGTCCACAGCAGATTGGCGATATACAGCAGCCAGGCGCTGGCCGGCAGCTCGCCACCCGCTGCGGTGAAGGCCATGGGAATGCCCCAGGAATACGCCGCCCCCAGCACCACCTGCGGGTAATAGGTGTAGCGCTTCATGAACGGGTAGCAGAACGCCAGTGCCACCGCACCGAACGACAGCCAAACCGTGCGGCTGTTGGTACACAGCACCAGCAGGAAGCTCACTCCGACCAGGATGGCGAACAGCGCCAGTGCTTCGCGCGGGCGGACCCGGCCGCTGGCCAGGGGGCGGTCGGCGGTACGTTTGACGTGGCCGTCCACCTTGCGGTCGGCAAAGTCGTTGATGCAGCAACCTGCAGCGCGCATCAGCACCACACCTAGGCCGAAGATCAGCACGTTGGCAAGGGTTGGTGAACCGTTGCCGGCAATCCACACCGCCGACAAGGTCGGCCACAGCAGCAGGTAGATACCAATCGGCCGGTCCATGCGGCTGAGCTGGACGAAGTCCCAGGCCCGTGGGTGCAGACGGTTGAGCGACTTGAGCAGTTGCAGGTACATCAGCGGTTTTCCTCCTTGGCCGCTTGCCACAATGCTGGCAGAAACACCTCTGCCACCAGCAGGTCCAGGCCGCCACGTTCGAAGCGCGAACGGCGGCCCCACAACGCCGCGTGGGCGGCTTCGCCCGGCAGCCAGGCCTGTGGATAACTGCACACCTCGATGGGGTGGCGGATGAATGCCTGGTCACAGAACAGCAACTCGCCCAGCGAACGGCTGCCCAGGGTTTCCAGGTCCAGCCCGCCGCGCTCCAGGGCGCTGCGGCTGGCGACGCTGCGGGCGAAAACCCAGGGTTGGCCATGGCCGCGCAGGTACACCTCACGCACCCAGCCTTCGGCGCCAGCGGCGATGCCCAGTGCCTGGCATTCGTCATCGCGCAGCGGCTGCCAGCCCTCGAACAGCGGGGTGACGGAGAAATGATCGTTGGACAGGCGGGTCAGGCGGCGGGTCAGCGAGCCCTCGTCGAACAGCCAGTCAAGGGTGGGCTGGTCGATGTCGGTCGCCAGCCGTGAATACGGCAGCCACGCGACAGCGGCTGCTTGCGGGGATTCGTACGACACGTCGGTCTGCTTGTTACAACCAGAGAGGCGGCGAGCTTAGCATGATTGCCCCGACTGCTTGCATACTGCCGACAGGGCCGCTACAAAGCCCCACGAATTGCGCGCTGGCCTCGGCGGGGGCGAGTCCATCGATTACAGGTTATACACAACTCCTGTGGGAGCGGGCATGCCCGCGAAGAGGCCATCAGCAGCAACACAACGCTCCAGCCTGAACCGAGGAAACCCACCCCCATGAAAAAGTGGCAATGTATTGTCTGTGGCCTGATCTACGACGAAGCCGAAGGCTGGCCCGACGACGGCATCGCCCCCGGCACCCGCTGGGAAGACGTGCCTGAAGACTGGCTGTGCCCCGACTGCGGCGTGGGCAAGAGCGACTTTGAAATGATCTCCATCGGCTAATCGAGGAAAGCACGACATGACGTCCCCTGTGGTAATCATCGGTACCGGCCTTGCGGGCTACAACCTGGCCCGTGAATTTCGCAAGCTCGATGCGCAGACGCCGCTGCTGCTGATCACCGCCGATGACGGTCGTTCCTACTCCAAGCCCATGCTGTCCACCGGCTTTGCCAAGCAGAAGGACGCCGACGGCCTGTGCATGGCCGAGCCGGGCGCCATGGCCGAGCAACTGAATGCCGAGATTCGCACCCATACCCGCATCAGCGGCATCGACCCGGGCCACAAGCGTTTGTGGATAGGTGAAGAGGCGGTGGAATACCGCGACCTGGTGCTGGCTTGGGGCGCGCAGACGGTGCAGGTGCCGATCGAAGGTGATGGCGGCGATCGAGTGTTCCCGATCAACGACCTGGAAGACTACGCGCGCTTCCGTGCCGCCGCCGTCGGCAAACAGCGCGTGCTGATCCTCGGTGCCGGCCTGATCGGCTGCGAATTCGCCAACGACATGAGCCTGGGCGGCTTCCAGGTCGATGTGGTGGCGCCGTGCGAGCAAGTCATGCCGACCCTGCTGCACCCGGCCGCTGCCACTGCCGTGCAGGCCGGGCTGGAAGGCCTGGGCGTGCGTTTTCACCTCGGCCCGGTACTGACCCGCCTGCAGCAGGTGGCCCAGGGCCTGGAGGCGCACCTGTCCGACGGCAGCGTGATCGCCTGCGACCTGGTGGTTTCGGCCATCGGCCTGCGCCCGCGCACCGACCTGGCCGCCGCCGCTGGCCTGCAGACCAACCGTGGCGTTTGCGTGGACCGCCAGTTGCGCACGTCCCACGCCAACATATTCGCCCTTGGCGACTGTGCCGAAGTCGATGGCATCAACCTGCTCTATGTGATGCCGCTGATGAGCTGCGCCCGAGCCCTGGCGCAAACCCTGGCCGGCAAGCCGACAACGGTCGCCTACGGGCCGATGCCGATCACCGTGAAAACCCCGGCCTGCCCGCTGGTGGTCTCGCCGCCGCCCCAGGGCCACGAAGGCACCTGGCAGGTAGAAGGGCAGGGCAGTGACCTCAAGGTGCTCTGCCTTGATGCAGAGGGCAAGCTGCTGGGCTACGCCCTCACCGGGGCGGCCGTGATGGAAAAGCTGGCCCTGAATCGCCAGCTGCCGGCCGTAATGGCGTAAATAGCTGGCGTTCTGTCGGATTTATCCTGTTGTTGCTTGCACAATGGCCGCCCAGATACTGGCGCGGCCCCTGTGCACGTGCCATCCTCACTTCCGTCTGCCGCAGATTAGAGCCTGCGGTGCCTTGAGCGCTGCTCCCAGGGCAGCACGGCATAACAACAAGAATTCCGTCAAAGAGGCTTCACTATGCGCAAACCAGAACTCGCCGCCGTCATCGCCGAAAAGGCCGATCTGACCAAGGAAAAGGCCAATCAGGTTTTGAACGCGATTCTCGACAGCATCACGGGTGCCCTGGACAAGGACACCGTGACCCTGGTCGGTTTCGGCACCTTCGAAAAACGTCATCGCGGTGCGCGTACCGGCAAGAACCCGCAAACCGGTGAACCGGTCAAGATCAAGGCCAGCAATACCGTGGCTTTCAAGCCAGGCAAGAACCTGCGCGACAGCGTCAACGCCCCCGTCAAGCCGGCCAAGAAAGGCAAGTGATCGCTCCCTGACAACCCCAGTGTCAGCCAAGCGGGCGCCCCAGGGCGCCCGTTGTGCTTTCTGCAGGCAAAATGTTTCGAACTTGCATAAATAGTTCCGGAAAAGGATAGACTGCGCGCCTTAGTCACTTTTAATTCGAGGCGCGTTGATGAAGTTCCGCTTTCTTCTCTGGGCCATGGGGCTGTTGATGGCCAGGGCCAGCCGCAACAACCCGGCATTCCAGCAGCAGCTCAAGGGCAAGGACCTGGTGTTCCAGATGCAGACCCTGGACGGCAAGGTCGCCCGGCACTTCATCGTCAACAATGAACGCGTCAGCAGCAAGGGCGGCGCGCACCCGCAGCCGGCGTTCGCCATTGCCTTCAAGGACGCCGCCTATGGCTTCGCCACCATGCAGGCAGGTAACAAGCAGTTGGCGTTCATGCAGGGGATTCAGGACAAGCACATCCAGATCAAGGGCAACCCGGCGCTGGTGATGTGGTTCCAGGGGTTGATGAAGTACCTGAAGCCGAAGAAGAAGGGCTGAAACCCAACGGGGATGTCGACGCTTTACCTGTGGGAGCGGGCATGCCCGCGAAACAAACGACGCGGTGCATGGCACCGGCTTCGCCGGTGTTCGCGGGCACGCCCGCTCCCACAGGTTACGCGTTAATGCTTAATGCGGTGTGTGGAACTGCGAAGCCAGTTCACGCAGCAGGCTCTCTGCCTCGAGCACCTTGTTCACCACATCCTCGGCCTTGTCCCGGGTAATCCCCAGCCGCTCCAGCAACTCGTCTGGAATCTCCTGCTGCGGCCCCGAGCCAATCCCCCGCGAGCGCAGCAGGCGGGTGGCCAGGCACACCAGGTTGGGGAACGCCGAAAACTCGCCTTCATAGGCCGGGTCGTGCTGGAAGCGCAGCGCGGTGGACAGCTCTTCCGGCATGTCCCACAGCTTCATCAACCAGGCACCGATCTGCTCGCGGCTGATGCCCAGCAGGTGTTGTTCCACGTAGGTGTGGCACAAGTGCGGGTTGACCTCCAGGTGGCGGCAGATCAGCGAGAAGTGCGGCGGGAAAACGTGCGCCAACAGCAGGTAGCCAAAGTTGTGCAGCAGCCCGGCCAGGTAGGTCAGGCCGGCCTCGGGGCGCTCGGCCCGTGGCATGGCGCGGGTCAGGCCTTCGATGATCGCGGCGGTGTAGATCGACTGCTGCCAGTACGGCGTGGCTTGCTGCGGGTGGTCTTTCGGCAGGCTCAGGGTCTTGCCCAGCGCCAGGCCCAGGGCCAGGTTGATCACCAGGTCGAAGCCCAGCACACGCACGATGGCATCTTCTACCGAGCGGATCTTGCCAGGTGAGGCGTAGTAGGGCGATGCCGCCCAGCTCACCACCTGTGCTGCCAGCGCCGGGTCGGTTTCAACCACGCCGGTGATATCGTCGATGCTGGCGTTGGGGTCTACCCGCAGCTTGATGATCTTTTGCGCGGTGTCGGCCAGCGGCGGGATTTCGATGGTTTCTTCCAGACGCTTCTGAATGCGCCGGGCAGTGAAGGCCTGGACGGCGTTGGTGATTTCCCGGGTGTCATCATCGGGGCGGTCGAGGTTGGGGCTGATGGCCTCGACTTCCTGCCCGAAGCTGCTGGCGCTGGCCTTGACCAGCATGCGCTTGAAGTGCGCGCGTTCGATTTCCAGCAGCAGGCCGGCTTCGCCAGACTGGATAAACACTTTATCGGCGTCGAGCAGGCTCTTTTCGTACTGGCACGGCGAGCTGGTCAGCGCCGGGATGCCCGGCAGGGCCTTGAGCTGGTGCTTGTCCAGCATCTGCTTCAGGCGCGGCACCGACACCGCGGTGAGCTTGCGCCCGGTCAGTTCGGCCAGGCGGTTGAGGTCCAGCAGCTGGCTCTGCGGGAACAGCACCATCAGGGCACCGACCTCGTCGTCGAGCAGCACGGCCTGTACCCGCGACGCTGCCGGCAGGTGCGGATGTTCGACCACCTCGCGGTAGGCCACGCCGAGTTTGTCGAGCAGCAGCCGGATGACCGAGGGAGCGTGTGGGGTTGCGGTGTCCAGGGCAACTTCAGTCATGGTCCGTATCCACTGATTCTTTTAAACGCGAAGTATAACCAGCCTGGGGGCAAAACTGGATCCATTATGGGACCAGCGTCACACTTGGCCATATTGCTGGCCATGGCGCAGCCAGCGATCGAGCAGTGGGCTGACGTGCTCCGGCCACCGTGCGATCAGGGCCTGGGCGGCGTCGCGCACGGCCGGCAGCAGGTCGGCGTCGCGCATCAGGTCGGCGACCTTGAACTGCAACAGGCCGGTCTGGCGGGTGCCGAGCATCTCGCCTGGGCCACGCAGTTCCAGGTCTTTCTCGGCGATGATGAAGCCGTCGTTGGTTTCCCGCATGATCCCTAGGCGCTCGCGGCCGATCTGCGACAGTGGCGGGTGGTACAGCAGCACGCAATGGCTGACGGCGCTGCCCCGGCCAACCCGGCCGCGCAGCTGGTGCAACTGGGCCAGGCCCAGGCGCTCGGGGTTCTCGATGATCATCAGGCTGGCGTTGGGCACGTCCACGCCCACCTCGATGACCGTGGTGGCGACCAGCAGCTGCAGGTTGCCGGCCTTGAACTCGGCCATGATCTCAGCCTTTTCCGCCGGCTTCATGCGCCCGTGGATCAGCCCCACCCGCAGCTCGCCCAGGGCGCTGCCCAGCTCCTCGTAGGTGCTTTCGGCGGCTTGGCAGGTCAGCTCTTCGGATTCTTCGATCAGGGTGCACACCCAATAGGCCTGGCGCCCTTCGGCGCAGGCGGCGCGCACCCGCTCGACCACTTCGAAGCGGCGGCTGTCGGCCACCAGCACGGTGTTCACCGGGGTGCGCCCGGGCGGCAGCTCGTCGAGCACCGAGGTGTCCAGGTCGGCGTAGGCGCTCATGGCCAGGGTGCGCGGAATGGGCGTGGCGGTCATGATCAGCTGGTGCGGGCACAATTCCCCGGCCACGCCCTTCTTGCGCAGGGCCAGGCGTTGCTGCACGCCAAAACGGTGTTGTTCATCGATGATCGCCAGGGCCAAGTGCTTGAACTTCACCTCTTCCTGGAACAGCGCGTGGGTACCGACCACCATTGGCGCACCGTTGGCGATCTGCTCCAGGGCGGCTGCCCGAGCCTTGCCCTTGAGCTTGCCGGCCAGCCAGGCCACTTCGATGCCCAGCGGTTCGAGCCAGCGCTTGAAGGTGATGTAGTGCTGTTCGGCGAGGATCTCGGTGGGCGCCATCAAGGCCACCTGGTAGCCGGCCTCCAGGGCCTGCAGCGCGGCCAGGGCGGCGACCACGGTCTTGCCGGCACCCACATCGCCCTGCACCAGGCGCATCATCGGCTCGTGCTGGCTGAGGTCGTAGGCAATTTCATTGGCCACCCGCTGCTGCGCGCCGGTCGGCTGGAAGCCCAGGTTGGCCAGGTACTGCGCCTGCAGGCGCTGGGCCTTGGGCAGCACCGGCGCGCGCAGGCTGCGCAGGCTTTCGCGCAGGCGTTGCTGCGACAGCTGGTGGGTCAGCAGTTCTTCGAAGGCCAGGCGGTGCTGGGCCCAGTGCTGGCCTTCGGCAAGCTCGTCGAGGTCGGCGTCGGCCGGCGGGTTGTGCAGGTAGCGGATGGCATCGTCCAGCGGCGCCAGCTGGTAGTCCCGGGCCAGTTCGTCGGGCAGCCAGTCCGGCAGGCTGCGCGGGCCGAGCAGGCCCAGGCTCTGCTGGCACAGCAGGCGCAGGCGTTGCTGGGTGAGGCCTTCGGTGGACGGATAGATCGGCGTCAGGGTCTGCTCGACCGGTGGCGGCGGCTCGTCGCCGTTCAGTGCGCGGTATTCTGGGTGGTAGATTTCCAGGCCCGAGGCGCCGGGGCGGGCTTCGCCGTAGCAGCGCAGGTGAGTACCACGCTTGAGGCCTTCCTTCTGCGCGTTGCTGAAGTGGTAGAAGCGCAGGCTCAGCACGCCGCTGCCGTCACCCAGGCGCACCACCAGGCTGCGGCGCTTGCCCATGGTCACGTCGGCGCCGCTGACCACGCCCTCGATCACCGCGTCCTGGCCAGGGCGCAGCTGGCCTATCGGCACCACGCGAGTGCGGTCCTGGTAGCGCAGGGGCAGGTGGAACAGCACGTCCTGCAGGTTCTCCAGGCCGACCTTGGCGAGTTTCTCCGCCATGGCCTCGCCAACCCCCTTGAGTACCGTGACCGGGACCTTCGACAGCTCACTCATGACTCAGGCCGGTTGTTCCGCAGGGGCTTTGGCGACCGAGCACAGGCGGATCGAGTCGGCGAGAATCTCGATGGCCTTCGGCCGCGGGAAGCTGGCGCGCCAAGCGATGGCCACGGTGCGGAATGGTGCCGGTGCGGTCAGTGGGCGAACCTCGATGACGCCGGGGGCGTAGTGGTGGCTGTGCACCGCCGACAGCGGCAGGATCGACACGCCAAGGCCGGAGGCCACCATGTGGCGGATGGTTTCCAGCGAGCTGGACTCGACCGTGGTGTGCTTGGAGCCTTCACCGCCCTTGTTCAGCGTTGGGCAGGCTTCCAGCACCTGGTCGCGGAAGCAGTGGCCTTCACCGAGCAGCAACAGGCTCTTGTCGTTGAGCATGGCGGTGTCGATGGTCTTTTTCGCCGTCCACGGGTGGTCGGCCGGCATCAGGGCGCAGAACGGTTCATCGTACAGCGGCAGGGTCAGCACGTCGGCTTCGTTGAACGGCAGGGCGATGATCACCGCATCCAGTTCGCCGTTGCGCAGCTTTTCGCGCAGTACATGGGTGAAGTTCTCTTCGATGTACAGCGGCATTTGTGGCGCCACGCGGTGCAACTGAGGGATCAGGTGCGGGAACAGGTATGGGCCGACGGTGTAGATGGCACCGACCTTGAGCGGGGCGGTCAGCTGGTTCTTGCCGGCCTGGGCCAGCTCGCGAATGCCCTGGGCCTGCTCCAGTACCTTCTGCGCCTGGGCGACGATGCTTTCGCCGACCGGGGTAAGGCGGACCGCGCTCTTGCTGCGCTCGAAGATCAGCACGCCAAGCTCATCCTCGAGCTTCTTCACACCGACCGACAGGGTCGGCTGGCTCACGTGACAGCGTTCGGCGGCATGGCCGAAGTGCTGTTCCTGGGCGAGTGTGACGATGTAGCGTAATTCTGTGAGGGTCATAACGTGCGTCCATGAAGTTGCGAGCCCAGCATAGCGGCTGCAATCGATAGACGCACGTTATCAGACTTGCCGATTTGTGACAGAAACAAAAGTCTCAGCGGCGGTCCAGCGAGTAGACGAACGGTGCCACGACTTCGATCGTGCCATTGTTCAGCAACTCGGGTGGCGGCTTGGGTACCGTGCCGGCCCGACGGATCATTTCCAGGGTCGCCCGGTCCAGGGCGGCACTACCCGAGCCACCGGCCATGGAGTACGACACCACCTTGCCTTCGGCGTCGACCACGAAGCGCAGGCGGTTGATGCCCTGCAGACCGCGACGGCGCGCGTCTTCCGGGTAACGCTTGTACTTGGCCAGGTGACGCAGCAGGTCGCTCTGCCAGGTCGGCAGGGCGTTGCTGTTGGACGCAATGCTCGGCGCCGGTGCCGCGGACTTCTGCGGCGGCGTGTTGCTGGGCGGTGCGTCTACCGTTTGTTCGGTCGGCGGTGCTTCCTTCGGCGGCTCAGGCTTTTTCTCGGGCTTGGGCGGCTGTGGCTTGGCCTTTGGCTTGGGCGGCTTGGGAATGGCGATCTTGGGCTTGGGTGCCTCGGCCAGCTTCGGCAGCGGCGGTTCCTCGACCGGCGCCGGTGGCTGCGGCGCCGCTTTCGGGGGCGGTGGTGGCGCAGGCTCCGGCAATGGCGCCAGCTCGACCATCATGGCTGCCGGTGGCAGTTCGATGGCCTGGGGCACCGACCAGTTGAGCGTCAGCAGCACGGCGACCACGTGCACGCCCAGCACGATCGCCAGGCTGCCACCGTAGCGCGCCATGTTAGAGCGCGTTTTTGTCATTTCTTGGCTGCCGTCTCGAGACCTACCAGACCGACTTTCAGGTAGCCGGCCGCGCGCATGTTGTTCATCACTTCCATCAGGTCACCGTAATCCACGCCTTTGTCAGCCTGGAAGAAGATGGTGGTTTCCTTGTCGCCCTTGGTCTTGGCATCGAGCATCGGGCCAAGCTGGTCGGGGGCAGGGACCTGATCGTCACCGACGTACAGCTTCTGGTCGGCCTTGACGCTGACGAACACCGGTTTCTCGGGCCTCGGCGCCGGCTTGGCGGTCGAGGCCGGCAGGTCGACCTTGATGTCGACCGTGGCCAAGGGGGCTGCGACCATGAAGATGATCAGCAGCACCAGCATCACGTCGATGAACGGCGTAACGTTGATTTCGTGGTTTTCGGCGAGGTCGTCGCCACCTTCGTTGAGATGCAGGCCCATGGCTTACCCCACTTTCACCATGTGCGGGGCGGCGCGTTCGCTGCCCTGGTGGTCCAGGTCACGGCTGACCAGCAGCAGCACCTGGGCGGAGGCGTCGGACACCTGGGCCTTGTAGCCGGCGATGGAGCGGGCGAAGACGTTGTAGATGACCACGGCCGGGATTGCGGCGACCAGGCCCAGGGCGGTGGCCAGCAGGGCCTCGGCGATACCCGGGGCAACCACGGCCAGGTTGGTGGTCTGGGTCTTGGCGATGCCGATGAAGCTGTTCATGATGCCCCATACGGTACCGAACAGGCCGACGAATGGCGCAGTGGAGCCGATGGTGGCGAGTACGCCGGTGCCGCTGCTCATGGTGCGGCCGCTGGCGTGTACCAGGCGCTCCAGGCGGAAGCTGACGCGCTCCTTGATGCCTTCTTTTTCGCGGGCGTTGGCCGACAGGCGCATCTCTTCGAGGGCGTCGTGGACCAGGGTGTGGGCCAGGGTGCCTTCCTTGTTGGAAACGTCGCTGGCTTCCTTGAGGCTGGCGGATTTCTTCAGCAGGGCGATTTCACCACGCAGACGACGCTTGGCGCCCATCAGCTCGAAGCCTTTGGCGATCCAGATGGTCCAGGTGATGATGGAGGCGATGGCCAGGCCGATCATCACCGCCTTGACCACCACGTCGGCGTTCTTGTACATGCCCCATGGGGACAGGTCGTGGGCCATGCCCAGCGAGGTGTCTTCAACCAGGGCTTCGACGCTTGGGTCTACCGCGACCGGGGCATCAACCGGGGTGGCGGCAACTGCGTCGGCAACTGGTGCTGCGGCTGGGGCAGCTGGTGCAGTAGCGGCAGCAGGCGTGGCAGCATTGGCGGTTGGCTCATCGGCCATGGCCACCGGGGCCAGCACCAGGCTGAGCGTCAGCGCGGCGATGGCGCGCCAGGCGCGCGACGGGGTTGGCGAAGCGGAAGGTTGAGTACGTGTCATGCTGGCCGGACCTGATGAAGAATAAAGTGAACGTTCTCCAAGGCCTCGAGGTAGGCCGAGAACAATTTGGCGGCCATTATTGCAAGTAATTCTTGTTAACAAAAGTAATCTTGTTGCTTTTTTCGCCTATGGTCTAGCCATCCATCGTGTAGCGTGGTCGGGCTGATCAATTGGTCTAGGGAGTTTAGAGATGTCAGACCTTTCCGTGATGGTGGTGGGATGTGGTGATGTAGGCGGGCGTCTTGCCCGGCAGATGCTTGCGCGCGGCTGGCAGGTGAGCGGCCTGCGTCGCTCGGTCGGGCAGTTGCCTGCGGGGGTCGTGCCGGTGGCGGCGGACTTGTCCGAGCCATCGATCCCCGACGCCTGGCCGCAGCGCGCGCCGGACTACCTGGTGTATTGCGTGGCGGCCAGCCAGCACGACGAGGCGGGTTACCAGGCAGCCTATGTCGACGGTTTGCGCCATGTGCTGGGTTGGCTGGCCGAGCGCGGCCAACGCCCACGGCGCCTGCTGTTCGTGTCCAGCAGCAGCGTGTATGCACAGAAGGACGGCGAGTGGATCGAAGAAGGCGCGGCCACCGAGCCTGAAAGTTATTCCGGGCGGTTGATGCTGGAGGCTGAGCGGCTGGCGCTGGCCAGCGGCATCCCGGCCAGTGTGGTGCGCCTGACCGGCATCTATGGCCCCGGCCGCGAGTGGCTGCTCAGTCAGGTGCGCCAGGGCTACCGCGTGGCCGAGGAGCCACCGCTGTATGGCAACCGCATCCATGCCGAGGATGCCGCCAGCCTGTTGGCGTTCCTGTTGCAGGCCGATGCTGATGGCAAGGTGCTCGACGATTGCTACATCGGCGTCGACGACGAGCCGGCGCCGCTGGCCGACGTGGTGGCCTGGCTGCGGGCGTACATGGGGGTAACCGAGTGGTCGGATGAGCAGCGAGTGCGGCGCACCGGCAGCAAGCGCTGCAGTAATGCCCGGGCGCGGGCGTTGGGCTGGGCGCCGGTGTATCCGAGCTACAGGGAAGGCTATGCGGCCATCCTGAAAGGGAAAAATTAACTCCAGGTTTGATGCGGCTCCTTGTGGGAGCGGGCGTGCCCGCGAATCAGGCTACGTGGTGTACGGCACCGGCTTCGCCGGTGTTCGCGGGCATGCCCGCTCCCACAAAGGGGCGGCGCTCGGCTCGAAATAAGGCTTCAGTCCAGTTCCAGCACCCACTGGCGTTTGCCGGCCGCCAACACGGGCATTTCATCCGGCTGTGCGCGGTTCACCGCCTGGAAGATCTCCAGCTTGTCGCCATCGCGCTTGAGGATGAACGGCGCGCCACGCTGGTTGCGCTCCAGCCACAGGCTGTCATTGCTGCCACCCATGGTCGCGCAATCACCCGCCAGGCACAGGGCGAAACGGTCTGGCCCTGGCAGGCCGGTGACGTTGCCGGTGTCGCCGAAGCGCACGCTGGCACCTTTGCCCTGGCCTTCGATGATCTTCCAGTTACCGCCCAGATAGGCCTGGTACAGGGCTTTCTCGAAGCTGCTGCCCAGTGGCGCATTGGTCGCCGCCGGTGCTTTGGCGCGCACGAAGGTCTGCTTGCCGCCGCTTTGATCGACCGCCTGCAGTTCGTCGCCATCGAGCGACAGCTGTTCGGTCTGGCCACCCTGGAAGCTGGCCCGCCATTGCTTGTCGGTGGCGCTCAGCTGGCCGTCGGCCGCTTCGAAACCATTGCTGTAGCTGGCCTGTTGGCTGGCGACGTCGAGCTTCCACTCGAACACCGGCCCGTGCTCATTGAGCGCCTGACGCAGGCTGCCGCCCTTGACGGCCGCATTGATGGCGTCCTGGTTGATCCAGGTGCCGTTGAAATCTTCGGGTTTGTGGCTGGCGCAGCCGCCCAGAAGCAGGGCTGCCAGCGCGAGGGGCAGTGCTTGACGCATGACGGGGTAACCTTGCAGAGAAGGGAAGGTGACGGGCAGGGCGCCCGTCACCGGGGCATCATTCGATGACCAGGATGGCGTCCATTTCGACCTGGGAGCCTTTCGGCAGCGCGGCAACGCCGATGGCGGCGCGGGCTGGGTAAGGCTGCTCGAAGTAGCGGCCCATCACCTCGTTGACCTTGGCGAAGTGGCTCAGGTCGGTGAGGAAGATGTTCAGCTTGACGATGTCCTTGAACGAACCGCCAGCGGCTTCAGCCACGGCCTTGAGGTTCTCGAACACCTGTACGGTCTGGGCTTCGAAGCCTTCGACCAGTTCCATGGTCTTCGGGTCCAGCGGGATCTGGCCCGACATGTACACGGTGTTGCCGGCCTTGATCGCCTGCGAGTAGGTGCCGATGGCGGCAGGGGCCTTGTCGCTGTTGATGACGGTCTTGCTCATGATGACTCCTTGCGGTTGGCGGACTACGTACGCATGCGGGTGATGCGGACCACACCGGTCAGGGTACGCAGCTTCTTGATCACACGCGCCAGGTGCACGCGGTCGTGCACGCTGACCACCAGTTGGACCACGCTGATACGGCCGTCGCGTTCGTCCATGCTGATCTTCTCGATGTTGCCGTCGGCGGCGTTGACACTGCTGGCCAGCAGGGCAATCAGGCCGCGCTGGTGCTCCAGTTCGACACGCAACTCGACATTGAATTCACCAGTGATGTCCTTGGCCCAGGAGAGCTGTACGCACTTCTCCGGGTTGTGGCGGATTTCACTGATGTTGCGGCAGTTTTCCAGGTGCACGACCATGCCCTTGCCGGCTGACAGGTGGCCGACGATCGGGTCGCCCGGGATCGGCGTGCAGCACTTGGCGTAGCTCAGCACCAGGCCTTCGGTGCCGCGGATCGCCAGCGGGCCTTCCGGTGCCGGCAACTGCTCGCCCTCGGCCGACAGCAGGCGGCGCGCGACCACGTAGGCCATGCGGTTGCCCAGGCCGATGTCTTCGAGCAGGTCTTCGATCAGCTCCAGGCGGTACTCGGCGAGAATCGCCTGTATACGCTCCTGGGGGATCATCTCAAGGCTGCTGTCGAAGCCGGTGAGCACCTTGTTCAGCAGGCGTTCGCCCAGGCTGATGGACTCGGAGCGGCGCTGTTGCTTGAGCGCGTGGCGGATGTGCGTGCGCGCTTTGCCGGTAACCACGAAGTTGAGCCAGGCCGGGTTCGGCCGTGCGCCCGGGGCGCTGACGATTTCCACCGTCGAGCCGCTTTGCAGCGGTTCGGACAGCGGCGCCAGTCGGCGGTTGATGCGGCAGGCGATGCAGCTGTTGCCGACGTCGGTGTGCACCGCATAGGCGAAGTCGACCGCCGTGGAGCCTTTGGGCAGCTCCATGATGCGGCCTTTGGGCGTGAACACGTAGACCTCGTCCGGGAACAGGTCGATCTTCACGCTTTCGATGAATTCCAGCGAGTTGCCGGCACGTTGCTGCAGCTCGAGGATGCCCTTGACCCACTGGCGGGCGCGGGCGTGGCTGCCCTTGGGCTGCTCGTCGTCGTTGGATTTGTACAGCCAGTGCGCGGCGATGCCGTTGTTGGCCATCTCTTCCATCTCGCGGGTGCGGATCTGGATTTCGATGGGCACGCCGTGCATGCCGAACAGCGTGGTGTGCAAAGACTGGTAGCCGTTGGCCTTGGGAATCGCGATGTAATCCTTGAAGCGACCGGGCAGCGGCTTGTACAGGTTGTGCACCGCACCGAGTACGCGGTAGCAGGTGTCGACCTTGTCGACGACGATGCGGAAGGCGTACACGTCCATGATCTCGTTGAAGGCGCGGCGCTTGCCGCGCATCTTCTTGTAGATGCCATAGAGGTGTTTCTGCCGGCCGCTGACCTCGCCCTCGATGCCGTCGGCGGCCAGGCAGTTGGCCAGCGAATGCTCGATCTTGGCGACGATCTCCTTGCGGTTGCCGCGAGCGCTTTTCACCGCACGGTGGATCAGCGACGAACGCATCGGGTGCATGGCCTTGAAGCCGAGGTCCTCGAACTCCACGCGCACGGTGTGCATACCCAGGCGGTTGGCGATGGGGGCGTAGATCTCGAGGGTTTCCTTGGCGATGCGCCGGCGTTTTTCGCCGGACAGCACTTCCAGGGTGCGCATGTTGTGCAGGCGGTCGGCCAGCTTGACCAGGATCACGCGGATGTCGCGGGCCATGGCCATGGCCATTTTCTGGAAGTTTTCGGCCTGCGCCTCGGCCTTGGTCTCGAAGTTCATCTGGGTCAGCTTGCTGACCCCATCGACCAGTTCGGCCACGGTCTCGCCAAACTGCTGGCTGAGGGCTTCCTTGGCGATGCCGGTATCTTCGATCACGTCGTGCAGCATGGCCGCCATCAGGCTCTGATGGTCCATGTGCATGTCGGCGAGGATGCTGGCCACGGCCAGCGGGTGGGTCACGTAGGGCTCGCCACTGCGGCGGCGCTGCCCATCGTGGGCCTGTTCGGCGTAGAAATAGGCGCGCCGGACCAGGTTGACCTGTTCGGGGCCAAGATAGGTCGACAGCCGTTCGGCCAAGGCTTCTATACCCGGCATGGGTTCACCTCCTGCCGAGGAAGGGGGCCTTGCGCCGTGCGACGTCGACCTGGCATCAATCAGACAGCCTCGTTGTTCTCGTCCTCGAACGCGGCGAACACCGGATCCTCGGTGACGATCTCTTCAGCGGCGATGAACTCGTTGGTGACGATGCCTTCGGCGATTTCACGCAGGGCAACAACGGTCGGCTTGTCGTTTTCCCACGCAACGCGTGGCTCTTTGCCGCCGGTCGCCAGCTGGCGAGCGCGCTTGGTCGAGAGCATGACCAGCTCAAAGCGGTTATCCACGTGTTCCAGGCAGTCTTCAACAGTTACGCGGGCCATGGTCTTCCTCAGTAGCAATTGCGGTGGGCGTGCAGCCCAATAATGGGCAGGCGGACTCGATAGTTTAAAAAATCACCAGCCAATAGGGAAGCGCTGTTTTGTCGGGTAGATCGGTGTGGAGTTCTTCGCGGGCACGCCCGCTCCCACAAGTCCTGCACAATTCTCACCGCCGCCGCTTTACCTGTGGGAGCGGGCGTGCCCGCGAAAGGGCCGGAACAGACACCCTCTATACATGAACCTGACGATAACCTCAGAGCATCGCGTCACGCAACCGCGGGGTCAGCTCCTCGAACAGGGTCTGCACCGAGCGCAACGCCCGGCAGTCCGGCCGGGTCAGCAGCCACAGCTGGGTGTCGCAACCCGGCAGCGGTCCGCTCAGCGCATCCACCCCGGGCAGCGCGTGCACCATGTAGTCCGGCAACGCTGCCACGCCGAGCCCGGCCGTGACCAGCTGGGCGATGGTCGACATGCCGCTGCACTGGTAGCGCGGGCTCAAACCCGGGTGCTGCTGGTTGCGCCAGACCACCGTGGGGTGGTCCTGCATCGAGTCGTCGGGGGCGATCCACGGCACGCTGGCAGGTGACTCGGCCAGGCGCTCGCGCCACTGCGGCTGTCCGCAGACCACGTAGGAGGTGGACCCCAGGTTGCGGCCCACCAGGTGCTCCGGCGGCGTGTTGGTCAGGCGCAGGGCAATGTCGGCATCGCGCCGGCTGAGGTTGGCGAAGGTATTGGAGGTGCCCATCTCCAGCGACAAGGCCGGGTAGTTGGGCATGAACTCGGCCAGCGCCGGCAGCAGCAGGCTGTGCATCACCGCCTCGGTACAGGTCAGGCGCACGGTGCCGCTGACCACCTGCTCGCCACTGGTCATGGCGATGCGCGCCGCCTCCAGCGCCTGCTCGGCGCGTTCGGCCTGCTCGGCCAGGGCCTGGGCGGTGTCGGTCGGCAGGTAGCCTTTGCGGCTCTTGACGAACAAGGCTGTGCCCAGCGCCGACTCCAGCCGGCGGATCGAGCGGAACACCGTCGAAACATCGACCTTGAGCAACTCGGCAGCCTTGGCCAGCGAGCGGCCACGTTCCAGGGCCAGGACCAGGGAGAGGTCGGCATGGGTAATCTGATATTGCATTGGTGCACGCTCTGCTTGCCGAATTGCCAATGTCTGTTGCGTTTTGGCCATTTTATAGTGAAACGGCCCCCGGGAATCAATGCGCCCGGTCGGGTAACCAATCCCCACGATGGGAAAGTGAAAAGAACAACAGCTGCAACCATCGTCGCCCGTGAGGCGCCAGCCGTATCCCCCACATCGCCGCAGCAAATCAAAGGATGTACAGCCATGACGTCGGTAACCCCGTGCGCCAGTTCTTCCAGCGAGATGAATGACTTCCTCCAGGCCCATCCGGACACGCAGTACGTCGACCTGCTGATCTCCGACATGAACGGCGTGGTACGTGGCAAGCGCATCGAGCGGGCCAGCCTGCACAAGGTGTACGAGAAGGGCATCAACCTGCCGGCATCGCTGTTCGCCCTGGACATCAACGGGTCCACCGTCGAGAGCACCGGCCTTGGCCTGGACATCGGCGATGCCGACCGCATCTGCTTCCCGATCCCCGGCACGCTGTCGGACGAGCCGTGGCAGAAGCGCCCCACCGCCCAGCTGCTGATGACCATGCACGAACTGGATGGCCAGCCGTTCTTCGCCGACCCGCGCGAAGTACTGCGCCAGGTGGTGAGCAAGTTCGATGACCTGGGCCTGGATATCTGCGCCGCGTTCGAGCTGGAGTTCTACCTGATCGACCAGGACAACCTCAACGGTCGCCCGCAGCCGCCGCGCTCGCCGATTTCCGGCAAGCGCCCGCAGTCGACCCAGGTGTACCTGATCGACGACCTAGATGAATATGCCGACTGCCTGCAGGACATGCTCGAAGCGGCCAAGGAACAAGGCCTGCCCGCCGACGCCATCGTCAAGGAAAGCGCCCCGGCGCAGTTCGAGGTCAACCTGCATCATGTTGCCGACCCGCTGAAGGCCTGCGACTACGCGATCCTGCTCAAGCGCCTGATCAAGAACGTTGCCTACGACCATGAAATGGACACCACCTTCATGGCCAAGCCCTACCCAGGCCAGGCAGGCAATGGCCTGCACGTGCACATTTCGTTGCTGGACAAGAAAACCGGCAAGAACATCTTCGCCAGCGACGACCCGCTGCAAAGCGACGCGCTGCGCCATGCCATCGGTGGTGTGCTGGAGACCATGCCGGCGTCGATGGCCTTCCTCTGCCCGAACATCAACTCCTACCGCCGCTTCGGCGCGCAGTTCTACGTGCCCAATGCGCCAAGTTGGGGCCTGGACAACCGTACCGTGGCAGTGCGCGTGCCCACCGACAGCAGCGACAACGTGCGCCTCGAGCACCGCGTGGCCGGTGCCGACGCCAACCCCTACCTGATGCTCGCGGCGATCCTCGCCGGTGTTCACCACGGCCTGACCAACCAGGTCGAGCCGCAGGCACCGATCGAAGGCAACTCCTACGAACAGCTGGAGCAGAGCCTGCCGAACAACCTCCGCGATGCCCTGCGCGCGCTGGACGACAGCGAAGTCCTCAACCAATACATCAGCCCGGACTACATCGATATCTTCGTGGCCTGCAAGGAAAGCGAACTGGCCGAGTTCGAAGTGTCGATTTCCGACCTCGAGTACAACTGGTACCTGCACACGGTGTAAGCCCATGAGCGCAAATGCGGTCCCCTTGATCGGTGTCAGCGCCTGCCGCCAGCAGGTGGGGAAAAACTCGTCGCATACGGTAGGCGACAAGTATGTCGAGGCGGCCGGCTTTGCCGGCTTGCCATTGATCTTGCCGGCCCGTGACGGGGGCAGCGACACGCAGGCGCTGCTGGCCCGTCTGCACGGCATTGTTTTTACCGGCTCACCTTCAAATATCGAACCGCATCATTACAATGGCGCCCCCAGCGCGGCGGGTACCCGGCACGATCTGGCACGCGATCGCCTGACCCTGCCGTTGTTGCAGGCGGCCATTGCCGCCGGTGTGCCGGTGTTCTGTATCTGCCGTGGCTACCAGGAATTGAATGTGGCCCTGGGCGGCAGCCTGCACCAGCGCGTGCAGGAACTGCCCGGCTACCTTGACCACCGTGAACCTGAGGACGCACCCCTGGAGGTGCAATACGGCCCTCGTCACCTTGTCGGCATCGAGCCTGGCGGGTTGTTCGAGCGCCTGGGCCTGGCGGCGCAGTTCGAGGTCAACTCGCTGCACAGCCAGGGCATCGACCGCTTGGCCCCGGGCCTGCGCGTCGAGGCACGGGCCCCGGATGGCCTGATCGAAGCAGTGTCCATGCCTGCGGCGCCGGGTTTTGTGCTCGGCGTGCAGTGGCACCCGGAGTGGCGATTTACCGAAAACCCGGTCTCGCTGCGCCTGTTCCAGGCGTTTCGCGAGGCCTGCATTGCTTACGCTACACGGGAGGGCGCACGGCAGGAGGCATTCTGACGTCACCCGAAGGTCTCGGATGACTTGTTCCCGACAGCAAGCTTTCAATGAGTGAAAGCGGGTCTTGTACGCAAGGCCTGTGAAAACAATTCCAAAATTTACGGCAAATACTCATGAGCAATTACACAGAAGCCGGCCGCCCACCCGACGTGGCGGCCGACGCGGGCAACACCCAGCGCAGCAAGGGCCTGGCCACCGGCCGGCTGGGCTTGCTGGCCAGCGTGGTGCTGGGCATTTCCACCATCGCCCCGGTCTACACCCTTACCGGCGCCCTTGGCCCGACCGTGCGTGAAGTGGGCGCGCACCTGCCGGCGGTGTTCATCGTCGGCTTCCTGCCGATGCTGCTGGTGGCCTTGGGCTACCGCGAACTGAACTCGGCGGAGCCGGACAGCGGTACTTCGTTTACCTGGTCGGCGCGTGCCTTTGGCCCGATGATCGGCTGGATCGGTGGCTGGGGCCTGGTGGTCGCCACCACCATCGTGTTGTCGAACCTGGCAGGGGTGGCGGTCGACTTCTTCTACCTGTTCCTTGGCCAGATCACCGGCAAGCATGAACTGGCGGCCTTGGCCGACAACCTGCTCATCAACATAACCACCTGTTGCGTGTTCATCGCCCTGGCGGTGTGGATCTGCTGCCGCGGCATGACCACCACCATGACCGTGCAATACGGCCTGGTGGCACTGCAGTTGCTGGTGCTGATCGGCTTTGCCTTTGCCGCTTTCGGCGAAACCACCGCGCCGCCACCGCTGGAATTCGATTTCGCCTGGTTCAACCCGTTCGGCGTCGAATCGTTCTCGGCCTTTGCCGCCGGGCTGTCGCTGTCGATCTTCATCTTCTGGGGCTGGGACGTGTGCCTGACTGTCAGCGAGGAATCGGTCGGCAGTGACGAGGTGCCGGGCAAGGCGGCCACCTGGACCGTGCTGCTGATCCTCGGCCTGTACCTGTTCACCGCGATTGCCACCCTGCAGTTTGCCGGTATCAGCGAACAAGGCCTGGGCCTGAACAACCCGCGCATCCAGGAAAACGTCTTCGCCCACCTGGCCGGTCCGGTCATGGGGCCGCTGGCGATCCTGATGTCCATCGCCGTGCTGGCCAGCACCGCGGCGTCGCTGCAGTCGACCTTCGTGTCGCCGGCGCGCACCCTGTTGGCCATGGGTTACTACGGTGCGGTGCCGCAGAAGTTCGCCAGCGTCTGCCCTCGTTCGCAGACCCCGCGTTACGCCACCATCTGCGCTGGTGTGGCTGCGGGCCTGTTCTACGTGACCATGCGCACCCTGAGCGAGAACGTGTTGGCAGATACCATCACTGCACTGGGCATGATGATCTGCTTCTACTATTCGCTGACGGCCTTCGCCTGTGTCTGGTACTTCCGCCACAGCCTGTTCGACAGCCTGCGCCACTTCCTGATGCGCGGCCTGTGCCCGCTGGTGGGTGGGGTGATCTTGTCGGTGATCTTCGTGCGTACCGCCATCGACAGCGCCTCGCCGGACTTCGGCAGCGGCTCGCATGTGGGCGGGCTGGGGCTGGTGTTCGTGATCGCCGCGATCATCTCGGTGCTGGGGATTGTGCTGATGATGCTGTCGCGCCTGCGCGCGCCGGCGTACTTCCTGGGGGCTACCCTGCGTCAGCAGGCTACCTTGCCACTGCAGGAATAAATGATTGGGGCCGCTTTGCGGCCCTTCGCGGGCACGCCCGCTCCCACAGGTACAGCACAGGCCTCAAGGCAGTGATCAACCTGTGGGAGCGGGCGTGCCCGCGAAGGGCTGCAAAGCAGCCCCAAATCGTTCTTCAGCCGATCAACTGATTCAGCAGCGCACCGTGCCGCTGTTGCTGTTTCTTCAGTTGCAGCCGGTTCGAGCGGAACACTGCCTTCAAGTCTTCCAGCGCCACGTCGAAGTCATCGTTGATGATCACGTAGTCGTACTCGTCGTAGTGCACCATCTCGCTGACCGCTTCCTTCATGCGCCCGGCGATGATCTCTTCGCTGTCCTGCCCGCGGCCATCTAGGCGCTCGCGCAGGGCCTGCTGGCTTGGCGGCAGGATGAACACCGACAAAGCCTCGGGCATCAGCTTGCGTACCTGCTGGGCGCCTTGCCAGTCGATTTCCAGGATCAGGTCATTGCCCTGGTCGAGTACCTCTTGCAGCGCGCTGCGCGAAGTCCCGTAGAAATTGCCGAACACTTCGGCGTGCTCGAGGAAGTCACCCTTGGCGATCAGCCCCTTGAAGTCGTCATGGCTGACGAAGTGGTAGTTCACGCCGTGCTGCTCGCCCGGGCGCATGGCGCGGGTGGTGTGCGAGACCGAGACGCTTACGCGCTTGTCGGCCTTGATCAGGGCGGTGACCAGGCTGGTCTTGCCGGCGCCCGAAGGGGCCGAAACGATGTAGAGGGTGCCGCTGCTGTGGTTCATGGTCGGGGTGGCCTTACTCGATGTTCTGTACTTGTTCACGCATCTGTTCGATCAATACCTTCAGGTTGACCGCCGCTTGCGTGCTGCGTGGGTCGAAGGCCTTGGAGCCGAGGGTGTTGGCCTCGCGGTTGAGTTCCTGCATCAGGAAGTCCAGGCGCCGGCCGGCGGCGCCGCCACCCTTGAGCACTCGGCGCACTTCGGTGACATGGGTGCTGAGGCGGTCGAGTTCCTCGGCCACGTCGCTCTTCTGGGCCAGCAGCACCATCTCCTGCTCCAGGCGCTGCGGGTCGAGTTCGGCCTGCATGTCGCCGAAGCGGTCGAGGATCTTCTGCCGCTGAGCTGCCAGCATTTGCGGCACCAGGGCGCGCAGGGTGGTGACTTCGCTGGCCATGTTGTCCAGGCGTTCGTTGATCAGCCGGGCCAGTTCCTGGCCTTCACGCTGGCGCCCGGCCTTGAGCTCGGCCAGTGCTTCATCGAACAGCGCCATGGCTTCGGTATTCAGTGCCTGCGGGTCGCTGGCGTCGGCCACCAGCACGCCTGGCCACGACAGCACCTCCAGCGGGTTCAGTGGTGCCGGCTGCTTGATCAGGCCAGCCACCTCCTCGGCGGCGGCAACCAGCTGCGCGGCGCGCTCGCGGTCCACCTTCAGCGGTTTGCCGTTGCTGTCTTCGTTGAGGCGCAAGGTGCATTCCACCTTGCCCCGCGACAGGCCCTGGCGCAGGCCTTCACGCACGGCGCCTTCGAGGTCGCGCAGGGCCTCGGGCAGGCGCAGGTGCGGCTCCAGGTAACGGTGGTTGACCGAACGCAGCTCCCAGACCAGGGTGCCTTGGCTGCCGGCGCGCTCGACACGAGCAAAAGCGGTCATGCTGTGCACCATGGGGAGTACCTCGCGTATATGAATGAACGGTGGGAGCCTCTCGGCTGCAAGGCGCAGGATTGTAGCGCAGTGGGGCCTTGGCGCCCAATCCACCCATGTTACCGACGGGTGGCCTGGCCGGCAGGAAAAGGCGACGGGCTGTGTCGGGCGCGACAATAGGCATGTCTTCCCCGGGCCGTGGGCTCTATAATGCTCGGCAGATTCAAAGTCCCAGTACAGGTATCCCAGATGAAACGTCCAAGTGGTCGCGCCGCCGATCAGCTCCGCTCGATCCGCATCACCCGCAACTACACCAAGCACGCCGAAGGGTCGGTACTGGTCGAGTTCGGTGACACCAAGGTCATCTGCACGGTCAGCGTGGAAAACGGTGTGCCGCGCTTCCTCAAAGGCCAGGGCCAAGGCTGGCTGACCGCCGAATACGGCATGCTGCCGCGTTCCACCGGCGAGCGTAACCAGCGCGAAGCCAGCCGTGGCAAGCAGGGTGGCCGCACCCTGGAAATCCAGCGCCTGATCGGCCGTTCGCTGCGCGCCGCGCTGGACATGAGCAAGCTCGGTGACATCACCCTGTACGTCGACTGCGACGTGATCCAGGCCGATGGTGGCACCCGTACCGCGTCCATCACCGGTGCCATGGTCGCCCTGTGCGACGCCCTGGCGGTGATCAAGAAGCGCGGTGGCCTGAAGGCCGGCAACCCGCTCAAGCACATGATCGCCGCAGTGTCGGTGGGCATGTACCAGGGCGAAGCGGTGCTCGACCTGGACTACCTGGAAGACTCCGCCGCCGAAACCGACCTGAACGTGGTCATGACCAGCGCCGGTGGTTTCATCGAAGTGCAGGGTACTGCCGAAGGTGCGCCGTTCCAGCCTGAAGACTTCAACGCCATGCTCGCCCTGGCACAGAAGGGCATGAGCGAGATCTTCGAACTGCAGCAGGCGGCACTGGCCGACTGAACCCAGCCAGGGAGGTGCGGGGCATGAGCGAATCGAACCTGTCGATCACCCCGCCCAATGCCGAAATCCGGCAGTGGGCGATGTTCTGCCACCTCTCCGCGCTGCTGGGCCTGGTGGTGCCGCTCGGGCACTTGCTGGGCCCGCTGGTGCTGTGGCACCTCAAGCGCGAGCAAGACCCTTTCATCGACGCCCAGGGCAAAGAGGCGCTGAACTTTCAGATCAGCGTGACCATTGCCGGGTTCATCTGCTTCCTGCTGATGTTCGTGTTCATCGGGCTGGTGCTGTTCGCCATGCTGATGGTTGCGGTGATGATCCTGATCATCATTGCGGCTGTGCGGGCGAATGAGGGCAAGCCGTATCGTTACCCGATGATCTGGCGGCCGATCAAATAGCAGTTAGGGCCGCTCTGCGGCCCATCGCCGGCAAGCCAGCTCCCACAAGGATCACCACAGTTTTTGAAACCTGTGGTGTACCTGTGGGAGCTGGCTTGCCGGCGATGGGCTGCAAAGCAGCCCCAATCGCATTCAAATGGTCAACGTCCAGTCATAGTCGACAATCAGCGGCGCATGCTGGGAGAAGCGCGGCTGACGCGGCAGGCGGGCATTGCGCACGAAGCGGCGCAGGCCCGGGGTGAGGATCTGGTAGTCGAACCGGTAGCCCAGGTTGAGCATCTCGGCCTGCTCGTTGTCCGGCCACCAGCTGTACTGGTCGCCCTCACGGCTGACTTCGCGCAGGGCATCGACGTAACCCATCTCGCCAGTGATCGCGTCCATCCAGGCACGCTCCGGCGCCAGGAAGCCCGGCGACTGCTGGCTGTCACGCCAGTTCTTGATGTCGAGCTTCTGCTGCGCCACGTAGAACGAGCCGCAGTAGATGTATTCGCGACGCTTGCGACGCTGTTTGTCCAGGTACTTGGCGAAGTCGTCCATCAACTTGAACTTCTGGTTCAAGTCTTCGTCGCCGTTCATGCCCGAAGGCAGCAGCAGGCTGGCAATACTGACTTTGTCGAAATCTGCTTGCAGGTAACGCCCATAGCGGTCGGCTGTCTCGAAGCCCAGGCCGGTGATGACTGCCTTGGGCTGCATGCGCGAATACAGGGCCACACCACCTTGGGCAGGCACCTCCGCGTCGCAGGCATAAAGGAAATAGCCATCGAGCTGGAAAGCTGGGTCATCGAGTTCAAAGGCCGAGGCGCGGGTATCCTGAAGGCAGATGACGTCGGCATTCTGGGCTTGCAGCCAGCTGAGCAAACCACGCTCGGCCGCAGCCTGAATGCCATTTACGTTCACACTGATGATCCGCATAAATGGCCCCAAAAATCTCGTGCGTGTATGATACCCGAGCTCAACCCATTTAGCTAAATCCGTGGTGTCCGGGACTATCCATGCAGCCGTATCAGCGCGACTTCATCCGTTTTGCCATCGATCGCGGGGTACTGCGTTTCGGTGAATTCACCCTGAAATCGGGGCGTACCAGCCCGTATTTCTTCAATGCCGGCCTGTTCAACACCGGTTCCGCCCTGGCCGAACTGGGCCGTTGCTATGCCGCAGCCATCGTCGACAGCAAGATCCCGTTCGATGTGCTGTTCGGCCCGGCTTACAAAGGTATCCCGCTGGCAGCGACTACTGCGGTGGCCCTTGCCGATCAGCATCAGCTCGACGTGCCATGGTGCTTCAACCGCAAGGAAGCCAAGGACCACGGTGAAGGTGGCAGCCTGGTCGGTGCACCGCTGGCCGGTGATGTGCTGATCATCGACGACGTGATCACCGCCGGTACCGCCATTCGTGAGGTCATGCAGATCATCAATGCCCAGCAGGCCAAGGCCGCTGGCGTGCTGATCGCGCTGAACCGCGAAGAGCGCGGCAATGGCGAGCTGTCGGCTATCCAGGAAGTGGAGCGTGACTTCGGTATCCCTGTGGTCAGCATCGTTTCGCTGACCCAGGTGCTGGAGTTCCTGGCCGATGATCCACAGCTGAAGCAGCATCTGCCGGCTGTCGAGGCTTACCGGGCGCAGTACGGTATCTGATCCGGGCCCGGAAATGAAAAAGGCGACCTTCTTGTGAAGGTCGCCTTTTTTGTTTCTGTCTGCACCGGCCTCATCGCCGGCAAGCCAGCTCCCACAAATACCCCACAGGTTTCAAATCTTGTGGGATCTCTGTGGGAGCTGGCTTGCCGGCGATAGGGCCAGTGCAGGCTAACCAACCAATCAGCGCTGCTTGCGGTTGGTAATCAGGGTACCCACGCCGCTGTCGGTGAAGATCTCCAGCAGCACCGCATTCGGCACACGGCCGTCGATGATGTGCGAGCTGTTGACACCGCCCTGCACCGCATCCAGCGCGCACTTGATCTTCGGCAGCATGCCGCCGTAGATGGTGCCGTCGGCGATCAGTTCATTGACCTGCTCGGTGGTCAGGCCGGTCAGTACCTCGCCCTGCTTGTCCATCAGGCCGGCGATGTTGGTCAGCAGCATCAGCTTCTCGGCCTTCAGCGCCTCGGCTACCTTGCCCGCCACCAGGTCGGCGTTGATGTTGTACGACTCACCGTTGGCACCCACGCCGATCGGCGCGATCACCGGGATGAAGTCGCCCTTCACCAGCATGTTCAGCAGGTCGGTGTTCACACTCACCACTTCGCCAACGTGGCCGATGTCGATGATTTCCGGGGTGGTCATCTCGGGCGTCTGGCGGCTGACGGTCAGCTTGCGGGCGCGGATCAGCTCCGCGTCCTTGCCGGTCAGGCCGATTGCGCTGCCGCCGTGGCGGTTGATCAGGTTGACGATGTCCTTGTTGACCTGGCCACCCAGCACCATCTCCACCACGTCCATGGTCGCCGAGTCGGTGACGCGCATGCCGTCGATGAAGTGGCTTTCGATCGACAGGCGCTTGAGCAGGTCGCCGATCTGCGGGCCACCACCGTGGACCACCACCGGGTTGATGCCCACAGCCTTCATCAGCACGATGTCACGGGCGAAGCCGGTCTTGAGCTCCTCGCTCTCCATCGCGTTGCCGCCGTACTTGATCACCAGGGTCTTGCCGACAAAGCGGCGGATGTAAGGCAGTGCTTCGGACAAAACCTCGGCTACATGGGAAGCGGCATCGCGATCGAGGGTCATGCAGGGCTCCTGTAAGGAACAGATAGTCGGTCAGAACGGCAGTTGCAGCTCAGGCTCAACCCGCAGCAACTGAGTACGGAAAACATCCTTGATACGTTGCAATTCGGCGTCGCTGTCGGCCTCGAAGCGCAGCACCAGCACCGGGGTGGTGTTGGAGGCGCGAACCAGGCCCCAGCCGTGCGCGTAATCCACCCGCACACCGTCGATGGTGGTCAGGTTGGCTTCGCCCCAGTCGGCGTCGCGTTGCAGTGCATCAATGATGCTGAATTTACCCTCGTCGGTCACATCAATATTGATTTCCGGCGTGGAAATATCGTTCGGGAACGCGGCGAACAGGTTTTCGGCGCTCTGCCCGGCCTTGCTGAGGATCTCCAGCAGGCGCACGGCGCTATAGATGCCGTCGTCGAAACCGTACCAGCGTTCCTTGATGAAGATGTGACCGCTCATCTCGCCGGCCAGCAGCGAGCCGGTCTGCTTCATCTTCTTCTTGATCAGCGAGTGACCGGTCTTCCACATCAGAGCGCGGCCGCCGTGCTGCTCGATCAGCGGGGTCAGGCGACGGGTGCATTTGACGTCGAAGATGATCTCGGCGCCCGGGTTGCGCGACAGCACGTCCTGGGCAAACAGCATCAGCAGGCGGTCGGGGTAGACGATGCTGCCGGTGTTGGTCACCACGCCGACGCGGTCGCCGTCACCGTCGAAGGCCAGGCCGATATCGGCGCCGGTTTCCTTGACCTTGGCGATCAGGTCTTCGAGGTTTTCCGGCTTGCCCGGGTCCGGATGGTGGTTGGGGAAGTTGCCGTCGACTTCGCAGAACAGCGGGATCACTTCGCAGCCCAGGGCTTCGATCAGTTGCGGCGCGACCACGCCGGCGGCACCGTTGCCGCAGTCCACGACCACCTTGAGCTTCCTGGCCAGCTTCACGTCCTCGACGATCTGCTGGAAGTAGCGGTCAAGGATCTCGACCTTTTCCACGCGGCCTTCGGCGCGGGTCAGGTCGTTGGTTTTCAGGCGCGTCAGCAGGGCCTGGATCTGTTCGTTGGCCAGGGTATCGCCAGCGATGACGATCTTGAAGCCGTTGTAGTCCGACGGGTTGTGGCTGCCGGTCAGCATCACACCGGACTTGCCGGCCAGCACGTTGGCTGCGTAGTACAGCGCCGGGGTGGGTACCAGGCCGACGTCGCTGACTTGGCAGCCGGCATCGACCAGGCCCTTGATCAGCTGTTCGACCAGCATCGGGCCGGACAGGCGGCCATCGCGGCCGACCGAAACCTGCGGTTCGCCCTGGGCCAGGCTCTGCGCGCCGATGGCGCGGCCGATCCAGTAGGCGGTTTCGGCGTGAAGGGTTTTGCCGACCACGCCGCGAATGTCATACGCGCGGAAAATGCTGTCTGGCAGTGCGGCGGGTACCAGGTGGGCCATGTCGTTCATCTCTGGAAGCTCCATTAGTCAAAGGCTTTCTGGGCAGGCGCAAACTGAACGCTTGGACGGTGGTTTCGCCAGAGAGTTCGCCATCCTTGGCCTGAACGGTCATTTCTCGGCTCAGTGGCTGCCGGAATGGCCGAAGCCGCCAGCACCGCGCTGGCTTTCATCGAACGCTTCGACGATATCGAAATGGGCCTGTACCACCGGTACCAGCACCAGCTGGGCAATGCGCTCGCCAACGGCGATGGTGAACGGGGTGTTGCCGCGGTTCCAGCACGACACCATCAACTCGCCCTGGTAGTCCGAGTCGATCAGCCCGACCAGGTTGCCCAGCACGATGCCGTGCTTATGGCCCAGGCCCGAGCGCGGCAGGATTACCGCCGCCAGGCCCGGGTCGCCGATGTAGATCGACAGGCCGGTGGGGATCAGCAGGGTCTGGCCTGGTTCGAGGACGGTGTCTTCCTTGAGCAGGGCGCGCAGGTCCAGGCCGGCGGAGCCGGGGGTGGCGTACTGCGGCAGGGGGAATTCGGTACCCAGGCGTGGGTCGAGGATCTTGGCTTGAAGAGCGTGCATGTAACTTATTGAACCTGATTGAGCCGTTCGGCGATGAAGGCGACCAGTTGCCGGGCAATCTTGCCCTTGCTGGTCTGCGCGAAGAGGGTCTGGTGCTGCTGGCGGTCGATCACGGTCAAGGCGTTTTCCTCGCTGTTGAAGCCGATGCTGGGGTTGGCCACATCATTGGCGACGATCAGGTCGAGGTTCTTGTCCTTGAGCTTGCGCGTGGCGTAATCGAGCAAGTGTTCGGTCTCGGCGGCGAAACCGACGCTGAACGGGCGGTCGGCGCGGCCAGCGATGGTGGCAAGGATATCGGGATTGCGCACCATCTGCAGCAGCATGCCGTCGCCGGTCGTAGGATCTTTCTTCAATTTTTGCGTGGCAACGACTTCCGGGCGGTAGTCCGCAACCGCCGCAGAGGCGATGAACAGGTCGCACGGCATGGCCGCTTCACAGGCCGCGAGCATGTCCCGCGCGCTGACCACGTCGATACGGCTGACCCGATCGGGGGTCGGCAGGTGCACCGGGCCAGTGACGAGGGTGACCCGAGCCCCGGCTTCGGCGGCCGCTTCAGCCAGGGCGAAGCCCATCTTGCCGGAGCTATGATTGGTGATGTAGCGCACCGGGTCGATGTTTTCCTGGGTCGGGCCGGCGGTGATCAGTACGTGCTTGCCGGTCAGTGCCTGGCGCTTGAAGCTTTCCGCGGCACACCAGGCCAGGTCGGTGGCTTCGAGCATGCGGCCCAGGCCGACATCGCCACAGGCCTGGCTGCCGGACGCCGGGCCGAACACCTGGATGCCACGGCTCTTGAGCAGTTCGAGGTTGGCCTGGGTGGCCGGGTCGCGCCACATGGCCTGGTTCATGGCCGGGGCCACGGCAACGGTGGCATCGGTAGCCAGCACCAGGGTGGTCAGCAGGTCGTCGGCCATGCCTTGGGCCATGCGCGCCATGAGGTCGGCGGTGGCCGGGGCGATCAGCACCAGGTCGGCCCATTTGGCCAGTTCGATGTGGCCCATGGCCGCTTCGGCGGCAGGGTCGAGCAGGTCCATGTGCACCGGGTGGCCCGACAGCGCCTGTAGGGTCAGCGGGGTGATGAACTCTGCACCACCACGGGTCATGACGACGCGCACCTGCGCGCCGTGCTCCAGGAGTCGGCGAATCAGTTCGGCGCTTTTGTAGGCGGCAATGCCGCCACCCACGCCGAGAACGATGCGCTTGCGATACAGCCGCTGCATAGGCTTGCCTTTTTCCAGTGAGAGCGGGCGACGACGTTTGAAAATGCCTGCGGCAGAACGTCGCATGTACGAGGCGAAATAGATTAACACAGGGCCGAAATGGGCCGCAGCAAGGGCAGAGGGACGGGATGAATATCAGGGAGTGGCCGGCTGAAGAGCGGCCGAGGGAGAAGTTGCTGCAGCGTGGGGCTGGAAGCCTGACGGACGCGGAATTGCTGGCTGTATTTCTCGGCTCAGGTGTGCGTGGGCGCAATGTCGTGGAGCTGGCGCGAGGTCTGCTCGTGAAGTTCGGGGGTTTGCGCCAGTTGCTGGAGGCCGACCGTGAGGCTTTCGTCGGCGAGCTTGGGTTGGGCCCGGTGAGGTTCAGCCAGCTGCAGGCGCTGCTGGAGATCGGGCGCAGGCACCTTGCAACTTCGATTGAGCGTGAATCCGCGATGGACAGCCCGGCAACGGTGAGGCGCTATTTGAAAGCGATGCTGCGACATGAAGTCAGCGAGGTGTTCGGATGCCTCTTTCTCGATACCAAGCACAGGCCGTTGGCGTTTGAGATTCTCTTCCGAGGCACGATAGATCGGGCCAGCGTCTACCCGCGGGAAGTGGTGCGGCGGGCATTGCTGCATAACGCAGCGGCCTTGATCCTGTGCCACAACCACCCCTCGGGCAACAGTGAGCCCAGCCAGGACGATGTGCACTTGACCCTGTCGTTGAAGCGGGGGCTGGCGTTGATCGATGTGCGGGTGCTGGATCACATCATCATCGGTGACGGGGAGCCGCTGTCGATGGTCGAGCATGGGTGGATTGTGGCTTAGGCACTTGTGCTGCCTGTCCCGGCCCTTTCGCGGGCTCGCCCGCTCCCACAGGTATCGTGCCAACCTTGAGTGTTGTGCTGTCCCTGTGGGAGCGGGCAAGCCCGCGAAGAGGCCGGTGCAGGCTTACTTGTTCACTGACACCTTGCTGAAATCCAACCGCCCGAACGGGCTCACCTGGTACCCCTCGACCCCTTGGCGCAGCAGGGTCGCCGCCGTCGGGTGCGCCAGCGGCACCCACAGCGCCTGCTGCTGGATCAGCGTCTGTGCCTGCTGGTAAAGCCGGCTGCGCACGCTCTGGTCGTTGGTGGTGCGTCCGGCGCTGATCAGCTGGTCCAGGCGGCTGTCGCAGAAGCGTGCGAAGTTGGTCCCCGACTGCACCGCCGCGCAGGAAAACTGCGGGCTGAGGAAGTTGTCCGGGTCGCCGTTGTCACCCGCCCAACCCATGAACAGCAGGTCATGCTCGCCCGCCTTGGCGCGGCGGATCAGCTCGCCCCACTCGATCACGCGGATCTCGGCCTTGATGCCAATCTTGGCTAGGTCGGCCTGCAGCATCTGCGCACCGAGGCTGGGGTTGGGGTTGAGCAGGCTGCCCGACGGGCGGGTCCAGATCGTGGTGCTGAAGCCCTCGGCCAGGCCGGCCTTGGTCAGCAGGGACTTGGCTTTCTTCAGGTCCAGCGGGTAGCCGGGCAGGTCCTTGGCGTAGCTCCAGGTGTTGGGCGGGTAGGGGCCGTTGGCGGCCACCGCGGAGTCTTCGAACACGGCCTTGAGGTAGGCCTGCTTGTCGAAGGCCAGGTTGATGGCCTGGCGCACTTCCGGCTTGTCCAGCGGCGGGTGCTGGCTGTTGATGGCGACGAAGGCGGTCATGAACGCCGGGGTGGTGACCACCTTGAGGTTGCCGTCCTTGCCGGCTTCGGCGATGTCCAGCGGCTTGGGCGACAACGCGACTTGGCACTCGCCGCGCTTGAGCTTCTGCAGGCGCACGTTGGCATCGGTGGTGATGGCGAAGATCAGCGGGTCGACCGCCGGCTTGCCGGCGAAGTAGTCGGGGTTGGCGCGGTAGCGCACCACGGCGTCCTTCTGGAAACGCTGGAAGATGAATGGCCCGGTGCCGATCGGCTGACTATTGAGCTTCTCCGGCGTGCCGGCCTTGAGCAGTTTGTCGGCGTACTCGGCGGAGTAGATCGAGGCGAAGCCCATGCTCAGGGTGGCCAGGAAGGTGGCGTCCGGGTGGCTGAGGGTGAAGCGCACGGTGTTCGGTGCCGGCGCCTCGATCGCCTTGATCAGGCTGCCCAGTTGCAGCGACTGGGCATGCGGGTAGCCGCCCGGCGCGGTCTTGTGCCAGGCATGGGCGGGGTAGAGCATGCGCTGGAAGCTGAACAGCACATCGTCGGCGTTCAGTGCGCGGCTTGGCTTGAAGTAGGCGGTGGTGTGGAATTTCACGTCATCGCGCAAGGTGAAGTCGTAGATCAGGCCGTCGGCCGATACCGTCCAGCTGGCCGCCAGGCTCGGCACCACCTTGCCTTGCGCCGCGTCGAACTCCACCAGGCGGTTCATCAGCACATCGGCCGTGGCGTTGGTGGTGGTCAGCGAGTTGTACTGCACCACGTCGAAGCCTTCGGGGCTGGCCTCGCTGCAGACGCTCAGCGGGGCGGCCTGGGCAACGCCGGCGGCGAACAGGGTGCCTGCGGCGAACAAGGAGTTGAACAATAAGGAAAGGGCGGCAGCACGCATAGTGGCTCCTTGGCTGTCAGTGGCCCATCTGCCAGTGCAGTCTGGAAAAGGCCTACCCTAGTGTGCCCGTCGGGAAATGACCACACCCTTTTTTACAAAATTGGCGACGGGCGGTCGACGGCTGGCGGGGCCTGCCGCTATGCTGGCCCGGCGCGTTCCGGCTCGCGACAATGTGCATCTAATGTTGTTGCGGCCAAGTCTTTCTGGTATAAAGCAGCGCTCTTTTCTAGGGGCTCGGCCTGTCGCATCAGCGGATCCGGTCGATAAGACCTCCAGAATCACGGCGCCTAGGCGCCAAAGACTGAGAGATTAAGCGGCCAACCCATGCCGGGTTGGGCATGTGGTTTTAGAGGGCTGAGTCATGTCGAGAGTCTGTCAAGTTACTGGTAAGGGTCCAGTAACCGGGAACAACATTTCCCACGCAAACAACAAAACCCGTCGTCGTTTCCTGCCGAACCTGCAGCACCACCGTTTCTGGGTTGAATCCGAGAAGCGTTTCGTGCGTCTGCGCGTATCTGCCAAAGGCATGCGCGTTATTGACAAGCGTGGTATCGACGTAGTGCTGGCCGAGCTGCGCGCTCGCGGCGAAAAGTTCTAAGGAGAACGTCATGCGTGAATTGATCCGTCTGGTTTCGAGTGCTGGCACTGGCCACTTCTACACCACCGACAAGAACAAGCGCACCACTCCGGACAAAATCGAGATCAAGAAATACGATCCGGTTGTTCGCAAGCACGTGGTGTACAAGGAAGCCAAGATCAAGTAATTGATCGGCGACCTGAAAAAAACCCGCGTCCGAAAGGACGCGGGTTTTTTTATGCCTGTTCGGGCCTCTTCGCGGGCTTGCCCGCTCCCACAGGGATTTCACTGCTCTCAGGGGCTGTGATGTACCTGTGGGAGCGGGCAAGCCCGCGAAGAGGCCGGCACAGCCTCAAATCATTTCTGCTCGAACATCACATAGATCTTGCGGCAAGGCTCCAGCACCTCCCAGGTGCCCTTGAAGCCGGCCGGGATGACAAACCGATCACCGGCACGCAGGGTCTTGGCTCCGCCATCCTGGTCACGCAGCACCGAAACGCCCTGGACGATCTCGCAGTACTCATGCTCGGTGTAGTTCACCGTCCACTGCCCCACCTCGCCTTCCCACACGCCCGCGGCAAACTGCCCGCAGGGGCTGGAATAATGGTTGTAG
This sequence comes from Pseudomonas sp. UBA6753, assembly GCF_002453565.1. Taxonomy (NCBI): domain Bacteria; kingdom Pseudomonadati; phylum Pseudomonadota; class Gammaproteobacteria; order Pseudomonadales; family Pseudomonadaceae; genus Pseudomonas; species Pseudomonas sp. UBA6753. The sequence goes on along the minus strand of NZ_DKHD01000003.1, from coordinate 120,585 downwards.
ACCGCCTGGTCGGGCTCGCCCTTGAGGATTTTTTCCGCCGCCGGGCGGTAGCGTTCGGCCTCGGTAATGACCTGCGCGAAGTCGATGATGCTTTCGATGCTCATGGTTCGGCTCCTGTTGTTGTTTAATAAAATGCACATGAGTAGGCTTTTGAGCCATTCGTGTCAAATATATTGATAGTTTACACGGGCTGGTTTAGGGTGTCGGTAGCTAAAATGCCCTCGACGCTTGGGCAGAATTCTGACAACGCCTGTGAGTCCTCAGTGCGGCGTTGCACCTATACAAGAGGAGGAGTTTCGTATGACCACCCTGACTCGTGCGGACTGGGAACAACGTGCCCAGCAACTGAAGATCGAAGGCCGTGCCTTCATCAACGGCGAATACACCGATGCCGCATCCGGTGAAACCTTCGAGTGCCTGAGCCCGGTCGACGGACGCTTCCTGGCCAAGGTTGCCAGCTGCGACCTGGCCGATGCCAACCGCGCTGTGGAAAACGCCCGTGCCACCTTCAACTCCGGCGTGTGGTCGCAGCTGGCCCCGGCCAAGCGCAAGGCCAAGCTGATCCGCTTCGCCGACCTGCTGCGCAAGAACGTCGAAGAGCTGGCGCTGCTGGAAACCCTGGACATGGGCAAGCCGATCGGCGACTCCTCCAGCATCGACGTACCTGGCGCGGCCAATGCCATTCACTGGACTGCCGAAGCCATCGACAAGGTCTACGACGAAGTCGCCCCGACCCCGCATGACCAGCTCGGCCTGGTCACCCGCGAAGCGGTGGGTGTGGTCGGTGCCATCGTACCGTGGAACTTCCCGCTGCTGATGGCTTGCTGGAAGCTCGGCCCGGCCCTGGCCACCGGTAACTCGGTAGTGCTCAAGCCGTCCGAAAAATCGCCGCTGACTGCCATTCGTATTGCCCAGTTGGCCATCGAAGCCGGTATCCCGGCTGGCGTGCTGAACGTGCTGCCAGGCTACGGCCACACCGTGGGCAAGGCCCTGGCCCTGCACATGGACGTCGACACCCTGGTATTCACCGGTTCGACCAAGATCGCCAAGCAGCTGATGGTTTACGCGGGCGAATCGAACATGAAGCGCATCTGGCTGGAAGCCGGTGGCAAGAGCCCGAACATCGTCTTCGCTGACGCTCCGGACCTGCAAGCTGCCGCCGAAGCTGCCGCCAGCGCCATCGCCTTCAACCAGGGCGAAGTGTGCACCGCCGGCTCGCGCCTGCTGGTCGAGCGTTCGATCAAGGACAAGTTCCTGCCGATGGTGGTCGAGGCCCTGAAAGGCTGGAAGCCAGGCAACCCGCTGGACCCACAGACCACTGTCGGTGCCCTGGTCGACACCCAGCAGATGAACACCGTGCTGTCGTACATCGAGGCTGGCCACAAGGACGGCGCCAAGCTGCTGGCCGGCGGCAAGCGCACCCTGGAAGAAACCGGTGGCACCTATGTCGAGCCGACCATCTTCGACGGCGTGACCAACGCCATGAAGATCGCCCAGGAAGAAATCTTCGGCCCGGTGCTGTCGGTGATCGCCTTCGATACCGCCGAAGAAGCCGTCGCCATTGCCAACGACACGCCGTATGGCCTGGCCGCTGGCATCTGGACCTCGGACATCTCCAAGGCCCACAAGACCGCCCGTGCCGTGCGCGCTGGCAGCGTCTGGGTCAACCAGTACGACGGCGGCGACATGACCGCGCCGTTCGGTGGCTTCAAGCAGTCGGGCAACGGCCGTGACAAGTCGCTGCATGCGCTGGAGAAGTACACCGAGCTGAAGGCGACCTGGATCAAGTTGTAATCCCAGGGGGCCGCGTTGCGGCCCAATCGCCGGCAAGCCAGCTCCCACAAGTTACTCGCAGCCCTTGAGGCCAGTGCCGTACCTGTGGGAGCTGGCTTGCCGGCGATGGGCTGCACAGCAGCCCCAAAAATAGCCGGGTCGGCTCACGCTGCCCCGGCTTCGTCGTTTTTGCTGTTCAAGAATTCTGCCTGGGAGGCTGCAATGCGTTGGGGTACCTACTTCGCCGTACTGGCATCGGTGCTAAGCGTCGGGCTGGCACTCGGCGTGAGCATGCCGCTGGTATCCCTGCGCCTGGAGGCCTGGGGCTACGGCAGCTTCGCCATCGGCGTGATGGCCGCGATGCCGGCGCTGGGCGTGCTGGTAGGTGCCAGCCTGGCCAGCCGCCTGGCCGGCTGGGTCGGCGTGCCCTCGGCCATGCGCCTGTGCCTGTGGGGCGGGGCGCTGTCGATTGGCCTGGTCGCACTGCTGCCCAGCTACCCGCTGTGGCTGCTGTTGCGATTGCTGATCGGTATGTCGCTGACCGTGGTGTTCATACTCGGCGAAAGCTGGATCAACCAGCTGGTGGTCGAGCAATGGCGCGGCCGCCTGGTGGCGCTGTATGGCAGCAGCTATGCCCTCAGCCAGCTGGCCGGGCCGCTGGTGCTGGGCTTTCTCGGCTCGGATGACGACTTCGGCTTCTTGGCCGCCACCGGCCTGCTGCTGGTGGCGCCGCTGATTCTTCTGGGCCGTGGCGGGGCACCCAGCACAGAGGCCTGCAGCGTCACCTTCGGCGATCTGTTTGCCTTCTGCCGGCGCTTGCCGGTGATCGCCTGGGCCATTGCCCTGTTTGCCTCGTTCGAAGCAATGATCCTGACCTTGTTGCCGGTGTATTGCCTGCAACAGGGCTTCAGCACCGAAATCGCCCTGTTCATGGTCAGTACCGTGGTGGTGGGCGATGCGGTGCTGCAACTGCCCATCGGTGCGCTGGCCGACCATATGTCGCGGCGCGCCCTGTTCACCGGCTGTGCGGTGACCCTGCTGGTATCCAGCCTGGCGATTCCGTTGCTGCTGCATACACCGGCGATCTGGCCGCTGTGGGTGCTGTTCGGGGCCAGTGCGGGGGGCTTGTTCACCTTGTCGCTGGTGCTGATTGGTGAGCGCTACCGGGATGATGCGCTGGTACGGGCCAACGCCCATGTGGCGCAGCTGTGGGGTATTGGCTGCCTGCTTGGGCCGCTGCTGGCCGGGGCAGGCAGCCAGTGGATCAGCGGGCATGCGTTGCCGTTGCTGATGGCGGCGGGGGCTGCGGGGTTGGTGGTGTTGACCCGGCGGCGCGGGGCCTTCGAGCCTGCCTCTGCCTGATGGTTCTTTGGGGCCGCTTTGCGGCCCATCGCCGGCAAGCCAGCTCCCACAGGTTCTCCATAGGCCTTGAATGCTGTGCGGTGCCTGTGGGAGCTGGCTTGCCGGCGATGAGGCCATCAGCTACAACATCTTCTCCAGCCCTACCGCCTTGCTGATCCAGGCATTGAACCGCCGCCACATCCCGCCCGGTTCGGATGTAAGCATGCGCCGCCTGCCATTTTCCTCGGTCACCCACACCATCTGGTTACCCACCAGCGTCGGCTGATAGCTCAAGGCCGGGGCCATGCCCTGTACCGCTAGCGCGCGGGTGTACTCGGCCAGCTCCGGGCTGTCCACCAGTACCCCGACCTCGGTATTCCACAACACCGAACGCGGGTCGAAATTGAACGAGCCGATGAAGGTCTTGCGCCGGTCGAACACGATCGCCTTGCTGTGCAGGCTCGAGTCCGAACTGCCATGGAAGCTCAAGCTGTGCCGGGCGCTGGGGTCGCCGGGTTGGCGGCGCAGCTCGTACAGCTGCACGCCATGCTCCAGCAGCGCCCGCCGATACGGCGCATAGCCGCCATGCACTGCCGGCACGTCGGTGGCTTCCAGCGAGTTGGTCAGCAGTTTGACCGAAATACCCGCGTCGGCGCTGTGGGTCAGGTACAGCAGGCCGGACTCGCCGGGTACGAAGTACGCCGATACCAAGATCAGCTCGTGTTGCACCTTGCTCAAGTCAGGGGCCAGTTGCTGGGTCAGCAGCAGTTGCGGGTCCGGTTCGTCATCGGCCAGCACCTTGCTCGGCGCATCCCATAGCGCCTGGGCATGGGCCCAGATAAGCTCGTTGCGCCACACATCCAGGCGCGGCTGCGACTGGTAGGCCATCAAGCGGTCATACAGGGCTTTGCGCTGGGTCCTGGCTTCGGCGAGTGAAATTTCCAGGCGGTGGCGGCTGGCGCGCAGGTCGCTGGCATCCGGGTCGCGCCAGAGAAAGTCGGTAATCGGCCGGCTCAGGGCGCTGTTCCAGTACTGGTCGAAGCTGTGGCCGAGCTGTTCGGCCACCGGGCCGACGCCCAGCAAGTCGATGTCGGTGAAGTTGAGGTTGGGTTCGGCATCGAAATACTCATCGCCCAGGTTGCGCCCGCCGACGATGGCCATGCTGTTGTCCACCAGGAACAGCTTGTTGTGCATGCGTCGGTGCTGGCGCGACAGGTTGAACAGGCGGCCCACTGCGCGCGTCACGCCGGTGCTGCGGCCCAGGTGCAGCGGGTTGAACACGCGTATCTGAATGTTCGGGTGGGCATCGAGGGTGCCCATGATGACGTCCAGGCCGTCAATGGTAGTGTCGTCGAGCAGGATGCGCACGCGCACGCCACGGTCGGCGGCGCGCAGCAGTTCATGCACCAGGGCGCGGGTGCTGAGGCCATCGTGGACGATGTAGTACTGCAGGTCGATGCTCGCCTGGGCGTTGCGGATCAGTTCGGCACGGGCGCGGAACGCCTCGTTGCTGTTGGGCAGCAGGCGAAAGCCCGAGCGGCCGTCGTACGGCGCGGCCTGGCGCAGAACCGAGCGGCCGAAGGCCGAGTCGTTGGCGGGTAACGCCTGGCTGGTTTCGCGGGGCGTGCCGACGCTGGCGCAGCCGGCAAGGCCGAGCAGTAGCACCAGCAGCAGAGGCAGGGCTCGCTGGAGTCTCAAGGGTGGATCGTCCTGTGCAGCAAAGGCTTGATAGGTTGGACCGTGGCGGGCGGCGCAAAGTTACGCGCCGGCGCTTTCTTCATCCAGTAGACGAAGGGCGGTTTCACCAACCTTGCGCACGGCGGCTTCGATCTGCGGCGTCGGCCGCGCGGCGAAGTTCATGCGCAGGCAGTGGCGGAACTTGCCCGAGGCCGAGAAGATGCTGCCCACGGCAACCTGTACGTCCTGCTCCAGTAAAGACCGGTTCAGGCGCAGCGTATCGAAATGTTCGGGTAATTCCACCCACAGCATGAAGCCACCTTGCGGCCGGCTGACCCGGGTGCCCGCCGGGAAGTAGCGGGTTACCCAGTCGCTCATCAGGTCGCGGCCACGCTGGTACTGGCTGCGCATGCGCCGCACGTGGGGTTGGTAGTGCCCGCCGGCGATGAAGTCGGCAATGGCCAACTGCGGCTGGCTGGCCGTGCTGCCGGTGCTGATGTACTTCATGTGCAGCACCCGCTCCAGGTAACGACCGGGTGCCACCCAGCCTATCCGCAGGCCGGGGGCGAGGGTCTTGGAGAACGAACTGCAAAGCAGCACGCGGCCGTCGTCGTCAAACGACTTGAGGGTGCGTGGGCGCGGGTAGGTGTAGGCCAGGTCGCCGTACACATCATCTTCGAGGATCGCCACGTCGTAGCGCTGTGCCAGGCTCAGCAGGGCTTTCTTGCGGGCCTCGGGCATGATGTAGCCGAGCGGGTTGTTGCAGCTGGGGGTGATCTGGATGAGCTTGATCGGCCACTGCTCCAGGGCCAGCTCCAGCGCCTCCAGACTGATACCAGTGACCGGGTCGGTGGGGATTTCCAGGGCTTTCATGCCCAGGCCCTTGAGGGTCTGCATGGCGCCGTGGAAGCTTGGGGAGTCGACCGCGACGATATCGCCCGGCTCGCACACCGCGCGAATGCTGCATGACAGCGCCTCATGGCAGCCGGTGGTTATCACCAGGTCGCCCGGGCCCAGGCGGCAGCCGGAGTCGAGCGTCAGCCGGGCCACCTGTTCGCGCAGGGCCAGGTTGCCGTGGATGTTGTCGTAGTAGAGGCCGGGCATGTCCTGCCGCCGGCTCAGCTGGGCGAGGCTGCGCAGCAGTGGCTTGAGGGTTGGGCTGTCGATGTCGGGCATGCCGCGGCCGAGCTGGATCACGCCTTGGCGTGGGGTGCTGCGCACCAGTTCCAGCACCTGCTCCCATTGCGAGATGTCTACCGGGCGCTGGGCCGGGCGGCTGACGGCGGGCAGGGCTGGCAGGTGGCGGTGGTCGTTGACGAAGTAGCCAGACTTGGGCCGGGGCGAAACCATGCCGCTGTCTTCCAGCATGCGGTAGGCCTGCTGCACGGTGCTCAGGCTGACCCCGTGCTCCACACTCAGGGCGCGCACTGACGGCAGGCGCTGGCCGGGGCGGTAGAGGCCCTGTTCAATGCGCGCACCGAGCAGCTCGGCGAGGTTCAGGTAAAGGGTCACGGCATACTCCTTCGCTGCAATAGCGTGGTGACCGGTACAGTTGCGCTGAAAATACAGCATTCAGTCGGCCTGCGGCCAATTCTGTATGGGAATAATAAGGCTGTATTGGATCTGTATTGCCGGTGCTGTCGACGCGCATGCTTTCTCCACGGTATCAACTGAACGAGAGGATGCGGTGATGGGTGGCATGAGCGATGTGCGCTTGCAACTGTTGGCCAAGGAACTGGAGGCCGGGCAGCAAGCCAAGGTGTTCAGCGCGCCGGAAGGGTTGGGGCGTTGGGGGCTGATGCTGCATCGCTGGCACACCCGCAGGGCGCTGCTGCAGTTGACCGATGACGAGTTGCGCGATGTCGGGCTGAGCTGGGAGCAGGCCCGGACCGAGGGGCGTAAGCCCTTCTGGAAGGACTGAAGCTCATACCGGTTTTTGAAGCCTGTACAGTCCCTGTGGGAGCGGGCGTGTCGAGGCGTCGAACCGCCGCGAAACAGGCGACGCGGTGGCTGGCACCGGCTTCGCCGGTGTTCGCGGGCATGCCCGCTCCCACAGGGCAGGTGCGGTGGCTCAGATCAGCTCTTTCAGGCGATGCCACAGCATCCCCAACGCCAGCAGCGGCGAGCGCAGGTGCTTGCCGCCGGGGAAGGTGATGTGTGGCACCTTGGCAAACAGGTCGAAACGCCCGCTTTCCTGGCCGCTGATGGCCTCGCCGAGCAGGCGTGCAGCCAGGTGGGTGGCGTTGAGCCCATGGCCGGAGTAGGCCTGGGCGTAATACACGTTCGGCTGGCTGGCCAGGCGGCCAACCTGTGGCAGACGGTTGGCGCCGATGCCGATCATGCCGCCCCACTGGTAGTCGATGCGCACGTCGGCCAGCTGCGGGAAAACCTTGAGCATCTTTGGCCGCATGTAGGCGGCGATGTCCTTCGGGTCGCGGCCTGAATAGTGGCAGGCACCGCCGAACAACAGGCGCTGGTCGGCGGACAGGCGGTAATAGTCCAGCGCCACCCGCTGGTCACACACCGCCATGTTCTGCGGCAGCAGCGAACGGGCACGTTCCTCGCCCAGCGGCTCGGTGGCGATGATGTAGCTGCCGGCTGGCAGCACCTTGCCGCCCAGTTCGCGGTTGAGGTCGTTGTGGTAGGCGTTGCAGCACAGCACCAGGGTTTTGGCGCGTACCCGGCCCTGGGCGGTGTGTACCTGTACTTCCGGGCCGTAGTCGATGCGTGTGACCTCGGACTGCTCGAACAGCTTCACGCCCAGGCGGCTGGCCACTGCAGCCTCACCCAGGGCCAGGTTGAGCGGGTGCAGGTGCCCGGAGCCCATGTCGACCAGCCCGCCGACATAGCAGTCGGCACCGACCACGCTGTGGATATCGTCCTTGCCGACCAGGCGCAGTTCATGTGCGTAGCCAAGGCTGCGCAGTTCTTCAGCATCCTCCGCAAAGCCCAGCAGCTCGGCGGGTTTGTTGGCCAGGTCGCAGTAACCCCAGGTCAGGTCGCAGGCGATGGCATGCCTTTCGACGCGCTCGCGGACGATCTGCACCGCTTCCAGGCCCATCAGTTTCAGGCTGAGCACGCCTTCCTCACCGATGACCGGGAGGAATTGTTCCAGGCCGTGGCCGACGCCACGGATCAGTTGCCCACCATTGCGCCCGCTGGCGCCCCAACCGAGCTTGCGCGCTTCCAGCAGGATGACCGAGAAGCCGCGTTCGGCCAGTTCGATGGCGGTGTTCAGGCCCGAGTAGCCGCCGCCGACGATGCACACGTCGGCGCTGTGCTCGCCTTGCAGGAAGGAGTGGTCGGGGTGTGGCGCGCTGCTGGCGGCGTAGTAGGAGGCGGCGTGCTGCGCGCTGTGGATCATTGGGCAGGTCCTGAGGCTGGTGGGCTGAGGGGGAGGAGGATAAGCCGGGGTAGGGTGGTGGGCAACAAGGCGAGGGCTGCGCCCTCGTTCGCGGGCTTGCCCGCTCCCACAGGTGCTCCACAATTTTGAGATGGGTGGGTTACCTGTGGGAGCGGGCAAGCCCGCGAATGGGCCTATAATCTGGCCAATTTCCTAGTTTTGAACCCAGCCATGTCCTGCAACCGCCACAAGATCCACTTCCTGCGCGAACTCATTCCTTCCTTCGAGTGCGAGCCCGGCTGCCACGACTGCTGCGGCCCGGTCACCACTTCGGCGGAAGAAATGGCCCGCCTGCCGCGCAAGTCCCAAGCCGAGCAGGACGCCGCCCTGGAGCGCCTGGACTGTGTGCACCTGGGCCCCAACGGCTGCACGGTGTATGAAGAGCGCCCGATGATCTGCCGCCTGTTCGGCACCACCCCGCGCCTGGCCTGCCCGCGTGGCCGTGGCCCTGAACAGATGATCGAGCCCGCTGCCGAGCAGTTGGTCCACCAGTTCATTGCCACCACCCGCCAGGTGCTGGTCTGACTTCAGTCCGGGATCGGCAGGCAAAGGCTCTCCTTCACCTCTTCCATCACGATGTAGCTCTTCGATTCGCGCACGTGCGGCAGCTTCAACAGGATGTCGCCGAGCAGCTTGCGGTACGAGGCCATCTCGGAAATACGCGCCTTCACCAGGTAGTCGAAGTCGCCTGAAACCAGGTGGCATTCCAGTACGTGGGGCAGTTTCAGCACCGCGCGGCGGAACTCCTCGAAGGTGTCGCCCGATTTGTAGTCCAGGCTGATTTCCACGAACACCAGCAGGCTGCCCTTGAGGTGCTGCGGGTTCAGGCGGGCGTTGTAGCCCATGATGATGCCCTCGCGCTCCAGGCGGCGGACCCGCTCGGTGCAAGGGGTGGTGGAAAGCCCAACTTTCTCGCCCAGTTCGGTGAAGGAAATACGCCCGTCATTCTGCAGGATACGCAGGATGTTACGGTCGATCTTGTCCAGTTCACGCTTGCTCTGGTGCTGGGTTCTCATAGGGGATGCCCCTCCGTGAAAGGCGATTTTGCCGAGAATTCTCGCCAATAATAGGCTTTTATATAGTGAATTGCACTGCCTTCAAATTCCTATACTGCGCGCATTCATGCCATTTCAATAAAAGTCTGCGGCGCGCCGCGTGCGAGGGATAAAACGATGCGAGTTCTGGTACTTGGTAGCGGTGTGATCGGAACCGCCAGTGCCTACTATCTGGCCCGGCAAGGTTTCGAAGTAACGGTGGTCGATCGCCAGCCGGCGGTGGCCATGGAAACCAGCTTTGCCAACGCAGGCCAGATCTCGCCCGGCTATGCCTCGCCCTGGGCCGCCCCAGGCGTGCCGCTGAAGGCCATCAAATGGCTGCTGGAGCGCCACGCGCCCCTGGCCATCAAGCTCACCGGCGACGTCGACCAGTACCTGTGGATGGCACAGATGCTGCGCAACTGCACCGCCAGCCGTTACGCGGTGAACAAGGAGCGCATGGTGCGCCTGTCCGAGTACAGCCGTGACTGCCTCGACGAATTGCGCGCCGAAACCGGCATCGCCTACGAAAACCGCAGCCTGGGCACCACCCAGCTGTTCCGTACCCAGGCCCAGGTGGATGCCGCGGCCAAGGACATTGCCGTGCTGGAGCAGTCCGGTGTGCCTTACGAGTTGCTCGACCGCGACGGCATTGCCCGCGTCGAACCGGCCCTGGCTGGCGTCAAGGACATCCTGGCCGGCGCCCTGCGCCTGCCAAACGACCAGACTGGCGACTGCCAGCTGTTCACCACCAAGCTTGCCGAAATGGCCGTGAAGCTGGGCGTGGAGTTCCGCTTCGGCCAGGACATCCAGCGCCTGGACTTCGCGGGTGACCGCATCAATGGCGTATGGATCGACGGCAAGCTGGAAACCGCCGACCGTTACGTGCTGGCGCTGGGCAGCTACTCGCCGCAGATGCTCAAGCCGCTGGGCATCAAGGCCCCGGTGTACCCGCTGAAGGGCTACTCGCTGACCGTGCCGATCACCAACGCCGACATGGCCCCGACCTCGACCATTCTCGACGAGACCTACAAGGTCGCCATTACCCGTTTCGACAACCGTATCCGCGTCGGCGGTATGGCTGAAATTGCCGGTTTTGACCTGTCGCTGAACCCGCGTCGGCGCGAAACGCTGGAGATGATCGTCAACGACCTTTATCCTCGCGGCGGTGATCTGAGCCAGGCCAGCTTCTGGACCGGCCTGCGCCCGGCGACCCCGGACGGCACGCCGATCGTCGGTGCCACGGCGTTCCGCAACCTGTTCCTGAACACCGGTCACGGTACTTTGGGCTGGACCATGGCGTGCGGCTCCGGTCGCCTGCTGGCCGACCTGATTGCGCGCAAGAAGCCGCAGATCAGTGCCGAAGGCCTGGACATTTCCCGTTATGGCAACAGCCCGGAAGTGGCCAAGCACGGGCAGACTGCGCCGGCTCACCAGCAGTAAGTTCGCCTGTACCGGCCTCTTCGCGGGCTCGCCCGCTCCCACAGGAACACCACAGATGTTGAAAACTGTGCAGTACCTGTGGGAGCGGGCGAGCCCGCGAAGAACCCAACACCGTTTTCAACCTGTGAACCACCATAAGGCAGCCGCCATGCGTCCCGCCCGCGCCCTGATCGACCTCCAGGCCCTGCGCCACAACTACCGTCTGGCCCGTGAACTGACCGGTGCCAAAGCCCTCGCCGTGATCAAGGCCGACGCCTACGGCCACGGCGCCGTGCGCTGTGCCCTGGCCCTGGAGGCCGAAGCCGACGGCTTTGCCGTGGCCTGCATCGAAGAAGCGCTGGAGCTGCGCGCCGCCGGTATCAAGGCCCCGGTGCTGCTGCTGGAAGGCTTCTTCGAAGCCAGCGAACTGGCCCTGATCGCCGAGCACGACCTGTGGTGCGTGGTGCACTCGCTGTGGCAACTGGAAGCGATCGAAAAGACCCAGCTGCACAAGCCGCTAAACGTCTGGCTCAAGCTCGACAGCGGCATGCACCGCGTCGGCCTGCACCCCAAGGACTACCACGAGGCCTACCAGCGCCTGCTGGCCAGCGGCAAGGTCGCGCGCATCGTGCTGATGAGCCACTTCGCTCGCGCCGACGAACTGGATGCCGACGCTACCGCCCAGCAGATCGCCGTGTTCGAGGCCGCTCGCCAGGGGCTGGCCGCCGAGTGCAGCCTGCGCAACTCCCCCGGTGTGCTGGGCTGGCCGCAGGCCCCCAGCGACTGGGTGCGCCCGGGCCTGATGCTGTACGGTGCCACACCGTTCGAAGTGGCCCAGGCCGAGGCCGAGCGCCTGCAACCGGTGATGACCCTGCAATCGCGGGTGATCAGCGTACGCGAACTGCCCGCCGGCGAGCCGGTGGGTTATGGCGCCAAGTTCGTCAGCCCACGGCCAACCCGCGTTGGTGTGGTTGCCATGGGCTATGCCGATGGCTATCCGCGCCAGGCGCCCAACGGTACCCCGGTGCTGGTCGCCGGCAAGCGCACCCAACTGATCGGCCGGGTGTCGATGGACATGCTCAGCATCGACTTGACCGATGTGCCGGAAGCCACCGTCGGCAGCCCCGTCGAACTGTGGGGCAAGCATGTGCTGGCCAGTGAAGTGGCTGCGCACGCGGGTACCATTCCGTACCAGATTTTCTGCAACCTGAAGCGGGTACCTCGGGACTACGTCGGCGAATGACACGCTGAAGCGGACAGGTTGAGGGGCGGTGTGTTGTAAATACTGAACGGCATTGCCATGATATCGTTCACATCCACCCCCCTTTCCACCGTTTCAGGAGGCTCCAGCTTTGGACGTCGGCGAACGACTGCAAGCCATCCGCAAGCTCAAGGGCCTGTCCCAGCGTGAACTCGCCAAGCGTGCCGGCGTGACCAACAGCACCATCTCGATGATCGAGAAGAACAGCGTGAGCCCGTCGATCAGCTCGCTGCGCAAGGTGCTGAGCGGCATTCCCATGTCCATGGTCGAGTTCTTCTCGGTCGAACTGGAACCTGAAAGCCCCACGCAGATCGTCTACAAGGCTCATGAGCTGATCGATATCTCCGACGGTGCGGTGACCATGAAGCTGGTCGGCAAGTCGCACCCCAACCGTGCCATCGCCTTTCTCACCGAGGTGTATCCACCGGGTGCCGACACGGGGGCCGAAATGCTTACCCACGACGGCGAAGAAACCGGCATCCTGCTCGAAGGCCGCCTGGAGCTGGTGGTCGGCAACGAGATCTTCATCCTTGAAGAGGGCGACAGCTACTACTTCGAAAGCACCCGCCCGCACCGCTTTCGCAACCCGTTCGACCGCCCGGCACGGCTGATCAGTGCGGCGACGCCTTCAAACTTTTGATCCAGCGCAGTGCATTGATTCGGCAATACCCCTTTCCTGTGTGGGGTCGTTTCACGGCCTCTGGGTTCCCGCTATACTTTTCAACGCTCGCCAATCCGTGGCCGCGAGCGTGATTAGCCACCATGAGGGTGTTCGCGTGAACCAAATCAAGAAGATGCTGGCCGTACCAGCAGCCGTATTCGCCCTCTGGGCAATGAGCGCAACCGCTGCGACCAATGATGACATCGCCAAGCGCCTGGAGCCGGTTGGCCAGGTGTGCGTCCAGGGCCAAGAGTGCAAAGGCATGGAAGTGGCCGCCGCCGCAGGTGGCGGTGGTGCCAAGACGCCGGACGAGATCATCGCCAAGCACTGCAATGCCTGCCATGGCTCCGGCCTGCTCGGCGCACCGAAGATTGGCGATACCGCGGCGTGGAAGGAACGCGCCGACCACCAGGGCGGCCTGGACGGCATCCTGGCCAAGGCCATTACCGGCATCAACGCCATGCCACCGAAGGGCACCTGCGCGGACTGCTCGGATGACGACCTGAAAGGGGCGATCAAGAAAATGTCCGGGCTGTGAGAAACAGCTGAATTGCATGAGGCCCGCCATTGATGGCGGGCTTTGTTTTTATGGTGCCTGTGCGGGCTTGCCCGCTCCCACAGGTTGTCACGGGACCTGTCGGCAGCGGTGTTCCTGTGGGAGCGGGCAAGCCCGCGAAGAGGCCGGCACAGGCAACCAAATACTTCAGGCCCATGTCCAACCCCTGAACCCATGGATGTCTCAGGAGGCCCCGATGCACCTCTGCTCCATCGACCAGGCCGTCGAGCAAGTCCTGTCGCGCCTGCCAGCCCACATCCACATGGGCCTGCCGCTGGGCCTGGGCAAGCCCAACGCCTTCGTCAATGCGCTTTACGCCCGCATCCGCGAGCTGCCCGAACGGCAGCTGACCATCTACACGGCCCTGTCCCTCGGCCGCCCACCACTGGGAGATGGCCTGCAGCGGCGCTTTCTCGAGCCCTTCGTCGAGCGCGTCTTCGCCGACCATGAAGAACTCACGTACCTCGCCGACCTGCGCAACGACAGCCTGCCGCCGAACATCCGCGTCGAGCAGTTCTTCATGCAGCCCGGCAGCCTGCTGCACAGCGCGTCGGCCCAGCAGAGCTACATCAGCAGCAACTACAGCCACGCCGCACGCGACATCAACGCCAAGGGCCTGAACCTGATCGCGCAGCTGGTGGCCGCCACCCCCGAGAGGCCGGTGCACCTGAGCCTGGCCTGCAACCCCGACATCACCCTCGACCTGCTGCCGATGATCGCCAAGCGCCGCGCCGCCGGCGAGACCATCCTCATGCTCGGCCAGGTGCATGCCGAGCTGCCTTACATGCCGGGTGACGCCGAGCTACCCATCGATACGTTCGACCTGCTGATCGATACAGCCGAGCAACGCCGCCTGTTCTCCACGCCGAACATGCCGGTCAACACCCAGGACCACTGCATCGGCCTGCACGCCAGCAGCCTGGTTCGCGACGGCGGCACGCTACAGATCGGCATTGGTGCCATGGGCGATGCGGTAGCTGCCGCATTGCTGGCGCGCCAGGGTGACAACGCCGGTTATCGTGCCGTGCTCGACGCGCTGGGTGCCGGCTCGTGGCAAGCGCTGATCGAACGGGAAGGGGGCCTGGATACCTTCGCCCAAGGCCTGTACGGCTGCAGCGAGATGTTCGTCAACGGCTTGCTGGCGCTGGCCGAAGCGGGCCTGTTGCGGCGCCCGGCGGACGAGCAGGTGGCGGCAGTGCTGCATGGCGGTTTCTTCCTCGGCCCCCAGGCGTTCTACCAGCGCTTGCGCGACATGCCGCTGGAACAGCGCGCACGGTTTGCCATGACCCGTATCAGCTTCATCAACGAGCTGTACGGGCAGGAGGAGCTCAAGCGCCGCCAACGCCGTGATGCGCGCTTCATCAATACCGTATTCGGCATGACCCTGCTCGGCGCCGGGGTGGCCGACCAGCTGGAGGATGGCCGGGTACTCAGTGGCGTGGGCGGGCAGTACAACTTCGTCGCCCAGGGCCATGCGCTGGAGGGCGGGCGTTCGATCCTGCTGCTGCGCAGCTGGCGTGAGGCGGGCGGGGAGGTGACCTCGAACCTGTTCTGGAACTATGGTCATTGCACCATCCCCCGGCACCTGCGCGATATCGTGGTGACCGAGTACGGCATCGCCGACCTGCGTGGGCAGACCGACAGCGAGGTGATTGCGCGGTTGCTGGCGGTATGTGATTCGCGGTTCCAGCAGGGGCTGATCGAGCAGGCAAAGGATGCCGGCAAGCTGGCCAGGGATTTTCAACTCGAGGCGTGCTTTACCGACAATACGCCGCAGCGGCTGGAGGCGATCAGGGCGCGGCACTCGCGGTTGTTCCCGGAGTATCCGCTGGGCACGGACTTTACGGCTGAAGAGCGGGATTTGCTGCGGGCACTGAACTGGTTGAAGAGCAAGTTCAAGCTGAGCGAGGTGCTGGAGCTGGGCAAGGCAGCGCTGGATGCGCCGGGGCCGGAGGGGTATGCGAGGCATCTTGCGCGGATGCAACTGGATCAGCCGCAGGGGCTGAAGGAAGAGCTTTACCAGCGGTTGTTGCTGGCGGGGTTGGCGGCTGCCAGGTAGAGAGGGTTGAGGCCATTCGCGGGCATGCCC
>NZ_DKHD01000003.1:361-105361 GCF_002453565.1 Pseudomonas sp. UBA6753 | reverse complement strand
CCCGCGAAGCAGGCGCCGCGATTACTCGATGAAGGTAACCACACCACCTTCCAGCGACTTCACCCGGGCCAGCGACTCGACGCGATAGCCCTGGCTGTCCAGCTCGGCACGGCCGCCCTGGAACGACTTTTCGATCACGATACCCAGGCCGGCCACGGTGGCGCCGGCCTGCTTGATGATCGAGATCAGGGCCTGCGACGCCTTGCCGTTGGCCAGGAAGTCGTCGATCACCAGCACGCGGTCGCTGCTGTTGAGGTGACGCGGCGAGATGGCCACGGTGTTCTCGGTCTGCTTGGTGAAGGAATACACCGAGGCGGTCAGCAGGTTCTCGGTCAGGGTCAGCGACTGGTGCTTGCGGGCGAAGATCACCGGCACGCCCAGCTTCAGGCCAGTCATCACCGCCGGGGCAATGCCCGAGGCTTCGATGGTGACGATCTTGGTCACGCCCGCGTCGGCGAACAGGCGGGCGAACTCGTCACCGATCAGCTGCATCAGCGCCGGATCGATCTGGTGGTTGAGAAACGCGTCGACTTTGAGAACCTGGTCGGAAAGCACGATGCCTTCTTCGCGAATCTTCTGATGCAGTGCTTCCACTTTGTTTTCCTCGATGTAGCAAAGGTGGCCGCAAATAGCGGCAAAGTTAAAGAGTAATGGTTGATCAGCGTTTGAGCATTGCCCGGATATCGGCCAGGGCATTGTTGCCCCGTGCGGCCTTTACCTCGACCGGCGCATCGTCCAGGCCTTCCCAGGCCAGGTCGTCCGGTGGCAGTTCGTCGAGGAACCGGCTGGGCGTGCAGTCGATGATTTCACCGTACTGCTTGCGCTTGGCGGCGAAGGTGAAGGCCAGGGTCTGGCGCGCGCGGGTGATGCCCACGTAGGCCAGGCGGCGTTCCTCTTCGATGGTGTCGGCCTCGATGCTGGAGCGGTGCGGGAGGATTTCCTCTTCCATGCCCATGATGAACACGTAGGGGAATTCCAGGCCCTTGGAGGCATGCAGGGTCATCATCTGCACACCTTCGGCGTTCTCTTCCTCTTCCTGCTGGCGCTCGAGCATGTCGCGCAGCACCAGCTTGCCGATGGCGTCTTCGATGGTCATGTCACCCTCTTCGTCCTTCTCGAGGGTGTTCTTCAGCGCTTCGACCAGGAACCAGACGTTGCTGATGCGGAACTCGGCAGCCTTGTCGCTGGCGGTCTGCTGGCGGATCCAGTTCTCGTAGTCGATATCGCGGATCATCTCGTGCAGCGCGGCAATCGGGTCTTCCAGGGCAACCTTGTGGCGCACCCCGTCCAGCCAATGCTTGAAGCGCTGCAAGCGCTCGGTATAGCGGGCGTCCAGATGCTCGCCCAGGCCAAGCTCCTCGCTGGCGGCGTACATCGAAATACCGCGCTCGGTGGCGTAATTGCCGAGCTTTTCCAGGGTGGTGGAGCCGATTTCGCGGCGCGGTACGTTGATCACCCGCAGGTAGGCGTTGTCATCGTCCGGGTTCACCAGCAGGCGCAGGTAGGCCATCAGGTCCTTGACCTCCTGGCGGCCGAAGAAGCTGTTGCCGCCCGACAGGCGATACGGCACCTGGTGGTGCTGCAGCTTCAGTTCGATCAGCTTGGCCTGGTAGTTGCCGCGGTAGAGGATGGCAAAGTCGCTGTACGGGCGGTTGGTGCGCAGGTGCAGGGTGAGGATTTCCATGGCCACGCGTTCGGCCTCGGCTTCCTCGTTCTTGCAGCGGATGACGCGGATCTCGTCGCCCACGCCCATCTCGCTCCACAGCTGCTTCTCGAACGCGTGCGGGTTGTTTGCGATCAGCACGTTGGCGCAGCGCAGGATGCGGCTGGTGGAGCGGTAGTTCTGCTCCAGCATCACCACTTTCAGGGAGGGGTAGTCCTCCTTGAGCAGCATCAGGTTTTCCGGCCGGGCGCCACGCCAGGCGTAGATCGACTGGTCGTCGTCGCCTACCACGGTGAACTGGTTGCGCATGCCGATCAGCATCTTCACCAGCAGGTACTGGCTGGCGTTGGTGTCCTGGTATTCGTCCACCAGCAGGTAGCGCACGCGGTTCTGCCAACGCTCCAGCACATCGGGGTGTTCCTGGAACAGCTTGACCGGCAGCAGGATCAGGTCGTCGAAGTCCACCGCGTTGAACGCCTTGAGCGTGCGCTGGTAGTGGGTGTAGACGATGGCTGCGGTCTGCTCGCGCGGGTTGCGCGCCTTCTCCAGGGCTTCGGCGGGCAGGATCAGGTCGTTCTTCCAGGCACCGATCATGTTCTTGATCTCGTCGATGCCGTCGTCGCCGGAGTATTCCTTCTGCATGATGTCCGACAGCAACGCCTTGATGTCGGACTCGTCGAAGATCGAGAAACCCGGCTTGTAGCCCAGGCGCTCGTGCTCCCTGCGGATGATGTTCAGGCCCAGGTTGTGGAACGTGCACACCGTCAGGCCACGGCCTTCCCCCGGGCGCAGCAGGGTGCCGACCCGCTCCTTCATCTCGCGCGCGGCCTTGTTGGTGAAGGTCATCGCCACGATGTACTGGGCACGGATGCCGCAGTTCTGGATGAGGTGGGCAATCTTGCGCGTGATCACGCTGGTCTTGCCCGAGCCTGCACCGGCGAGCACCAAAAGAGGGCCGCCGACATAGTCACGGGCTTCCTGCTGCCGGGGATTGAGTCGGGACATGCTAGAAACCGGGGGTCGCCAGAAAATAGCCGCGCATTCTAACAGGCATGGGGCGTTTGTGGCGCGACCGTCTGACGTCTGAGTCAAATATGTAAACGGGATTTGCCGGCTGGCGCAGTTTCGCGCAGGATGCACGACAAAATACGTCGGGATGCTACACCGGTAAAAACATGTATTAAATTGAAAATCATTTTCATTAATGCAGTAGCATACCTGGCAGTTTCCGTTGCACCGTGAAGCCCTAAGGAGCCCGCTTGTCCACGCCTGTCGAACCATTGCGTTTGCTGCTGTTGGCCGATGAGCCGGAATGGGGTGCGCTGCTACGCGAGTGCACGCCCGCACTGGGTGGCAGCGCCGTACTGCTGACGGCGCCGAACTGGGAGTCGGTCGACAGCCTGTTCAACCAGGACCGTCAGGCTATCGTGCTGGCAACCCCGGCCCTGCAGCCCGCGCCCGGGCGCTGCGAGTTGCCGACCATCCTGCTGCTCGACCACGAGCCCCAGGTAGCGCCTACCGCTGTCAGCGACTGGCTGGTGCGTGACCAGCTCAATGTCGACACATTGCGCCGCTCGTTGCGCCATGTGCGCGAGCGCGGCGTGCTGGTGGCCACCCTGCAGCGCCTGGCCGAGCAGGACCCGCTGACCGGCATCGCCAACCGCCAGGGTTTCCAGGCCTTGCTGACCGCGCGGCTGGCCGAGAACGACGGCCGTGGCCTTGCCCTCGGCCACCTGGACCTGGACAACTTCCGCCACGTCAACGACGCGCTCGGCCACCAGAGTGGCGACCGCCTGATCCTGCAGGTGGTGGCGCGCCTGAAACAGCAACTGGAGGCGGGTGACCAGCTGGCGCGCCTGGGCAGCGACGAGTTCGCCCTGCTGATCGACACCCGACGCGACCCCAATCGTGCCGAATCGATTGCCGAGCGGATTGTCGAGGCGTTGGCCGAACCCTACTGGATCGACGGCGAAAGCCTGCTGCTGGGCTGCAGCCTGGGCCTGGCCCATGCCCGCGCCCAGGGTGGTGCCGACCCGCTGATGTGGCACGCGCACATCGCCATGCGCCAGGCCAAGGGCAGCCAGGGTTGCACTTTCCATGTGTTCAACGAACGCATCAACCGCAACGCCCGCAGCCTTGCCGACCTGGAAAGCGAACTGCGCCGCGCCCTGCGCCGGGACGAGCTGGAGCTGCATTACCAGCCGCGGTTGAACCTGGCCGACGGGCGCATCGTCGGCCTCGAGGCGCTGGTGCGCTGGCGGCATGCCGAGCGCGGCCTGTTGCCGCCCAGCGAGTTCGTGCCGCTGGCCGAGCAGAGCGGCCTGATCGTGCCGCTGGGCTACTGGGTGATTTCCCGTGCCCTGCGCGACATGCAGGCGCTGTGCGAGCGCGGCCTGGAGCCGCTGCACATGGCGGTCAACCTGAGCTTCCGCCAGTTCCAGGACAGCCAGTTGCTGGCGACCTTGAGCCGCCTGATTCTCGAACATGGCGTTGATGCCCGCTGGCTGGAGTTCGAACTGACCGAAACGGCGGTGATGCGCCGCAACGAACTGGTGCGCCAGACCATGGACGCCCTGGGGCGCCTGGGCGTGCGCTTTTCGCTCGATGATTTCGGTACCGGGTTCTCTTCGTTCGTGCACCTCAACAGCCTGCCGATCACCTTGCTCAAGGTGGACCGCAGCTTTGTCGCGGAAATGGAAATGCGCGAGGAGAACCGCAAGCTGGTGCACGCCATGATCAACCTGGCGCACAACCTCAACCTGGAGGTGGTGGCCGAAGGGGTGGAGAGCGAAGAGCAGATGGCGTTGCTGCGCGGGTTTGGCTGTGACCAGGTTCAAGGCTTCCTGGTCAGCAAGCCGCTGCCGGTGGGGGAGTTGATGGAGTTCTTGCTGCAGGCGGCCGGCTGCCAGTTGGAGGCTGCCCGTTAGGGCCCTTTCGCGGGCACGCCCGCTCCCACAGTGTCCGTGTCTGTACCTGTGGGAGCGGGCGTGCCCGCGAATAGGCCCTTGAGTCAGGCCGAGGCGGTAGCCTCTCGACTACCCCCTGTCTTGCCCAAAAGCCGCTTCATCCGCCACTCAAAGCCAAAGGTCAGTGCCACCGCCGCACACGCCAGCCCCAACGCCAGCCCCCACCACACCCCGACCGCGCCACCGCCCAGGGTAAAGGTGAACAGCCAGGCGCTCGGCGCCCCCACCAGCCAGTAGCACACCAGGCCGATCAGGAAGGTGGTCTTGGCATCCTTCAGCCCACGGATCGAGCCCATCGCGATCGTCTGCATGCCATCGAACAGCTCGAACCACGCAGCCACCATCAGCAACTGCACCGCCAGCTGGAAGATCGCCGCAAAAGCCGGGTCGTCACGGTCAATGAACAGCCCCACCAGCGCATCGGGCAGCAGCCAGAACAACGCGGCGAAGGCAAACATGATCATCGCCCCGAAGCCGATGCCCACCCGCCCGGCACTGCGCGCCGCCAGCAGGTTGCCGGCGCCGTAGTACAGCCCCACGCGCATGGTCACCGCATACGACAACCCGGTCGGCACCATGAACGCCGTGGAGACGATCTGCAGGGCGATCTGGTGCGCCGCCAGCTCTGTACTGCCCAGCACGCCCATGCACAGCGCGGCGAAGGCGAACAGGCCGACTTCCACCATGTAGGTGCCGCCAATCGGCAGGCCCAGCCGCCACAGCTCGCGCAGGGCCGGCAGCGAAGGGCGCGACAGGCCCTTGCGCAGTGGGTAGGCGGCATAGGCCGGGTGCCAGCGGATATACAGCGCCAAGGCAATGGCCATGCCCATCGACACCACCGCAGTGACCAGGCCGATGCCCATCAGGCCAAGCTTGGGCAGGCCGAACATGCCTTCGATCAACGCCACGTTGAACAGGTAGTTGAGCACCGTGCCGACCAGGCTGATGACCATCACCGGGGTCGAGCGGCCCAGCGCGCTGGTGAAGCCGCGCAAGGCCATGAAGGTCAGGTAGCCGGGCAGGGCCAGTGGCAGCAGGGTGAGGAATTCGGCGGCCGAGGCAACGTTCTCGGGCTTTTGCCCGAACAGCAGCAGTACCGGCTCAAGGTTCCACAGCACCAGCGCAGCGAACAGCGCCAGGCCCCAGGCCAGCCACAGGCCACCTTGCGCCAGGCGGGTGGCGCCCTCGATGTCGTTGGCGCCCTTGCGAATGGCCACCAGGGTACCGACCGCAGCGATCACGCCAAGGCAGAAGATCGACACGAACGAGTAGCTCGCCGCGCCCAGGCCGCCGCCAGCCAGGGCTTGCGGGCTGATGCGGGCCATCATCAGGGTATCGGTCAGCACCATCAGCATGTGCGCCAACTGCGAGGCGATCAGCGGCCCGGCCAGGCGCAGCAAAGCCTTGAGTTCTGTGGTGGGCGCGACGTGCATGGGGGCAGTCCTTTTCCTGGGGTGATCAACGAAGGGCGATTCTGAGGCTTTGGTCAACTTTGCACAAAAGGATAAAAGCGATCATTGGCATGAGTCTGACTCATGTATATATGCTTCCCGGTGATTCATATCACAGCCCCGTATGGCAGGTGCCTCATGTCCCGTCAGCTCCCCCCGCTGTATGCCCTGCGCGCATTCGAAGCCGCCGCGCGGCTAAGCTCCTTCACCCGTGCCGGCGAAGAGCTGTCGATTACCCAGAGCGCGGTCAGCCGACATATCCGCACGTTGGAGGAGCATTTTGCCTGCCGTCTGTTCGTGCGCAGCGGCCGCAGCCTGCAACTGACCGAAGCGGCGCGGGTGCTGCTGCCCGGTGTGCGCGAAGGCTTTGCCGCGCTGGAACGGGCTTGCGATACCTTGCGCGGTGAGGATGACATCCTGCGCATGAAGGCCCCCTCGACCCTGACCATGCGCTGGTTGCTGGCGCGCCTTAGCCGCTTTCGCCACTTGCAGCCTGGCAACGAAGTGCAGCTGACCAGCGCCTGGATGGATGTCGACCATGTGGACTTCAACCAGGAACCGTTCGATTGCGCGGTGTTGCTAAGCGACGGGGTGTTCCCGCCGGAATGGGAAGTGCGCAGGTTGTTCCCGGAGCTGCTGATCCCCGTGGGTGCGCCAGACCTGCTCGACGAGGAACCCTGGGACGAGCGTCGGCTGGCCTGCATCGAGCTGCTGCACCCCACGGTGGACAAGCGCGACTGGCGGGAATGGTTGGAGCGCATGGGGCTGAGTGACAAGGTTTCGCTCAAGGGCGGGCAGGTGTTCGACACCCTGGAGCTGGGCATGATTGCCGCGGCGCGTGGCTATGGCATATCCATGGGTGATTTGCTGATGGTGGCCGAAGATGTGGCGCAGGGGCGCTTGAGCCTGCCTTGGCCGACGGCGGTGCCCAGCGGGATGGATTATTACCTGGTGTGGCCGCGCACTCGGCCAGGGGGCGAGCGGTTGCGGCGTTTGAGCGCGTTTCTGGAAGAGGAGGTGGCGGCGATGGATTTGCCGGATGTGCAGATCCTGCCGGCCCTTTGATCGCCTGTACCGGCCTCTTCGCGGGCTTGCCCGCTCCCACAGGGTTATCGCATGCCTTGAAGCCTGCGCTGTACTTGTGGGAGCGGGCGAGCCCGCGAAGAGGCCGCAATGCCTTACATCGAGCCCAGGTTCAACGCCTGTGCACACGCCTGCAGCGACCGACGCTCGCTCTGCGCATACAGCGCCAGCTCATCCTGCACCTGCAGCCCCAGCGCCGCTTCGAACGCGTCGCGGTTGGCGTTGCTGCCGTACTCGGCCTGCGCATCGTCACCCAGGTTGGACTGGAAGATCCCCGCCGCGCTCACCGGCAGGAAGTCCTCGTACACCAACGCCTCGAAGTGCACATGGCCAGCCTCGATCAGCCCTTCCAGTGTGGTCGGGCGGCCGTCCTGGTCGCGCGCAGCCAGGCCTTTCTCGGTGGCGAAGTAGCGGAAGTAGGCCAGCCCTTGTTCACGCATCTGTGCCAGGTCATCCGGGAATTCGGCAAAGGCGTCCTTCAGCAACGCCATGTAGCGTTCGGCATTGGCCTCGGCCGGGGCGCCACCCAGGGCGGCGCGGGTGGCATCGAGCAGCTTGTCGTACAGCTGGCGACCTTTCGGCGTCAGCGCCGCGCCGCGTTGCTCGATTTCGCCGAAGCGCGCGGTATGGCTGCCTTCGCTGCCCTGCTGGTCGCTGAACGCGACCTTTTCCTGCAGGGCCTTGAAGCTGGTCTGGCGCAACAGGATCGGGTGGCGGCGGGTGGGCGGGCCTTCGACCACGGCCTTTGGCGGGATGCCCTTGGCCGGCATGCCAAGCTGGATTGCATCGATGTCCAGGGTGCGCGGGGTCAGGTGGTTGATGTGTGGGCCCTTGAAGGCCACCACATCGGCGATCAGGCGGTGCTGGTCGTGCAACTGCTGGTACTGCTCGGCAGTGACGGTGGCGTCATGGTGCCAGCGGAAGGTGTGCAGCGCTTCCTGCACGAACGCCTCGGCATCGGCGGCGTTCAGGCCACCATCGTGCTCGCATTGGGCGATCAGTTCGAGGGCACGGGCGGTGAAGATCTGGCGCTTGGCCAGGATGCTCTCTGCCAGCTCGCGCAGTTGCGGGTTGTCGATCAGCTCCAGGCGCAGCAGCGAGGTGAACACGCGGAACGGGCTGACGTGCAGCGACTGCTCGTGTACCGCGCGGAAGGCGGTGGAATGCACCGGCACACCGGCGGAACTGAGGTCGTAGTAGCCGACCGGCTGCATGCCCATGACCGCGAACAGTCGGGCGATGGTGGCCAGCTCTGCGGCGGTGCCCACACGGATGGCGCCGTGGCGCTCCTGATCCAGGCGCTCGATTTCGCCGGTCCAGCGCAGGGCCTCGGCAACCTCGGGTTGCTGGGCCATGACCTGCTGGTTGATTTCGCTCACCAGCTCCAGCAGCGTGCCGTACAGGGGCACTTCCTGTTTGTACATGAGCGACATGGCGGCAGAGAACTGCGCGCGGATGCTGTCGGGGCTGACGAAATCGTGGGCGGGCATCGCTAGCTTCCTGGTTGGGTTCGGACGCTTACATGAAAGCTGGGAATGCACTTTGCTCACAAGCGAAAAAAAGTGAGTGTGTCATTCCTTTTTTGATCGACCTCAAGGGCCCTTTCGCGGGCACCTCACAGGGTTCAGGCCTTGCGCGATACCTGTGGGAGCGGGCGTGCCCGCGAAGAGGCCCTCAAGCCGATAACTGCTCACGAATCCATTCCACCAACGCCCTTACCTTGGGCACCTCCGCCGCATGCTCGGCATACGCCAGGTAATGCGCCCCGGCACTGCGCATCGCATGGTTCCACGGCACCACCAAACTCCCCTCGGCCAGCTCCTTCGCCGCCAGGTAGCGCGGCACCAACGCCACCCCGCACCCGGCCTGCGCCGCGCTCAAGGCCATGTAGAAGGTATCGAAGCGCGGCCCGTGGTAGGCGCTGACGCTCTGCAAACCCAATTCCAGGAACCACTCGTGCCAGGCTTCTGGCCGCGACGTGCTCTGCAGCAGCACCAGTTCGGCCAGCTCCCCGGCATCGTTCAGTTCTCGCCCGGCCAGCAACTCCGGCGCGCACACCGGCACCACCTCCTCACCGAACAGCTCCACGCAGGTGGCCCCCGGCCAGGTGCCCTGGCCATAGAAGAACACCACGTCCGCCGAGCCCTGCAGCAGGGCGAACGGTTCCATCTCGTTGCGGATGTCCAGGTGGATGTTGCTGTGGCGCTTGCCAAAGCCCTTTAGGTGCGGGATCAACCAGCGCACGCCAAAACTCGGCTGAGTGGCTACCTTCAATATCTCGGTCTGCTCGCCGTAGGTGAGCACGTAGCGGCTGGACATATCCACCTGGGTGAGGATCTTGTTGACCTCGGCCAGGTACAGGCTGCCCGCCGGCGTCAGCTGCAGGCGGCGACGGATACGCAGGAACAGGTGGTGGCGCAGCATGTCTTCAAGCTGCGCCACCTGCTTGCTGACCGCGCTCTGGGTCAGGTGCAGCTCTTCGGCGGCACGGGTAAAGCTCAAATGGCGGGCTGCAGCTTCGAAGCACTGCAGGGCGGTCATGGAGGGCACCAGGCGTTTGGACATAGCGGTCTCTGCGGCTCAAATCATTACCTGACGGAATGATATGCGGAATAAAGGTCGTTTGTTGCACCGGTGTGATCGGATTAATACTGATCCACATCATTTTTCCACCCCATCACCCGATGTAGGAGATGCACAAATGGTTGCTGGACTGCTCGAGCGCCTTGGCGTTGCTGCCGAGGCTTACACCCAGGGCGACTACCCTGTTCACACGCCGATCGACGGCAGCCAGATCGCCTCGGTGAAACTGCTCGGCAAGGCCGAGACCATCGCCCGCATCGATCAGGCCCAGAGCGCCTTCGAAGCCTGGCGCAGCGTGCCGGCCCCGCGCCGTGGCGAGCTGGTGCGCCTGTTCGGCGAAGTGCTGCGTGAGCACAAGGCCGACCTCGGCGAGCTGGTTTCGATCGAAGCCGGCAAGATCACCCAGGAAGGCCTGGGCGAAGTGCAGGAAATGATCGACATCTGCGACTTCGCCGTTGGCCTGTCGCGCCAGCTGTACGGCCTGACCATCGCTTCCGAGCGCCCTGGCCACCACATGCGTGAAACCTGGCACCCGCTGGGCGTGGTCGGCGTGATCAGCGCCTTCAACTTCCCGGTCGCAGTCTGGGCCTGGAACACCGCCCTGGCCCTGGTCGCCGGTAACTCGGTGGTATGGAAACCGTCCGAGAAGACCCCGCTGACCGCCCTGGCCTGTCAGGCGCTGTTCGAAAAAGCCCTGAAAGCCTTCGGTGATGCCCCGGCTGGCCTGGCACAACTGGTGATCGGCGGCCGTGAAGCCGGCGAAGCCATGGTCGACGACCCGCGCGTACCGCTGGTCAGCGCCACCGGCAGCACCCGCATGGGGCGCGAAGTCGGCCCACGTGTGGCTGCCCGCTTCGGCCGCAGCATCCTCGAACTGGGCGGCAACAACGCCATGATCCTGGCCCCGAGCGCCGACCTCGACCTGGCCGTGCGTGGCATCCTGTTCTCCGCAGTCGGCACCGCCGGCCAGCGTTGCACCACCCTGCGCCGCCTGATCGTGCACCGTTCGATCAAGGACGAAGTGGTTGCCCGCGTCAAAGCCGCCTACGGCAAGGTGCGCATCGGTGACCCACGCAAGGACAACCTGGTGGGCCCGCTGATCGACAAGCAGTCGTTCGACGCCATGCAGGGCGCGCTGGCCAAGGCCCGCGACGAAGGTGGCCAGGTATTTGGTGGTGAGCGTCAGCTGGCCGACCAGTACCCGAACGCCTACTACGTATCGCCTGCCATCGCCGAAATGCCGGCGCAGAGCGACGTGGTGCGCCACGAAACCTTCGCCCCGATCCTGTACGTGCTGGCCTACGACGACTTCGAAGAGGCCCTGCGCCTGAACAACGAAGTGCCACAAGGCCTGTCGTCGTGCATCTTCACCACCGACATCCGTGAGGCCGAACGCTTCCAGAGCGCCTCGGGCAGCGACTGCGGCATCGCCAACGTCAACATCGGCACCAGCGGCGCCGAGATCGGCGGTGCGTTCGGTGGCGAGAAGGAGACTGGCGGTGGCCGTGAGTCCGGTTCGGATGCCTGGAAAGGCTACATGCGTCGCCAGACCAACACCGTGAACTACTCGCGCGAACTGCCGTTGGCGCAGGGTATCGTGTTCGACTGATGGGTTGATGCTGCATGGCCGGGGGCTCAGCCCCCGGTTCGCGGGCAAGCCCGCTCCCACAGGTACCCCACAGATTTCGAAACCTGTGTACCTCCTGTGGGAGCGGGCTTGCCCGCGAATGGGCCCTAACGCGGCCCCAAACAAGAACAAATTGCTGGAGCCGGGCCATGTCCGAACTGCGTCAAGAATGCTTGTGGGAATTCGTCAGCAAACCGACCGTCGCCGCCCAGGCCCTGGCCGGTGAGCACAAGGCCGATGTCTGCGTGATCGGTGGCGGCATTACCGGCCTGTCGGCGGCCATCCACCTGCTCGAACAGGGCAAGTCGGTGATCCTGCTGGAGGCCTGGAAGATCGGTCACGGTGGCTCCGGGCGCAACGTCGGCCTGGTCAACGCCGGCACCTGGATCCGCCCCGACGATGTCGAGGCCACCCTTGGCCTGCAGCAGGGCAGCCGCCTGAACAAGGTGCTCGGCGAAGCCCCGGCCGAAGTGTTCGCCATGATCGAACGCCTTGGCATCGACTGCCAGGCCCAGCACAAAGGCACGCTGCACATGGCGCACAACGCCACCGGTATCGCCGACCTCGAGGCCCGCCACGAACAATGGCGCCGCCGGGGTGCCGATGTGGAGCTGCTGACCGGCGCCCAATGCCAGGAATACTGCGGCACCGACAAGATTTCCGCCGCGCTGCTCGACCGCCGCGCCGGCACCATCAACCCCATGGGCTACACCCAGGGCCTGGCCGCAGCGGTGGCACGCCTGGGTGGCAAGCTGTTCCAGCAGTCTTCGGTCGAAGGCCTGGAGCGTGACGGCGATGCCTGGCGGGTGAAGACCGCACGTGGTTCGGTGCGCGCCGACAAGGTGGTGATTTCCACCGGCGCCTACACCGAAGGCGACTGGAGCAACCTGCAGAAGCAGTTTTTCCGCGGCTACTACTACCAGGTGGCATCCAAGCCGTTGCAGGGTGCTGCAGCCGACAAGGTGCTGCCACATGGCCAAGGCTCGTGGGACACCCGCACCGTGCTCAGCAGCATCCGTCGCGACGACCAGGGCCGCCTGCTGCTCGGCAGCCTGGGCCGGGTCGACAACAAGCCGGCCTGGTTCGTGCGCAGCTGGGCCGACCGCATCCAGAGCCACTATTACCCGGAGCTGGGCAAGGTCGAGTGGGAAATGCACTGGACCGGCTGCATCGACTTCACCCCAGACCACCTGATGCGGCTGTTCGAGCCGGCGCCGGGGCTGGTGGCGGTGACCGGGTACAACGGGCGGGGTAATACTACCGGGACCGTGATTGGCCGGGCGTTTGCCGAGTTCCTGCTGAAGGGGGAGGCGGGCAGCCTGCCGATTCCGTTTTCGCCGATGAAGGGCGTGAGTGCGCCCTCGCTGCGGACTGCGTTCTACGAGTCCGGGTTCTCGCTGTACCACGCGGGGCAATGCTTGAGAGTTGTGTTGTAAATACAGGCCTCTTCGCGGGCATGCCCGCTCCCACAGTGAGTGCTGTGGTGGACATGTGGGAGCGGGCGCGCCCGCGAAGAGGCCGGCACAGGCTTACTTGTGCAACCAGCTGAGAAAGCCGCCCTTCTTGATCGAAACCGGCTTCTGCAGCAACAACGACTCCCGGCTCTGCCGCCGAAACCGTTGCAACTTGCTCAAGGCCGTCTGTACATCGCCGCGTTGCACCAGGCAGCTCTTCACCTGTTCCTTGTCGATCCGATACAGCACGCAACCGGTCAGCGTGCGGAACTCGGCCAGCGATTCCTCTTCGTCGATGATTCCTTCGATCCCCAGCACCTCGCCCGGCCCCATGCGCCCGGCCTCGACCAGCTTGTCGCCATCGCGGATCGACGCCGAAACCACCCCGCTGCCAATCACCAGCAAATGATCGGAATGCTCGCCCACGCCCAGGATTACCTGGTCGGCCAGGTATTCCACCGCCGTCATGCGCTGGCTAAGCGCATCGCGCTCTTCCGCGCTCAGCGAGCGGAACACCCGCACCTCGTCCAGCACCTCGCGCTGGCGGCTGCGTGGTGGCATGGCCAGGTCGGTGTTCCACATCACCCCGCTGGCCTCCAGGTGCCGGTGGGCCAGGTCGAACAGCTGGTTGCGCGCGTCGCCCTTGGCGCCCGCGTCGGCCACGAAGCCACTGGCTTCGTACTCCACTGATTCCAGCGTCGAGGCTTTCACCGTCACCTTTGGTCCTGGTGTTGCAAGAATGGCACTGACGCCTTGCAAGGCCTTTTCCAGCGCATCGAACACCCGCTTGGGCCGCACCTTGGCCGGCACCACCACGCTGATCGACACCCCGTGCACATCGGCAGGGCGGCTGTGGTTGAGCAGCCGGGCCTTGGCCGCCACCGAGTTGGGGATTACCGCCAGGCTTCCGGTGCTGGTGAGCAGGCGGGTGGCACGCCAGTCGATTTCCAGCACCTTGCCTTCGGTGCTGTCGATGGAGATCGAGTCGCCAATCTGATACGGCCGTGTGGTGTTCAGGATGATCCCACTGAACACGTCGGCCAGTGTGCTCTGCAGCGCCAGGCCGATGACGATGGCCATTACCCCCGACGTGGCCAGCAGGCCCTTGACCGGCAACTGCAACACATAGCCTGCGGCAGCGACCACGGCAGCCAGGAAGATCAGCGCCCCCAGCACATCCTGCAGCAAACGCCCGCCATGGCTGCCGCGGGCCACCAGCAACAGGCCGAACACCACCGTCACCGTGCGTGCGCCGAACAGCCACCAGCCGATCGCCAGTACCGTGGCGATCAGGTTGCGCGAGACATCATCGGGCCAGGGTGGTGGTTGCATCGGGCTCATGCCGGCAGCCACCAGTACCGAGCTGAACAGCAGGAACAGCACCAGCCGCGCGCCGATGCGCCAGGCGCGTTGCTGGAGAGGGATCAGTTGCCAAAGCACGAGGTCGAGCAGGATCAGGGCGGTGCCGAGCAACAACGGGTATGACTGGATGAACGCCAGCATGGTGGTCTCGGGTGAGGGGAGGGCTGTGGGTAGTAATAGAGCAGGTTGGCCGGGCAGGCAATGACAGCCTGTGCCGACCTCTTCGCGGGCTTGCCCGCTCCCACAGAAGTTGTGCATGAGTTGATGGATGCGCGATCCCTGTGGGAGCGGGCAAGCCCGCGAAGAGGCCGGCAAATCCAGCATCAATCCATCGTTCATAAAACAGAACGCTAGATCCAAAAATCGCTATCTACCGCCCAAAAGGTCATGGTTTTAATCTTCTCCCATCAACGCGAAACACCCAACTTACTGAAAAGATCAAAACCCTTAGGAGCAACGACCATGACCAACTTCAAATACAACCGCCTGAACAAAGACGACGCCGCTGTCCTGCTGGTCGACCACCAGGCTGGCCTGCTGTCCCTGGTCCGCGACATCGAGCCGGACGCGTTCAAGAACAACGTATTGGCCCTGGCCGACCTGGCCAAGTTCTTCAACCTGCCGACCATCCTCACCACCAGCTTCGAACAAGGCCCGAACGGCCCGCTGGTACCAGAACTGAAAGCCCTGTTCCCGGACGCCCCCTACATCGCCCGCCCAGGCCAGATCAACGCCTGGGACAACGAGGACTTCGTCAAGGCGGTGAAGGCTACCGGCAAGAAGCAGCTGATCATCGCCGGCGTGGTGACCGAAGTGTGCGTAGCCTTCCCGGCGCTGTCGGCCCTGGAAGAAGAGTTCGAAGTGTTCGTGGTCACCGATGCCTCCGGCACCTTCAACGCCATGACCCGCGACGCCGCCCACGACCGCATGAGCCAGGCCGGCGCACAACTGATGACCTGGTTCGGCGTGGCCTGTGAGCTGCACCGCGACTGGCGCAACGATATCGAAGGCCTGGCCGCGCTGTGCTCCAACCACATCCCGGACTACCGCAACCTGATCACCAGCTACAACGCTTTCAACGCCAACAAGTAAGCCAGATGCGCGGGCACCGCCAACCGGTGCCCGCCAAGGCAGCACACCTGTCCAATCCAGCGCCCGTCCGCCGTTGCACAGTGGATGCGGGCAAGCTCATCCCAAGGAACGCCGATGAACACCGCACTCCAAGACAACCGCGAAGTGGTAACCGTATGCCTGCAACACCAGGTTCTTGATAGCACCCCGGGCACCACGGCAGCGCAACCGCCGCGCTGGAAGCAGGCGCTGCTGACCTACCTGGTGATCTGCCCGATGACCATGATCATTCCGCAACTGCTGGCACCGCTGTTCGCACGCTTCCCGCAGCTGGGCGGTGTGATTGCCGGCAACCTGATCGTCAATGTGTTCGTCATCCTGCCCGTGGTGTTCTACATCATGCCTTGGGTAACCCGCCGCTGCGCCAACTGGCTGCGTGGCTGAGCCAGGCCTTTACCTCGACATTTTCAAGGAGATACCGACATGAGCACGTTCGTTACCCGCGATGGCACTTCGATCTACTTCAAGGACTGGGGTAGCGGCAAACCTGTGCTGTTCAGCCACGGCTGGCCACTGGATGCCGACATGTGGGATTCGCAGATGGAATTCCTGGCCAGCCGCGGCTACCGCGCCATCGCCTTCGACCGCCGTGGTTTCGGCCGTTCGAGCCAGCCATGGAACGGCTACGACTACGACACCTTCGCCGATGATATCGCCCAGCTGATCGAACACCTCGACCTGCGCGACGTGACCTTGGTGGGCTTCTCGATGGGTGGCGGCGACGTCAGCCGCTACATCGCCCGCCACGGCAGCGAGCGGGTGGCCGGGCTGGTGCTGCTGGGCGCGGTGACGCCGGTGTTCGGCAAGCGTGACGACAACCCTGACGGTGTCGACCTGTCGGTGTTCGAGGGCATCCGCGCCGGCCTGCGTGCCGACCGGGCGCAGTTCATCGCCGATTTCGCCGCGCCGTTCTATGGCATCAACCATGGGCAGCAGGTGTCCCAGGGTGTGCAGACCCAGACCCTGAACATTGCGCTGATGGCATCGATCAAGGGCACCCTGGATTGCGTGACCGCGTTCTCCGAAACCGACTTCCGCCCGGATATGGCCAAGATCGATGTGCCAACCCTGGTGATCCACGGTGACGACGACCAGATCGTACCGTTCGAGAGCACCGGCAAGCAGGCGGCGGAGCTGATTCGCGGGGCTGAGCTGAAGGTGTACGCGGGGGCGCCGCACGGGTTTGCGGTGACTCATGCACAGCAACTCAACCAAGACTTGCTGGCGTTCCTTCAGAAGTAACTGTGCTGGGGCATTCGCGGGCGCGCCCGCTCCCACAGGGACACCACCGGCCTTGAAGACTGTGGTATCCCCTGTGGGAGCGGGCGTGCCCGCGAAGAGGCCAGCCCAGGCAGCACAAATGCTGAACAGGGCTAACCTTCAACCACCCACCGCACATCCATCCAAGCCTTGCCCCCACACCAACCGGCATGCTCCGCAGTTGCGCCTGCCCGCTGCCGCACCCAGACGGAGAACACCATGTCCCAGGACCGCAACGACAAGACCCGTCGCCAGTTCCTCGCCACCAGTACCGTGCTCGGTGCCGCCGGCGCGCTCTGGTCCGCATTGCCTTTTACCGGTTCCGCCGGTTCCGCTCACGCATCCACCCAAGGAGGTTCCATGACCGCCGATCTGATTCTGTTCAACGGCAAACTGCACACCGTTGATCGTGAAAAGCCCACCGCGACCGCTGTCGCCATCAAGGATGGCCGTTTCATCGCAGTGGGCAACGACGCCGAAGCCATGGCCCACAAGGGCGCCACCACGCAGATCATCGACCTCAAGCAGCGCACGGTCATCCCTGGCCTGAACGACTCGCACCTGCACCTGATCCGTGGTGGCCTGAACTACAACCTGGAACTGCGCTGGGAAGGCGTGCCTTCGGTGGCCGATGCCTTGCGCATGCTCAAGGACCAGGCTGCGCGTACGCCGACCCCGCAGTGGGTGCGCGTTGTCGGTGGCTGGAACGAGTTCCAGTTCGCCGAAAAACGCATGCCCACCCTGGAGGAAATCAACCAGGCCGCACCTGACACCCCGGTATTCCTGCTGCACCTGTATGACCGCGCACTGCTCAACCGCGCCGCGCTCAAGGCCGTCGGCTACACCAAGGACACGCCCAACCCGCCGGGCGGCGAGATCCAGCGTGACAAGTTCGGCAACCCGACCGGCATGCTCATCGCCCGCCCCAACGCGATGATCCTCTACGCCACCCTGGCCAAGGGGCCGAAGCTGCCGCTGGAATACCAGGTCAACTCCACCCGCCAGTTCATGCGCGAGCTCAACCGCCTGGGCTTGACCAGCGCCATCGATGCCGGTGGTGGCTACCAGAACTACCCGGACGACTATCAGGTGATCCAGGAGCTGGCCGACAACAACCAGCTGACCGTGCGCATTGCCTACAACCTGTTCACCCAGAAGCCCAAGGAAGAGCTGGACGACTTCCGCAAGTGGACGTCCAGCGTGAAGCTGCACAGCGGTACCGACTTCCTGCGCCACAATGGCGCCGGCGAGATGCTGGTGTTCTCCGCCGCCGACTTCGAGGACTTCCTCGAACCGCGCCCGGACCTGCCGCAAACCATGGAACAAGAGCTGGAGCCGGTGGTGCGCCACCTTGTCGAGCAGCGCTGGCCGTTCCGCCTGCATGCCACCTACAACGAATCGATCACGCGCATGCTCGACGTGTTCGAGAAGGTCAACCGCGATATCCCGTTCAATGGCCTGCCGTGGTTCTTCGACCACGCCGAAACCATCACCCCGCAGAACATCGAGCGTGTGCGTGCGCTGGGCGGCGGTATCGCCATCCAGGACCGCATGGCCTTCCAGGGTGAGTATTTCGTCGACCGCTACGGCGCCAAGGCTGCCGAGCAGACCCCGCCGATCAAGCGCATGCTCGACATGGGCGTGCCGGTGGGCGCCGGTACCGACGCCACCCGCGTGTCCAGCTACAACCCGTGGACCTCGCTGTACTGGCTAGTCAGCGGCAAGACCGTCGGTGGCATGGAGCTGTACCCGGAAGGCCTCAGCCGTGACACCGCGCTGCAGCTGTTCACCCAGGGCAGCGCCTGGTTCTCCAGCGAGCAGGGCAAGAAAGGCCAGATCAAGGTGGGCCAGCTGGCCGACCTGGCGGCGCTGTCGCTGGACTTCTTCAGTGTCGATGAAGAGGCGATCAAGGGCATCGAGTCGGTGCTGACCGTGGTCGACGGCAAGGTGGTGTATGGCGCGGCGGAATTCGACAAGCTCGGCCCGCCCCAGGTGCCGGTGCTGCCGGAGTGGTCGCCGGTGACCAAGGTGCCGGGCCACTGGCGCGTGGGCACGCCGTCGCTGGCAGCGGTGGCGCACCAGTGTGTCGGGCCTTGCGGGGTGCATGCGCACAGCCATGAGAAGGCACGGCATTCGAGTGTGCCGGTGAATGACTTCCAGGGCTTCTGGGGGGCGTTGGGTTGTTCGTGCTTTGCTTTCTAAGCTGAGCTGATGTGAAAAAGGGGGCCAGTTATTGGCCCCCTTTTTTGTTCCTTCTGTGCTGGCCCTATCGCCGGCAAGCCAGCTCCCACAGGTACTGCACAGCCCTCAGGACCTGTGGAGACCTTGTGGGAGCTGGCTTGCCGGCGATAGGGCCGGAGAGGCCAGCATCAATGGTGAGCCTTGTGCTCAGCTCCAGCCAACAGATGCCGAATCTTCACTTTCACCCCATCGGTCTGCAGCATCCGCACCCTGGCCTCGATCTTCAGCTCACCCCGGGTAACCCGGTGGTGATGCCTCAAATGCTCCAGCCACGATTCCTCGAAGAAGAACTCCAGCCACAACGCCGGGTCCGCACTGTCGCGCATCAACCCCCACGACAACGCGCCATTGCGCTTGCGCATCGCCTCCAGCTCCCGCGCTGCCTGCTGGAACGCCTCGGCCTTGGCCGGGTCGATGTGGTATTCCACGGTGACCATCACCGGCCCGCTTTCCTTGTCCATGTCGTCGCTCAGCAGTGGCACCGGCCAATGCAGTGACGGCGTCAGCTCCTCGGCTGCGGTTTCCGGCAGCGTCACCTTGCAGGTCAGCAGCGTGCCCAGTGCCAAGCCTCCTGCGGCCAGCAGCAGGCTCAAGGTGATCGTTGCATGGCTGGCCAGCGTGCCCCATAGCAACCCGCCACTGGCCATGGCACCAAAGAAGATCAGGATGTACACCGACAGCGCCCGCGCCCGCACCCAGGCCGGCACCGAGGTCTGCGCCGCCACCTGCAGGTTGGACAGCACGGCAATCCACGCCGCGCCGCTGAGCAGCATTGCCGGCAGCAGCACATAGAAGTTGCGCACCAGCGCCAGGGCCAGCAGGAACAGGGCATACAGCAGGCTGGCCAGCAGCACCAGGCGGTCGCGGCTGATGCGTTCGCGCAGGCGTGGCAGCAAGGTGGCGCCGGCCACCGCGCCAATGCCGATGGCCGCCAGCAGCAGGCCGAAATCGGCGGCGGTGCCCTGCATCTCGCCACGCACGATCAACGGCAGCAGCGAGGTGCCGGCGCTGGCGCAGAAAAAGAATGCCAAGGCGCGCAATATCACCGCCTGCAAGGGCTTGGCACTGCGCGCGAAACGCAGCCCGGTGCGCATGGCGCCGACGAAGCGCTCGGCCGGCAGCAGCGGCTCCTTCACCTCGCGCTTCCACAGGAACAGCACCAGAATCACCCCGGCGAACGAGATGGCATTCAGGGCGAAGGTCAGCCACGGGCCGACCATGCTCACCACCACGCCCGCCAAAGCCGGGCCGATGGCGCGCGACACATTGATACCGACACTGGAAAGCGCCACCGCGTTGGCCAGGTCGTCCTTGCCCACCAGCTCCGGTGTCAGCGCGCTCCAGGCCGGCATCATCAGTGCCGTGCCGATGCCCAGCGCCAGGGTAAGCACCAGCAGCAGGGTGACGTTCATCAGCCCGAGCAGGGTCAGGGCCGCCAGCACCACGGCCACCGAAGACATCCACAGTTGCACCAGCAACAGGTAGCGGCGCTTGTCGACAATATCCGCCGCCGCGCCGGCCGGCAGGGCGAGGAAGAACATCGGTAGCGAGCCGGCTACCTGGATCAGGGCCACATGCAACGGGCTGGCCGACAGTGTGGTCATCAGCCAGCCGGCGCCCACCTCGTGCATCCAGGTGCCGATGTTGGAAGCGATGGTGGCGATCCACAGCATGCGGAAGGTGGCGTTGCGCAATGGGCTCCAGGCGCCTGAAGGGGTCGTGCTCATGTCAGAAGCTGCCTTTGAGTGGGTATTCGATGATCAGGTAGATCCGGTCGATGTCATCGCCGGCCTGGGCCTGGTTGGCGCGGTGGCTGACGTGGGAAAACGACAGGCTCAGGTCCTTGGCGGCGCCCGACTGCACCACGTATTTCAGGTCGATGTCGCGCTCCCAGTGCTTGCCGCCGTCGCCGTACTGGCCCACATAGGCGCCGCCTGCCGGGGCATGGCTGCCGTCGATGCCACGGCCGCTGACGTAGCGGCCCATCAGGCTCAGGCCGGGGGCGCCGAGGGTGGCGAAGTCGAGGTCGTAGCGCAGTTGCCACGAGCGCTCGCCGGGGCCGTTGAAGTCGGCGTACTTGATCGAGTTGGCCAGGTAGATGGAGTCGCCGCCGACGAAGTCGAACGGGGTATCGCCCTCGACCTTCTGGTAGGCCAGGCTCAGCGCCTGGGCGCCGAAGCTGTACCTGGCCAGCAGGCTGTAGGCGAGGGTGTCGATTGCCCCGGCACTGGCATTTCCGGTGTCGCGGGTCTTGTACAGGTTGCCGTCCAGGCGCCAGTTGCCCTCGGCCAGGTTCAGGTTGAGGTAGGCCTGGCGCCAGGTGTCCTCCAGCTGGCCTGCGTACAGTGCGCCACCAAATGGCCCGTCGGGTGCGAACGCGGCGCCGGCCAGGCTGATGGCACGGTTGTCGGTGGTAGCGCCGTAGCCGCTGAAGTCATCATGGCTGGAGCTGTTGTCCTGGTTGTTGAAGGCGGTGAAGTGCCCGGCCTGCAGGCGCCAGTCGGGCAGGTCGGTGTTGTCCAGGAACCAGCCGGTGGCGTACTCCGGGTGCAGGCGTTTGTCGCTGGTGTCGAACACCGGGGTTTCCACGGTCATTTCGCCGTAGCGCAGCTGGGTGTTGCCCAGGCGCACCTTGAGTGCGGCGCCGGCGCTGGAGTAGTCGGACTCGGCGCGGCCATCGCTGTCGCGCGGAAGCAGGCCGGTGCCGGCATGGCCGCGGCCGCCGTCCAGCTTGAGGCCGAGAAAACCATGGGCATCGATGCCGACGCCGAGTGTGCCCTCGGTGAAGCTGGAGCGGATTTCGCCAATGAAGCCCTGGGCCCATTCCTGGCGGTAGTTCTGGCCACTGCCGGAGGGCGAGCGGAAGTCGCTGTGCAGGAAGTAGTTGCGGCTGAGCAGCGACCAGCCGGGCTCTTCGGCCTGGCTGAGCGCCGGGCACAGGGCGAGGGTGGCGAGCAGGGCGCGGCCTGGTCCGTGAGTGGCGCGGATCATGGGGGCTCCGGGAGGGATGATCCGGGAATGTGGAGGAAGGATAGGCCAGGGGTCTTGTATGTGTGTGCTCTGGCTGGGTTTGCCTGTGCCGGCCTCTTCGCGGGCTCGCCCGCTCCTACAGGTTTTGCACAGGGTTCAGAGCCTGTGGTGAACCTGTGGGAGCGGGCGAGCCCGCGAAGAGGCCGG
Organism: Pseudomonas sp. UBA6753; assembly: GCF_002453565.1. NCBI lineage: Bacteria > Pseudomonadati > Pseudomonadota > Gammaproteobacteria > Pseudomonadales > Pseudomonadaceae > Pseudomonas > Pseudomonas sp. UBA6753. The sequence goes on along the minus strand of NZ_DKHD01000003.1, from coordinate 83,363 downwards.
TACAGCCAACCCAGAACTCAAGCCATGTCGCTGATCGCAAACTCCTCGGCCAGATGATCGATCAGCGCCCGCACCGACGGCAGCAACCCCCGCCGCGACGGGAAGATCGCATGCACGATGCCGCAACGCGGGTGCCATTCCGGCAACAACTCCACCAGCCGCCCCGCCGCCAGGTCTTCGCGCACCGCCACCCGCGGCAGGTGCGCAATACCCACCCCGGCCACCACGAAATGGCGCAGGGCGAACAGGTCGTCCGTCACCATGCGCGGTGTGTGCGGGATGACGATGCTGCGGCTGCTGTCCTCACCCTGGAACAGCTCCCATTGGTACTCACGCTGGGCGCTGCCCCAATGCAGGCTCGGCAGCGTGCCGAGCAGCTGCGGGTCGAAGCCCTTGGGCAACTGCTCCAGGTACTGCGGCTGGCCGACCAGGCACTGGGTACTGTTGCTCAGTACCTTCATCACCATGTCGGTGTTCTCCAGCGGTGGAAAGCGCACCCGCAGGGCGATGTCGAAACCCTCGTGCAGCAGGTCGACGCGGCGGTTGGTGCTCTCGATGAACAGCTCCACCTGCGGGTACTTGAGCATGTAGCGGGTCAGCATCGGCCCGACCCAGGAATTGAGCAGGGTGGTCGGGCAACTGATACGCACCAGGCCGCGCGGTTCGCTGCGGTTGCGCTCGATGATCTCCGCCGCGCCCTCGGCCTCCACGCGCATGGCCAGGCAGCGGTTGTAGTAGGCCTGGCCGATCTCGGTGAGCGAACAATGGCGGCTGGTGCGGTGCAGCAGACGCACGCCCAGGCGGTCTTCGAGATCGGCGATGCGCCGGCTTAGCTTCGACTTGGGCATGTCCAGCGCCCGGCCAGCCGGGGCGAAGCCGCCGTGCTCGACTACTTGGGTGAAGTAGTAGAGGGAGTTGAGGTCTTCCAATGATCGGTCTCCGGATTGTTGGCTGCCTGTACTGGCCTCTTCGCGGGCACGCCCGCTCCCACAGGGATCGCACAAGATTCAAAGCCAGTGCAGTAGCTGTGGGAGCGGGCATGCCCGCGAAGAGGCCAGTAACTCCAGCGCCAATCTATCGTTCATAAAACGGAACGCTAAAGCCAAATTCTGCTATCTACCGCCACAAAGGTGATGATTTTAATCTGTGCCCATCAACGCGAAACACCCCCGAATGCTGAAAAATTCATAACCCTTAGGAGCACAGACCATGAGCAAATTCACCTACAACCGCCTGAACAAAGACGACGCCGCTGTCCTGCTGGTCGACCACCAGGCTGGCCTGCTGTCCCTGGTCCGTGACATCGAGCCGGACAAGTTCAAGAACAACGTGCTGGCCCTGGCCGACCTGGCCAAGTTCTTCAACCTGCCGACCATCCTCACCACCAGCTTCGAGCAAGGCCCCAACGGCCCGCTGGTACCAGAGCTGAAAGCCCTGTTCCCGGACGCCCCGTACATCGCCCGCCCGGGCCAGATCAACGCTTGGGACAACGAAGATTTCGTCAAGGCGGTGAAGGCCACTGGCAAGAAGCAGCTGATCATTGCCGGCGTGGTGACTGAGGTCTGTGTAGCGTTCCCGGCGCTGTCGGCCCTGGAAGAGGAGTTCGAAGTGTTCGTGGTAACCGATGCTTCCGGCACCTTCAACGAAATGACCCGCGATGCTGCCCATGACCGCATGAGCCGCGCCGGCGCGCAAATGATGACCTGGTTCGGCGTGGCCTGTGAGCTGCACCGCGACTGGCGCAACGACATCGAAGGGCTGGCGGCGCTGTGCTCCAACCACATTCCGGATTATCGCAACCTGATTACCAGCTACAACGCGCTGACTGCGGGTAAGTAACAGCCCGTTAGTTGAATGCAAAAAGGCCGGCTCTCTCTATAGGGAGCCGGCCTTTTGTGTTTGCTGTGCCTGCCTCTTCGCGGGCTTGCCCGCTCCCACAGGATCACCACAGGCTCTGACGCAGTGCAGTACCTGTGGGAGCGGGCAAGCCCGCGAAGAGGCCGGAACAGACAACATCAATTCATGGGCTGCGACTCAATCCCATCCAGCAATGCCTCAACCAATCCTTCTGCCATTTCGAGCGCATTCAGGTTGCTCCAGAACAGGCTCTTGCCGGTTTCATCCAGGTGTTCCAGGGCTTTGTAGCCACAATCGTAGGCACCGCGCAGGTACTGGGCGACATGAACCAGGGCGTCGTGGGCAGAGACGCCCGGGTTTACTGTGAACAAAGGTGGATGGCCGGCATCGCAGCGGCTGAAAGCGCGCTCTTTGGTGTCGGGAAGAGGTGGATTGGGGACAATTTTTTTCATTGCAGTGACCTCACAAGGTTGTCCTGCAACCATCCGTTTCCACACGAAGGGTGGCAGTTGTACGCGGGGTGGAAAACCGGTCGGAGGCAACCCGGTAGGCCATACGGCCTCCCGCGCACAGCTGCCATTGAAGACAGCACCTCAGACCAGACGGGTTTCCACACCCGATCGCTGAACCGACAGCGACCCGGCAAGCCTAGAGAGCAGGCTTTCCCCGGACAATCAGACGGGCGTCGACACGGTGCGTAGGATAATTCGTCAGATGGTGTAGCTGAGTAGGAAATGGCTCGCAACGAAGTAGGATGCTGCTGATATTTTTGTGCACTGGGTCCGCTGCGCGGCCCTTCGCGGGCACGCCCGCTCCCACAGGAATAGCGCAAGCCTGGCAAGCGGTGCAGTACCTGTGGGAGCGGGCGTGCCCGCGAAGGGCCGTGCAGCGGACCCAGACAATCTCAAGCCAAAAATACAAAAGAGGGCCTGAGCCCTCTTCCTGAATCGATGCGCCAACCCTCAATCCGCATCCGAATCAAACAACCGCTCCAACTCCGCCCGGGCCTCCTTGGCCGTCTGCATCACCTTGGCCCGGTCATCACGCACCTGCCCCTGGGCCACCAGCACCTCCTCGTCATGCTGGGTAAACCGCGCAATCCGGTCCGCCGCCTGCGCGTCGCTCAACCCCAACCCCACCAATGCCCGGCGGGTCATCTCCAGGCTGGAGTAGAACGTCTCGCGAATTGGCTCGGCGCCGACATCCGCCAACTTGTGCACATGCTGGCGGTTACGCGCGCGGGCCAGCACTTTCAGGTGCGGGTACAGGCGTTTCACCCGTTCAGCCGTGTGAATGGCAGCTTCCGGGTCATCGATGGTGATGATGAAGTATTCCGCCTCGCCCACCTTGGCGGCATGCAGCACCTCGGGGCGCAGTGGGTCGCCGTAGAACACGGGTACCTGTTCGAACATGCGGGTCATCTCGATGGTGTCCACCGAGGTTTCCAAGGCAATGAACGGAATCTTCTGTGCCCGCAGGATGCGCGCGACGATCTGGCCCATGCGGCCCATGCCGACGATCACCACCCGTGGCGTGTCAGCCTGGATCTGCTTGTAATGCTCCGGCACCTCACGCGCCGGTTGCGGGCGCTTGAGGGCGTGGGCGCAGCCAATCATCAGCAGCGGGGTAATGGCCATCGACAGGGTGATGGTCATCAGCAGCAGGTCGTAGGTCTGGGTGTCGAACAAGCCTTGGTCCTTGCCCAGCTTGAACACCACGAAGGCAAATTCGCCACCGGCAGCCAGCACCATGCCCAGGCGCAGGGCGCTGGCGCTGTTCAGGCCACCGGCCAGGCGCCCGACGCCGATCAGCAGTACCAGCTTCACGGCCACCAGCAGCAGGGTCAGGCCCAGCACCACCAAAGGCATTTCCAGCAGCAGGCGCAGGTTGGCGCCCATGCCGACGCTGATGAAGAACAGCCCCAGCAGCAGGCCCTTGAACGGTTCGATCTGCGATTCCAGCTCGTGGCGGTATTCCGAGTCGGCCAGCAGCAGGCCGGCGAGGAAGGCACCCAGGGCCATGGAAATGCCGGCTTCTTCCATCAGCCAGGCCGTGCCGATCACAACCAGCAGCGCGGTGGCGGTGGACACTTCCGGCAGGCCGGTGCGGGCCACGGTGCGGAACACCGGGCGCAGCAGGTAGCGGCCACCGACGATGACCACGGCGATGCTGGCGAACACCTTCAGGCCATGCTCCAGGCTGTCGCCGTGGCTGGTGTCCGGGCCACTGGCGGCCAATAGCGGAACCAATGCGATCAGTGGGATGGCGGCGATGTCCTGGAACAGCAGGATGGCGAACGCCAGGCGGCCGTGCGGGGCGTTGAGCTGCTTGCTTTCGGCCAGGCTCTGCAGGCCAAGGGCGGTGGACGACAGCGCCAGGCCCAGACCGAGCACGATGGCCGCCGGTAGCGTCTGGCTGAAGCCGAACAGGGCGATGGCGCCGATCAGCGCACCGGTCAGCACCACCTGGGCGGTACCGACGCCGAATACGGACTTGCGCATCAGCCACAGGCGCTTGGGCGACAGCTCGAGGCCGATGATGAACAGCAGCAGGACCACGCCCAGCTCGGAAATGTGCGCCACGCTTTCGGTGTCGCGGATCAGGCCCAGCGCCTGCGGGCCGATGATCACGCCGGCGAGCAGGTAACCGAGCACGGCCCCCAGGTGCAGGCGCTTGGCCAGGGGGACGGCGAGGACCGCGGCGAGCAGGAAGATCACCGCGGTTTGCAGAAGGCTGCCTTCGTGTGGCATTGGCTCTTACTCCATGAGCTGCCGGGGCAGCGTTAGATCAGTTTGGCGGACAATTCTGGGGGTTGAGATGGAGTCAGACAATCTGCCATCGGGGAGAAACATTGTCCCGGTACAGGTGACAACCTGTGGTGGCCTCTTCGCGGGCACGCCCGCTCCCACAGGTACAACACTGCCCCTGAGGCCGGTGTTATCGCTGTGGGAGCGGGCGTGCCCGCGAAGAAGGCAGCGCAGATCTGACTATTCACCGCCACCAAACTGCGCCCGATACTGCGCCGGCGTCATGCCAATCCGCTCGCAGAACACCTTGCGCAAATGCCGGTCACTGCCAAACCCGCACTGCGCAGCCACTACCTTCAACGGCAGGTCGGTGCCTTCCAGCAGTTTGCGCGCGCGGTCGATGCGTGCGTTCTGCAGGTATTGCAGCGGCGTGATGCCCACCTCGCGTTGAAAGGTGCGGGCGAAGTTGCGCCCGCTCATGGCCACCAGGTCGGCCATCTTCTGCACGGTGAAGGCTTGCTCGATATGGTCGACGATATACGCCTGCACCCGGGCAATCGGCGAATCATCCCGCGGTACAGCCGCCAGCAGTGGCCCGTAGGGTGTTTGCCCACCCTGGCGATGGCGGGCGACCAGCAGCACCTTGGCCACTTCCAGGGCCAGCGCCTTGCCGTGGTCTTCGGCCACCACCGCCAGTGCCAGGTCGATGCCAGCGGTGATGCCGCCCGAGGTAATCAGGCAGCGGTCGATCACGTAGATCTGTTCGGTCTCGACCTTCGCCTCGGGGAACGCCTGTGCCAGGCGCTCCACGTAGTTCCAGTGGGTGGTGCAGCGATAGCCGTCCAGCAGCCCGGCCCGGCCCAGCAGGAATACCCCGGTGCAGATGGCACCAAAGCGTTTGGCCTGGCGCACGGCCTGGGGCAGCCAGCGCTCGATGCCTGGCAGGGCGATGTCATAGGCCCCCGGGCCGCCTGGCACCAGCAACAGGTCGACGGCTTCCGGCAAGTCCTCCAGGCGCAGGTCGGCTACCACTTTCAACCCGCAGGAGCCGCGCACCGCTGCCTGCCCTTCGGCCAGGGTCAGCAGCCGGTACTTCCGCTCGGCAGGAAGGAAGCGGTTAGCAATGGCAAACGCGTCCATGGGCCCGGTCACGTCCAGCAACAGCACATCATTGAACAGCACCATGGCCACGGTGCGGTGGGCGGGTTTTTCCTGCATGGCTCTTTTGCCTTGAATGCCGGCCGCCACTGGCGGCCTGAAGCTGAATACGAAACGCATCTTAAGGTATCGGTAAAACAGCCAGGGCCAGCAGCGCGCAATTAACAACAATTCAGGTTTGGCTCAGGACTTTGTCATGTGCCGGGGGCGAGACTTCCTGCATTGAACAGGAGAGTCGCCATGCACCCCGGGACGCCCCAAGCACCGCTGCAAACCCCCGGCGCACTGACGCCAGCACGGTTGCGCCGGGCCAAGGAACTGATGTTGCACAGCCCGTTGTCGATCATCGAAATCGCCGGGGTATGCAACCTCACCCGCAGCCACTTCTCCCGCGCATTCAAGGTCAACACCGGCCTCTCGCCCCAGGCCTGGCGCCTGCTGGCACGCATGGAAAAGGCCAAGCGCCTGCTCGCCACCGAGGCGCCGATCACCCACGTGAGCCTGGAATGCGGCTTTTGCGACCAGGCCCATTTCACCCGTGCCTTCAGCCGCCTGGTCGGCCAGCCGCCCAAGGCCTGGCGCCAGGCGCAGGCCCATCCTTAAGCCGAACCTATCCGCCGGTATAGCCCCTTGTGGACAGTGCCGGCCCGTTTTCCCAACCCAAGGAGTCACCCCGATGAGCCAACCCGATTACAAGCGCCTGAACAAAGACGACGCCGTGGTGCTGCTGGTCGACCACCAGACCGGCCTGATTTCGCTGGTGCAGGACTTCTCGCCCAACGAGTTCAAGAACAACGTGCTGGCCCTGGGCGACCTGGCCAAGTTCTTCGGCCTGCCGACCATTCTCACCACCAACTTCGAGCAAGGCCCGAACGGCCCGCTGGTGCCCGAGCTGAAAGAGATGTTCCCGGATGCGCCGTACATTGCCCGCCCTGGCCAGATCAACGCCTGGGACAACGAAGACTTCGTCAAGGCGATCAAGGCCACTGGCCGCAAGCAGTTGATCATCGCTGGCGTGGTGACCGATGTGTGTGTGGCGTTCCCGACCCTGTCGGCGCTGGCGGAAGGTTTTGAAGTGTTCGTGGTGACCGATGCTTCCGGCACCTTCAACGAAACCGTGCAGCAGGCGGCCTGGGTGCGCATGACCCAGGCGGGTGCACAGATGATGAACTGGTTCTCGGTGGCCTGTGAGCTGCACCGCGACTGGCGCAATGACATCGAAGGGTTGGGTAACCTGCTGTCGCAGCGCATTCCCAACTACCGCAACCTGATGAACAGCTATGCGGCCCTGAGCGCCCGTTGATGTAAGCCTGTACCGGCCCTTTCGCGGGCACGCCCGCTCCCACAGGGATAGCGCACAGCTTGAGAGCTGCACGGTTCCTGTGGGAGCGGGCGTGCCCGCGAAGAGGCCGGTACAGGCTAAGAATGATTCACAGGCAGAGTGAGGCGAATCCGACACCCCCCCAACTCCGACACCAGTGCCTGCAACTGCCCACCATGGGCCTGCACCACCGAGTTGCAGATCGCCAAGCCCATCCCCATGCCGCCGATCTTGGTGGTATGAAACGCATCGAACACCCGCTCGCGCTCATCCGCTGCAATCCCCGGCCCGTTGTCGTCCACGCAGATTTCCACCCCATCCCCGACCACCGCCGACGCAATCCGCAGCACCCCATCGCTGCGATACCCCGCCAACGCCTCCAGGCCATTGGTAATCAGGTTGAACACCAACTGCTGCAATTGCACCGGGTCAGCCATCACGCTCACCCCCGCCTGCAAGCGCATCTGTACGTCTACCGCGCCCTTGGCGGCATCGGCCGAGGTCAGGCGCACCACTTCGCGGATCAGTTCGTCCAGCTTCACTACCTTGAGCTGCATCGGCGACTGTTTGGCCAGCGAGCGCAGTGCACGCACGATGTTGGCGGCCCGTTCGCTGTCGTTGCGGATGTCTTCCAGGCCGGCAATGGCCTCTTCCAGGTCGGGCTTGGCGCGCTTCAGCCAGCGCAGGCTGGCAGCGGCGTTGGAGGCGATGCCCAGCAACGGCTGGCTGATCTCGTGGGCGATGGACGCGGACAGCTCGTTCATCACCTGCAGGTGCGCCGTGCGCGCCAACTCCGCGCGGGAGCGGCGCAACTCGGCCTCCATCTGGGCGCGGGTCTGGTTGTCTTCGGCCAGGCGTGTGTAGAACTTGGCGGTTTGCAGCGACACCGCTGCCTGCGAGGCGAGGATTTCCAGCATGGCCAGGCGCTGACTGCCGAACAGGTTCGGTACCAGGCGGTTTTCCAGGTACACCAGGCCGATAAGCACGCCCTGGATCACCAGCGGCAGGCACAGCACCGAACGGGCCTTGCGCGCCTGCAACTGCTGGCGGAAGGCCTCGGGGCAATCGCTCTGGGCATCGTTGAGCACCAGGGGCTTCTTGGTGCGCATGGTGGCGTTGATGATCGACAGCGGCGCCTGGGTCATGAACTTCTGGCAGTCGTCCATGCTCACGTGCAGGCCGGCGTCGTCGATGTAGGCGAGGGCCGCCATCTGGAATTCGGCACCGCTGACGATCAGTAGCGCACCGTGGTCGGCGCCGGAATGCTGGGTCAGCTGGCCCATCAGGGTTTCGATCAGGCCCTCGAGCAGCACTTCCTCGGACAGCGCCCGTGCTGCCTCGATGCCGGCTTCCAGGTCGAGCTTGGCCTGGTGGGGGGCGCGGTGGCTTTCTTGGATCGGCTGGGTGCGCAGGAACGGGTGCAAAGCCTCCAGCTGGTGCACCTTGCCGGTCGCGCCCCAGATATGGAAACAGTCGCGGGCGATGCGCAGGTGCAGGTTGGCGCCGGAGATCAGGCCGCTGGGGATGCATACCTCGGCCAGCTGTTCGTGGGCCAGCGCCTGCTCGTGGATGAAACCGGCGGCGGTGGCGGCGATCTGTGCCTGGTCGAAGCAGCGGATGGCGGCCAGGCCGTCGCCTTCGAGCTTGGCGATCACGCCTTCGATCAGCAACAGCTTGTTGCGGAAGGTGGCCGGGTTGAAGCCGGCCCAGCGGCTGAAGCGCTCCCGCAGGGCCTGCAGCTCGCGCAGCTTGTCGGCAAGGCTGCCAAAGGCCTCGGGGCTGCCCAGGGCCAGGCCGCGGAACAGGTGATAGTCGGCCAGGTTGATGTGCGCCGGTACCGCCCAGGTGTTGTCGCCGGCCAGTGCCAGGTTGCGCATGGCCTGCGGGATGTTGCCCAGGTAGAAGTCGCACATGCCGGCCATCAGGTACTGGAAGAACCGCGTGGTGGGCGATTTCGAGGCTGTGGCCGAGGCCGGGCAGGGCGTGCCGCTCAATTTGCCGACGAACGCTTGCTGGGCCTGCAGGATCTGCTCGATGTCGCGGTAACCGTAGCGACGCACGGTGGCCAGGCCTTGCGCCAGTTCCTCCACCACGTCCGGCAGGTAACGGCCCATGAACAGCGAATCGGAAACCAGGTGGTTGCAGGCATAGCAGCTCATTGCCAGGTCACCGCTCACGCGCCCTGAATCGACCGCATCCAGCGCGGTGCGGCGGGCGAACTCCATGGGCGAGGTCCAGGCGCTGACCTGGTCCAGGGCCAGCAGCGCGCTGGTCAAGTCAGCGTCGAAACCGTGCCGTTCTATAAGCTTGAGCGCAGCCAGGCAGCAAGCATGGCCATCATGGTAGGCGCCGAAGCGCTCGGCAATCATCACTCCGTACCAGGCCATGCCGTAGGTGCTGCCCGGGGCGACGCCGTGCAGCAGCGACAGCTCCATGAGCTTGGCCAGGTGCAGGAAGCAGATGTCGTCCTTTACGAAAAACGATGACGACAGGGTGGCCAGCAGGCTGATGGCAACCGTCACTTCCTCCGAATCGGTGCGCTGCAGCGACTCCAGGCAGTGGCGGCCTTTCTGTTCGACCAAGGCCTGTACATGGGCATGACTGGCCTCGACCTGTTGCCAGTCGACACCCCGCACCGTGCTTATACCTATCAAGTCCAGGCCGGATATGGCGCTGTCGATGGCCGCCTGATAGTCGCCGCGCAAGGTGTACAGCAGCGCCTGCAGGCGGCACACCCGCGCCTGGTCCAACGCCGAGCGAGCGCGCTGGCGGCATTCAGTGATGCGGGTCTCGGCCGCGATCATTCGCGACAGTTGCATGTCGCACTCGGTCGCCATGCAGGCGATGGCAAAGCCATGCGTGGCGCGGCTTTCCAGCGTTGCGCCCTGGTGCAGCAACTGCTCGGCTGTGTGCAGGTAGCCAGCTGTCTGTTCGAAAGCGCCGCCGTCGCGTGCGCGTGCTGCGGCTTCGCGTAAAAGCTGCAGGAACGCTTCGCAGTCATCTGCTGCAAACCCGCATGGGTTGGCGCGTTGCAGCTGGTTGGCAAGCTCGAACAGTGCCTCGTGCAGGCGCCCCGGCCAGGCCTGGTGCATGGCCAGGGCGATATGTGCATGCAGCTGGGCACGCTCGCGCGCGGGCGTGAGAGCGTACGCGGCTTCCATCACCCGCTCGTGAGCGAAGCCCAGGCCGTTCTGGCCCGATTGCAGGAAACCCGCGCCAATCAAGGCTTTCAACGGTTCGCCGGGCACTTGAGAGAGCACCTGCTGAAGCAGGCGTTCATCGCAGCGGCTGCCCGCCGCGCTGGCCACTCGCAGCAGGTCGCGCTGCGGCTCTGGCAGGCGCGCCAGGCGGTGGATCATCAGGTCGGCGACATTGTCGGAATAGCGGTGGCGGGCCACGGCCTTCAGGCACCATGACCAGCGCATGGCCTGGGTGTCGAAGGTGAACAGCTGGTCCTCGACCAGGGCCCGGAGAATCTGATTGATGAAGAACGGGTTGCCCGCCGTCTTGTCGTGCACCAGTTCGGCCACCTGCAATGCGTCCTCGGGGCCGACGTGGTAGCGCTCGCCGATCAGCTCGGTCACCGCGCCCACCGCGAGGGGCCGCAGGTTCAGCGTGGTGCTGCGCACCGCTGCGGGCAGGGCAAGGGGTGTACTGCTGGCTGGCGCATCATTGCGCCGGGCGAAGATCAGCAACAGGTTGCCGGGCGCGTGAGCCAGCAGTTGCGCCAGCAGTTGCTGGCTGGCGTCGTCTACCCACTGCAGGTCATCGAAGAACAGCACCAGCGGCTGGCCGGGGCGGCTGAGCACCTGCAGGAATTCGACGATCGCCCGCAGCTCCTTCTGCAGCGCCAGGCGCGTGGGCTTGGCCGGCAATTCGGGCAGGGGGCCGAGGACCAGTTGCAGGTCTGGCGCCAGCTTGCCAAGCAGCCGGCCGTGGCCTTTGATGCGGCGCAGGATCTCGCGGCGCAGGGTATCGAGGTCCTGGCTGTTCTTGGCCAGCAACTGGGTGGTCAGCGCGCCGAGAATTTCGACCCAGGGCGCGTAGGGCACGGCCTGGGCAACGCCGTTGCACTTGCCGGTGGCCCAGTAACCCTGGGCGTTGGCCTTGAGTGCTGCCTCGACCAGGCTCGACTTGCCCATGCCGGTAGCCCCATTGATGAACAGGGCCTGTGGCTTGCTGTCACGGCGCAGGGCCTTGAGCAGCAGGGCGATGGCCTTCTGCTCGGCGCAGCGGCCATACAGGCGTGCGCGGTCGGGCGTGACCGGGTCGGCACAGCCTGGTTCGAAGGCCTCCATGGACTTGCTGGCGGCCCACTGCCGCTGGCAATGGGCCAGGTCCACCGCCAGGGCGCGGGCACTCTGGTAGCGGGCGTCCGGCTCTTTGGCCAAGGCCTTGGCCAGGATCCGGCTGAGCGGTTGCGGCACATTGCCGTCCACTTCGCAGGCCGCTCGTGGCTGCACGCCGGCATGCAGCTGGCGCCAGTGCTGGGTGTCGCGTCCGGCTAGCGGCAATTCGCCCAGCAGTAGCTGGTAGAGGATCGCGCCAAGGGCATAGATGTCGGTGCGTCGGTCGCAGCTGCTGCCGTGCGGGCAGACCTGTTCCGGCGCCAGGTACGCCCAGTTGCCGAGCGCGGTGCCCTGTTCGCTGATCAACTCCGCCGGGTCGGCGCGAAAGCAGCCCAGCCGCACTCGCTGGTTGGAGTGCAGGCACACATGTTCGGGCTGCAGCGCGCCGTGCAGCACATTGCGTTCGTGGGCCTGGGCCAAGGCAGTGGCCGCGTTTACCGCAATCTCGAGAAACGGCGTCAGGGCTGCTGGGCCTTCTGCGATAAGGTCGGCGATGGAGCGGCCGGCCGGATACACCAGTAGCGGGCCTTCGGCCGAACGCACGAACGCCGAGGGGATCACCGCCCACTGCGGGTCGAGTTGCAGGCGGTAGTCACGTTCCAGGCGCTGGCAGGCGGCGGGGGCCTCGCGCGGGGCGCGCACGGCGATCCAGGCCTGGTGGGTGGCAGGGTCGCGCAGGCGGAAGTAGCTGAGCTCACCTTCCTGGCCCAGCGCGCTGATGTCGCACCGGTTCAGCCAGCCCTCGTCGACGGTCTGGTCGTAATCGATGGGCCTGTGGGCAAGGCGTTCATCGAGCATAAGGCACCCCTGCTAGCGACATCCTGACGCGCGAGTATACGCAGCGAGCCCAGCACGGATGCGGCCTGCAGCCTGCTTGGCAGGAACGGGCACGCTGTTGTCCGTTATCGTCCCCTGGGGGCTGGCGGGCTTTTGTATAGTCCCCAGGCCAACCTATCCCTCGGGATAATTGTCTGAAGGCGTACGCTGGCCTAGGCTGCCCGGGGCTGGGAAAACGCCCATGCCCGCGCGAGGAAGCCATGATCCGAATAGGTAATGCCCAGGTGTCGCTGGAGCGGCGCGAAGCCTTTGTTGATGGCAAGCCGATCCTGTTGGGCGGGCGTGCCTTCGAGGTGCTGGCGACGCTGATCAAGGCCAAGGGCCGGGTGGTCGGCAAGGACGAGCTGTTCAGCCAGGTGTGGGCCGGCACGGTGGTGGAGGACAACAACCTGCAGGTGCAGGTGTCCTTGCTGCGCAAGGCCTTTGGCGACCGTGGCCTGATCCAGACCGTGCCGCGCCGGGGCTACCGCCTGGCCGCCGAGATCAGCCTCGAGGTGCCTGGCGAGGCGTTGGGCAAATCGCCGCTGTGCGCCGTGGCTGACACTGTCGAGTTGTTCGATGAGCACTTGAACGTGCCGGTGCTGGTGGTGGATGACGACCCGTCGGTGCGTACGGCGTTAGGCCGCCTGCTGCGCTCGCAGGACATTCCGCATCATTTGTTCGCCAGTGCCGAGGCGTTGTTCGAGGCCCGCCTGGAAACCCCCTATGCCTGCCTGTTGCTGGACATGCACTTGCCCGATACCAGCGGCCTGGAGGTACAAGACGCGCTGCGCCGGCTGGCGCTGCCCTGGCCGATCGTGTTCATGACCGGCTTCGGCACCATCCCGATGACCGTCCAGGCCATGCGTGCCGGGGCCGTGGAGTTTTTGACCAAACCGTTCGACGAAGACCAGCTGCTGACACTGCTGCAGGCGGTGCGCACGCGTGCCGTGGCTGAAGGACGCAGGTGGCACCATGCGCGGCAGGTCGAGGAAAAGTACCAGCGCCTGACCCAGCGCGAGCGCCAGGTGTTCTCGCTGGTGGTCGGTGGCCTGTCGCACAAGCAGATCGCCAAGCAGATCGGCACCAGCGAGGTGACGACCAAGGTGCACAAGAAGAACATCATGAACAAGATGCAGTCCCGCTCGCTGCTGGAGCTGGTGGCCATGCACAACGTCATCGGGGCGCAGCCTGAGGGCCTGGGCGGCGCATGAGCAGAGCGGTGTGCATCGTCGACGACGATGCGTCGGTGCGCAAAAGCCTGGCCAACCTGCTGCGTTCGGCAGGTTTCGAGACCTTGTCTTTTGCTGCAGGGGACCTGTTCCTGGCCTCGGCATTGGCGCGGCAATCGGGGTGTGTGCTGCTCGACCTGAGGATGCCTGGAATGAGCGGGCTGGCGGTGCAGCGCGAACTGGCCCGGCTGGAGTGGCGTTTGCCGGTGATCTGCATGTCGGCGCATTGGGATGAAGGGGCGGTGCGGGCGGCGATGGCGCTTGGGGCGCTGGTCTGCCTGGGCAAGCCATTTTCTGAAGAGGTGCTGCTGAAGGTGGTTGAGGATGCTTTGGTGGGCAGCCAGTGAGGTATTCCTGTCCCGGCCCCTTCGCGGGCTCGCCCGCTCCCACAGGGACTGCACAGGCTTTGGGCCGACGTATTCGGTGTGGGAGAAACTGTCTTGTACTGCCTGTACTGGCCTCATCGCTGGCAAGCCAGGCTCCTACAGGGACTGCGCATGGCTTGAGGCCGATGCGGTCGGGGTGGGAGCTGGCTTGCCGGCGATGGGCTGCAAGGCAGCCCCGGCAATCTAACTGCTCCCCGGCCGGTACTGCAGGGCCTCGGCCAGATGCGCCCGGCCAATTGCCTGGCTACCTTCCAGATCCGCCAGCGTCCGCGCCACCTTCAGCAACCGGTGTGCCGCGCGCAATGACAGGGTCAGCCGTTCACATGCCCCCTCCAACCAGGCCTGGTCCGCCGCTGCCAACCCACAATGGCGGCGCAACCCCTCAAGGTCGAGAAACGCATTCGCACACCCTTGCCGCCGCTGTTGCAGTTCACGTGCCTCGGCTACCTTGGCCGCCACATCGGCACTGGTCTCGCCGCAGGGCTGGTTGTTCAGCGTGGTGCTCTCCCGGGCCACGGTCAGGTGCAGGTCGATACGGTCCAGCAATGGCCCGGACAGCTTGTTGCGATACCGCGCGATCTGCTCGGTACTGCAGCGGCAGCGGCCAGTGGGGTCGCCCAGGTAGCCGCAAGGGCAGGGGTTCATTGCCGCCACCAGTTGGAAACGTGCCGGGAAGCGCACCTTGTCGCGGGCCCGGGCAATCACGATCTCGCCCGACTCCAGCGGCTCGCGCAACACCTCCAGCACGCGCCGCTCGAATTCCGGCAATTCATCCAGAAACAGCACGCCATGGTGGGCCAGGGTGATTTCGCCCGGTTGCGGCCGGCTGCTGCCGCCGACCAGCGCCGGGCCGGAGGCGGAGTGGTGTGGATGGCGAAAAGGCCGCTGCGGCCAGCTGCTCAGTGGCGTATGGCCGCTGACCGACTGTATTGCCGCCACTTCCAGTGCCTCGTGCTCGTCCAGCGGTGGCAGCAGCCCCGGCAGGCGGCTGGCGAGCAAGGTCTTGCCGGTACCGGGAGGCCCGGTGAACAACAGGTTGTGCGCCCCGGCCGCCGCTAGCAGCAGTGCACGCTTGGCAGCCAGTTGGCCCTGCACCTCGCTCAGGTCCGGGTACGGGCGTTGCTGCAGGATCAGGCCGTTGGCCGCATACGGCGGCAACGGCACCTGGCCGTTCAGGTGGGCGACCAGCTCCAGCAGGTGCCCCACCGCATACACCACCAACCCGCCTGCCAGGCTGGCTTCCTCGGCGTTTTCCCGTGGCACCACCAGCGCCCGGCCTGCTTCGCGTGCCGCCAGTGCCGCGGGCAGCACGCCCTGCACCGGGCGCAACTTGCCAGATAGCGCCAGTTCGCCCAGGCATTCGACCTCGGCAAGGGTGGCCGTTGGTACCTGGCCATCGGCGGCGAGGATACCCAGGGCAATGGCCAGGTCATAGCGCCCGCCATCCTTGGGCAGGTCGGCGGGGGCGAGGTTCTGGGTGATGCGCCGCTGCGGATAGTTCAAACCGGAGTTGACGATGGCGCTGCGTACCCGGTCCTTGCTCTCTTTGACCGTGGTTTCCGGCAGACCGACCAGAGTGAGATGGGGCAAGCCGTTGGCCAGGTGGGTTTCGACGCTGACCGCCGGTGCCTGCACGCCCACCTGGGCGCGGCTGTGGACGAGGGCTAGGGACATGGACGCTCCGTTGTCGCTGAAAAGGGCCGCTTCCTGCGGCTTTGCAAGCATAGCCAGCGCGGCCCGGGCCGGAGCTACAAGTGTGCGTCGTGGTTTTTCAGGCTAGGACGTTACCCTGTATTTTCATGCCCTTGCGCATTCATTCATCCTGCGGGGCTGGATTCAGTCGTGCTTCCAGCTCGGCTACCTGTTTTTCCAGGGCTTCGAGGCGTGCGCGGGTGCGCGCCAGGACGACCATCTGGCTGTCGAATTCTTCGCGGCTGACCAGGTCCAGCTTGCTGAAGGCACCTTGCATCAGCACTTTGAACTGGCTTTCCAGTTCGGCGCGGGGCTGGGCGGTATCGCTGCTGAACAGGCGCGAGGCCTGGTCGCTCAGGGCATCGAGAAGGGCTTTGGGCGCGAGCATGGGGCTGTCCACTGATACTGGGAAATGGCCGGCAGTGTAGCACGGGCGAACCTGGCCCTTGATTGCACATTGGTCCCTTGTGGGAGCGGCCTTGTGTCGCGAAAGGGCTGCGCAGCAGCCCCGGGATATCGGTTGCGCAGCATGCATTGCCGGGGCCGCTGTGCGGCCCTTTCGCGACACAAGGCCGCTCCCACAAAAATCATTCGCCCTCGCCACGCAGTTGCACATTTTTCGAGCAATGCGCCAGGTCTGGATGCACCGAAATTGTGCATGTTGCGCATGCTGGCGACTGGCCAAGCCCGACTGATTCACATAACTCGCTGTTTTCCCGAGCTTTGACGGAACTGGCAAGGTTTCTGCAAAGACCACTGCGAGCCATGCACTGATGCAGTTCCTTGTGACCAGGCAGTGCGCACGCGGAGCCGGATGCCGACGACGCGTTACAAAGCCAAGCGCTGCGCTTAGACTTGAGACGGGTTTGTTTTCCTGGGGCAAGTCCACCAAATCGGGAGAGAGTTTCATGAAGCTAGTCACAGCCATCATCAAGCCGTTCAAGCTGGACGACGTGCGCGAGTCGCTGTCGGAAATCGGCGTGCAGGGCATCACCGTCACCGAAGTCAAAGGCTTCGGTCGGCAGAAGGGCCATACCGAGCTGTATCGCGGTGCTGAATACGTGGTCGATTTCCTGCCCAAGGTGAAGATCGATGTCGCCATCGATGACAAGGACCTTGATCGGGTAATCGAAGCCATCACCAAGGCAGCCAACACCGGCAAGATCGGTGACGGCAAGATTTTCGTGGTGAATCTGGAGCAGGCGATCCGTATCCGTACCGGCGAAACCGATACCGACGCGATCTAAGCAGCAACAAAGCCTCACCAAACCCAACGCCCCAGGAGAAAACAACATGACTCTGCGTAAGATCGCAGGGCTAGGAGCCCTATTGTCCCTCGTAATGCCCGGGCTTGCCCTGGCCGAGGAAGCTGCCCCAGCGCTGAACTCCGGCGACACCGCCTGGATGCTGACCGCAACGGCGCTGGTGCTGTTCATGACCATTCCGGGCCTGGCCCTGTTCTATGGCGGCATGGTGCGTTCCAAGAACGTGCTGTCGGTGATGATGCAGTGCTTTGCAATCACTGGCCTGATGAGCATTCTCTGGGTCGTCTACGGCTACAGCATGGCCTTCGATACCACTGGTATGGAAAAGGGCGTGCTCAACTTCAATTCCTTCGTCGGCGGCTTCTCCAAGGCGTTCCTCAGCGGCGTCACGCCCTCGAACCTGACCTCGGCTGCCGCGCTGTTCCCTGAAGCGGTATTCATCACCTTCCAGATGACCTTCGCCATCATTACCCCGGCGCTGATCGTCGGTGCCTTCGCCGAGCGCATGAAGTTCTCCGCGATGCTGGTGTTCATGGGCATCTGGTTCACCCTCGTCTACGCGCCGATCGCGCACATGGTCTGGAGCGGTGACGGTGCACTGATGTGGGACTGGGGCGTGCTGGACTTTGCCGGCGGCACCGTGGTGCACATCAACGCCGGTATCGCGGGCCTGGTCTGCTGCCTGGTGCTGGGCAAGCGCAAGGGCTACCCGACCACCCCGATGGCCCCGCACAACCTGGGCTACACCCTGATGGGCGCGGCCATGCTGTGGATCGGCTGGTTCGGCTTCAACGCAGGCTCTGCCGCTGCCGCCAACGGCACCGCCGGCATGGCCATGCTGGTGACCCAGATCGCCACCGCCGCCGCGGCCCTGGGCTGGATGTTCGCCGAGTGGATCGGCCACGGTAAGCCAAGCGCCCTGGGCATCGCTTCGGGCGTGGTCGCCGGCCTGGTCGCCATCACCCCGGCTGCCGGTACCGTAGGCCCGATGGGTGCCCTGGTGATCGGCCTGGTCTCGGGTGTGGTCTGCTACTTCTGCGCCACCAGCCTCAAGCGCAAGCTGGGCTATGACGACTCGCTGGACGCCTTCGGCGTGCACGGCATCGGCGGTATCATCGGCGCCATCCTCACCGGCGTGTTCGCGGCCCCGGCGCTGGGCGGCTTCGGTGCCGTCACCGACATCGGCATGCAGGTCTGGATCCAGGCCAAGGGCGTGATCTTCACCGTGGTCTACACCGCCATCGTCACCTACGTGATCCTCAAGGTGCTGGATGTGGTGATGGGCCTGCGGGTCAGCGAAGAAGAAGAGTCGGTCGGCCTCGACCTGGCTCAGCACAACGAGCGCGGCTACAACCTGTAACTGCGACGCGGTAAAAACTTGCCCGGCTTGCCGGGCATTTTTTTGCCAGATTTTTAGCATTTCCCGCACGGCAAACGGTTTATCCGACACGTTCGCGACGTAGGCGGAAATCTTACAAAACGCAGAGCATTCATGGTGCTTTGCTTTTTCTGCTGGCGCGCTAGAATGCGCGCCGAAGGGTGTTTGACGAGTAGTCCACACGCTTCGCCAGCCTTTGCTAGGCTTGCCAATAGCGTGTGGCCAGCAGGGGCTAAAGGATTTGTCAGGTCCTGCCAGGAGCAGGGCCTGCTGGGTGCCGCCTCCCATCAGGAGCGCCGACCCTAGGGCAGTGGCCTAACCCACGGCCAGTTGAATTTTCACTGGTGGCTGCCGGTCTACGGCTGCACTGGTCTATAACTAACCTGCTTTTCGCAAGTCATGAGGTAGAACATGAGCGACGACGATCTGGAAAATGATGACCTCGAAGTAGGCGACGAAGACGAGGGCGATGAAGGCCTCGAAGCGGCAGCTGATGACGGCGCCGAAGACGCTGGCGATGACGACAGCAGCCCGGCACCCGCTGCCAAGGGCAAATCCAAGGCCGCGGTCTCGGTAGACGAGATGCCGAGCATGGAAGCCAAGCAGAAGGAGCGTGACGCCCTGGCCAAGGCCATGGAAGAGTTCCTCGCTCGCGGCGGCAAGGTTCAGGAAGTCGAGGCCAACGTGGTCGCCGACCCGCCCAAGAAGCCGGACAACAAGTACGGCAGCCGCCCTATCTGAGTGGCTGATCGAAAAAAGCCCGCCGTCGCTGCGGGCTTTTTTGTGCCTGTCTGTTTTGTGTTGCCTGTACCGGCCTCTTCGCGGGCTCGCCCGCTCCCACTGGGATCGCGCAGAAGCTGAGAGGGCAGTAAACCTGTGGGAGCGGGCGTGCCCGCGAATGGGCCGCGAAGCGGCGCCTGTCAGCGCCAGCGCGCGAGGATGTCGGGTAACTGCGACAGGCGCTGGATCTCGGCGTCCGGCGCCTGTTCGCCTACCCACGCCTTGCCCTGGGGGTTGAACCACACCGCCCGCAGCCCGGCGCGCTGGGCGCCGGCAATGTCATCGCCCGGGTGGTCACCGATGTGCACCGCTGCGCTGGCCTCCACGTCACCGCGGCGCAGGGCTTCGAGGAACGGCGCCGGGTCCGGCTTGCCGATGCCGAGGTCTTCGGCACACAGGGCAAAGCGGAAATAGTCCGCCAGCCCGAGACGGCTTACGTCGGCATTGCCGTTGGTGACCACACCCAAGGTGTAGTGATGGCGCAGGATCTCCAGCACCGGCTGCACCTCCGGGAAAATCTCCACCTGGTGGCGGGCATGCAGGAATACTTCGAAACCTTCGTTGGCCAGCTCTTGCGCATGTTTTTCGCTGTAGCCGACTTCTTCCAAGGCATGAAACAGCACCCGTCGACGCAGGGCGCTGATACGGTGCTTCAGGCCGGGTTCGGCTTGTACCAGGCGCTCGCGAATGGCGAACAGGTGCTCCACCGGTACGCCGCCAAGGATCGGGGCGTTGGCTTCGAGCCAGTCGCGCAGCACGACTTCCGCGCTGGCAATCACCGGCGCGGTATCCCACAGGGTGTCGTCGAGGTCGAAGGTGATCAGCTTGATGCTCATGAGTCTGTGCCTTTGCTGCGTTTGGCCCGAGGGTGGGCGCTGTCGTACACCGCGGCCAGGTGCTGGAAGTCCAGGTGGGTATAGATCTGCGTGGTGCCGATGTCGGCATGGCCGAGCATCTCTTGCACTGCGCGCAGGTCCTGGGACGATTCCAGCACGTGGCTGGCGAAGGAATGGCGAAGCATGTGTGGGTGCAGGTGCTGGCCCAGCTCGCGCTCACCGGCCGCCTTAACGCGTTGCTGAACGGCCCGTGGGCTGATGCGGTTGCCCTGGCGGGTGATGAACACCGCGCGGTCGCGCGGGTTGCCGATGCCGCGCAGGCGGTACCAGGCCTGCAACGCTTCGCGGGCCTTGCGGCCGACCGGCAGCACGCGGGCCTTGCCGCCCTTGCCCAGCACCTGCACCAGGCCGGCGGCGAGGTCGAGGTGATCGAGGTCGAGGTTGGTCAGCTCGGACAGGCGCAGGCCCGACGAATAGAACAGTTCGAGGATGGCCTGGTCGCGACGGGCGATGAAGTCATCGTCGACACCGCCATCGAGCAGTTGCAGGGCGCGGTCGGTGTCCAGCACCTTGGGCAGCCGGCGTTCGCCCTTGGGCGGGCTCAGGCCGCTGGCCGGGTCGTGCTGGCACAGGCCTTCGCGGTTGAGATAGCGGTACAGGCCACGCACCGCCGACAGTAGCCGGGCCAGGCTGCGCGAGGATTGGCCGTGGTGGTGCTGGCGGGCGATCAGCTGGCGCAGCTGCTGGATCTGCAGTGCCTGCCAATCGGCAATGCCGTGCTCCTTGCAGTAGGCGACCACCTTGTCCAGGTCGCGACGGTAGCCCAGCAGGGTGTGCTCGGACACCTGGCGCTCGTTGCGCAGGTGTGCGCAATAAGCCTCCAGCTGGCGTTCCATCAGCGTACCGGGCGCAGCGTCTGGGTAACGCGTGGCACAACGCGGCCAAGCACCTCGGCAATGTAGCCAAGGAACAAGGTGCCGACGCTGCTCTTGTAATGTTGCGGGTCGCGGCTGCCGATCGCCAGCACCCCGTGCAGGCCCTGGTATTCCAGGGCAGCCACGGCGCTGGAGCCCACTTCCCGGCGCTGTTCTTCACCGAACAGGAAGGCCAGCTCGTGCTCGCGCAGGTTGCCGCTGACCGTCTTGCCGCCGCCCAGCAGGGCACCGATGGCCTGCTGCGCTTCGGCGTTGCTGACCCAGCGCCCGACCGGCGCGACGTTTTCACCGAACAGGATCAGGCTGACGAAGGGCACCTGGAATTCCTGGCGCAGGCTGTCTTCGACCGCCATCACCACTTCTTCCAGGCTGCCGGCGTCGAGCAGGTCGAGGATCAGCCGGCGGGTCTTGTCGAACAGCCGGTCGTTGTCGCGGGCCACGTCCATCAGTTGCGACAGGCGGTGGCGCATCTCGATGTTGCGGTCGCGCAGCAGCTTGAGCTGGCGCTCCACCAGCGACACGCTGTCGCCACGCTGGTGCGGGATGCGCTGTTCGATCAGCAGCTCGTCGTGCTCGGCGAAGAAGGTGGGGTGGGCGCGCAGGTAGGCGACCACCGCTTCGGCATCGAGCTCGGCGGACTGCTGGGGTACAACCTGGGGCTGATCGGTCATGGCGGTTACTCGCTTAGAGACGAACCTGTCCTTCGTAGACGCGTACGGCCGGGCCGGTCATCAGCACGGGCTTGCCGGGGCCGGCCCATTCGATGTGCAGGCGGCCACCGGGCAGGTCGAGGGATACTGGGGAGTCCATCCAGCCCTGGCTGATCGCCGCCACGGCGGCGGCGCAGGCGCCGGTGCCGCAGGCCTGGGTTTCGCCCGCACCACGTTCCCACACACGCAGGTTGGCGCGGTGGCGGTCGATGACCTGGAGGAAACCGGCATTCACCCGCTGCGGGAAGCGTGGGTGGTTCTCGATCTTCGGGCCCAGCTGGTGCACAGGGGCGGTACGCACGTCGTCGACACGCAACACGGCATGCGGGTTACCCATGGACAGGGCGGCAATCGAATGCACTTGGCCGTCGACTTCCAGTGGGTAGTTCAGCGCCTGCTCGTCGGCGACGAAGGGGATTTCGGCAGGGGTGAAGCGCGGTGGGCCCATGTCGACACTGATCTGGCCGTCGTTCTGCACGTCCAGCTCGATGATGCCGCTCTTGGTTTCCACGCGGATACGCTTTTTCGCGGTCAGGCGCTTGTCCAGCACGAAGCGGGCGAAGCAGCGCGCACCGTTGCCGCACTGCTCGACCTCGGAGCCGTCGGCATTGAAGATGCGGTAGCGGAAGTCCACTTCCGGGTTGTTCGGCGCCTCGACGATCAGCAACTGGTCGAAGCCGATGCCGGTGTGGCGGTCACCCCATTGCTTGGCGTGCTTGGGCTGGATGTGCGCGTGCTGGCTGACCAGGTCGAGGACCATGAAGTCGTTGCCCAGCCCATGCATCTTGGTAAAACGCAGCAGCATGGGCTTACTCCGGCAGCAGGCTTTCGCCAGCGTACAATTCGGCGATGGTCTCGCGGCGGCGTACTTCGAAGGCCTGGTCGCCGTCGACCAGGATTTCAGCGCAACGGCCACGGGTGTTGTAGTTGGAGCTCATGACAAAACCATAGGCGCCCGCGGACTGTACGGCCAGCAGGTCACCTTCGGCCAGGTTCAGCACGCGGTCCTTGCCGAGGAAGTCGCCAGTCTCGCAGATCGGGCCGACCAGGTCGTAGGCACGGCCTTCGCCTGCGCGTGGCTTGACCGCGCTGACACCCATCCAGGCCTGGTACAGGGCCGGGCGGATCAGGTCGTTCATCGCCGCATCGATGATGGCGAAGTCCTTGTGCTCGGTGTGCTTGAGGTATTCCACGCGGGTCAGCAGGACGCCGGCGTTGGCCACGATGTAGCGGCCCGGCTCGAACACCAGGGCCAGGTCGCGGTCGCCGACGCGCTCGCGGATCGCCTTGATGTAGTCGGCCACCAGCGGCGGCTCCTCATCGCGGTAACGCACGCCGACACCGCCACCCAGGTCCAGGTGGCGCAGGTGGATGCCGCACTCGGCCAGGCGGTCGACCAGCACCAGCAGGCGGTCGAGGGCATCGAGGAAAGGCTCGACGGTGGTCAGTTGCGAACCGATGTGGCAGTCGACACCGACCACTTCCAGGTTCGGCAGCTGCGCCGCGCGCACGTAGATGGCCTCGGCGTCGGCGATGGCGATGCCGAACTTGTTCTCTTTCAGGCCGGTGGAGATGTACGGGTGGGTGCCGGCGTCGACGTCCGGGTTGACCCGCAGCGAGACCGGGGCAACCTTGCCCATCTCGGCGGCCACCACCTGCAGGCGCTCCAGTTCGTCGGTGGATTCGACGTTGAAGCAGTGCACGCCGACTTCCAGGGCGCGGCGCATGTCGTCGCGGGTCTTGCCGACACCGGAGAACACCACGCGGTCGGCACGGCCGCCAGCGGCCAGCACGCGCTCCAGCTCACCGCCGGAGACGATGTCGAAGCCTGCGCCCAGGCGTGCCAGCACGTTCAGCACGCCGAGGTTGGAGTTGGCCTTGACGGCGAAACACACCAGGTGCTCGGTGCCTTGCAGGGCGTCGGCGTAGCTACGGTACTGGGCCTCGATGTGGGCGCGCGAATACACGTAGGTCGGGGTGCCATAGCGTTCGGCGATGGCCGACAGGCCCACGCCTTCCGCGAACAGCTCGCCGTCGCGGTAGTTGAAAGCGTTCATCTGGTTTCCTTACTGCGCTGGCGACTGCTCGGGCTCGAGCTCCGGTTCTGGCTGCTGCTCTTGTACCGGGGCCGGCTTGGCTTTTGGCTGGTGCTGGTGCGACTTGTGCGCTTTGCCGTTATCGCCGTCTTCTGGCAGATAGAGCGGGCCTTTCTGGCCGCAGGCCGAAACGAGGCAGGCAACAGCGACCAGCGCCGCGAGGGAGGAAATCAGGCGCTTCATGGGTGAAATCCTTAGAAATATGCAGTATTGCGCCCGAGTATACCGAGCGACCGACGGCTTGCCTATGCAAGGGCCGGCCCGCCTGGCGGGCTATTCTTACCGCCTGCAAGGGCCCTTTCGCAGTACCTGTGGGAGCGGGCTTGCCCGCGAACACCGGCAAAGCCGGTGCCACACACCGCGGCGTCTGCTTCGCGGCGGTTCGACGCATCGACATGCCCGCTCCCACAGGCTTTGAGTTAATGCCAGTGAAGGTAGCGGCTAAACCTTTGCATTCGGCGGCAAGCGCCCGTATCTTGCCGGGCTTGCCTGTAACGCAGCCAATTTCGAGGTTCCTGCAATGAGTTTGAGTGAAGCGCGTTTCCATGATCTGGTCGACGCGACCCAACAGGCCCTGGAAGACCTGTTCGACGAGAGCGGCCTGGACCTGGACATGGAGAACTCCGCTGGCGTCCTCACCGTCAAGTTCGAAGGCGGCGCCCAGCTGATCTTCAGCCGCCAGGAGCCGCTGCGCCAGCTGTGGCTGGCCGACCGTTCCGGCGGTTTCCACTTCGACTACGACGAAGACAGCGGCAAGTGGGTGTGCGAGAAGAGCGAGGAGCTGCTGGGCGAAATGCTCGAGCGCATCGTCTGGGAGCGGGCCGGCGAGAAGCTGGACTTTGACGAGATCTGACATGAGCAGCACCCAGGCCCGGCCGCCCAAGCCGCTCTACAGCAACGTCAGCCCCGCAGTACCGTCGCCCTGCATCAGCGTTTGCCGGCTGGACGAACAGCGGGTCTGCACGGGTTGCCACCGGCATGTCGAGCACATCCGCGAATGGCGTTCGGCCGATGACGAACGGCGCCGGCAGATCTGCCGCGAGGCCCAGGCCCTGCGCGACCAGGCTAAGGCACACTGATCGCAGGGGCTTGAGTATTTACCCGGCTGTGGTAACGTCGGGTTCTGCGTCGGTGACGCCAAAGCCTTCACAAACCCCGCCCTTGGGCGGGGTTTTGCTTTATCTGCACGATGAAAACCGCCTGTTCAAAGGAGTCTGACTGGATCATGAGCACCAAGCCTTCCCTCATCCTCACCCGATTGGACGTACAACGTCTGGAGCGTCTGATCGACAGCCTCGACGAGAGTACGCCGGGTGTGCTCGCCCTGCAGGACGAGCTGGACCGCGCCGAGCAGGTGGTCGGTCACGAGGAAGTCCCGGCTGGCGTGGTGACCATGAACTCGCGCGTGCACTGCCGTGAGGAAGCCAGCGGCAAGGACTACCACCTGACCCTGGTGTACCCGAAGGATGCCGGGCCGGAAGGCAAGGTCTCGATCCTGGCGCCGATCGGTTGCGCCTTGCTGGGGTTGTCGGTGGGCGCGCAGATCGACTGGCCGGCCCCGGGGGGCAAGACCCTCAAGCTGAAGCTGCTGGAAGTGGAATACCAGCCGGAAGCGGCGGGCGATTTCGACCTGTAAGGGCCAGGGGGCCGCTTTGCGGCCCATCGCCGGCAAGCCAGCTCCCACAGGGATAGCGCATGGCCTGAGGTCAATGCGATCGGGGTGGGAGCTGGCTTGTCGTGGCGACGAACCGCGTCGATGGGCTGCAAAGCAGCCCCTTGTCATTCAATTAGCACCTGCTCCAACCCCTCGTTCAAAGCCTGCTCCAGCTCCCGCTTGTAGCGCAGGTACAGCTGCGTCGACCCCAGCTGGTCATCCAGCAACTCGGACAAATCCAGGTCAGTGATGTAGCAGCGGTACTGTCCTGCACCACGTCGCTGCCCGAGGATTTGCCGGGCCGCTACCGCATACAGCTGTTCACCATGCTCCAGTTCGGAAAACTCCTGCTGGTCGCAATACAGCGTCACGTGCGCCGCACCCGCGACCCCGGCCTGGATGATCGCCTGCACCTCATAGTAAGGCTGGTCGCTACCCTCGAGCGGGGCCTGGCGCGGCTCGATGCTGCGCGCCTTGCCTGGCCCGGAAGGCAACAGTTGCGCGTAGTGGATGTCCAGTGAGGCCGCGCGCTGGCTGTCCAGCGGCAGCCGGGCATCACGGCGCATCACCACCGAACGCAGAAAGCGCTGCAGCGGCAATAGCAAGTGGGCTTCGTCGTGCAGGGGCAGGCGTTGCTGCCACAGGGCATTGTATTCATCCAGCACGTACAGCTCGGCCCAGCCACCCTGCAGGCGGTAGAACACCTGGATGCAGGCCGGCCGGCCCTGCTCCAGCACCAGGTGCAGGTCGTGGTCCTGCAGGGCGTTGGCATCCAGGTACAGCGGGCTGTAGGCGCTACGCTCTTCGCCCAGGTAGTCCAGCAGCGCCTCGTGCTCGGCCAGGGTGGTGAGGTTGACATGGCCGGCCAGCAGCTCCAGCACATGGGTGTGCTGGGCCACCTGCAGCAAATAGCGGTGGTTCAGGCCCTGGTCCAGCAGCAGCTGCACGGTGTCGAAGATTTCCTCCACGCGTTGGCCGATGGCCTGGGCGCGGCTGTGGCAGAAGCAGCGCACCCGCACCCTCGGCCGGTGGCCGCGCAGCACGGGGCTGTTGAGGAAGTCGCGCAGGCAGCGCACCAGCGCGTGCTCGCCGTCATAGCGCTGGACCAATACCTCGTTCCAGCTGTTGAGGGTGACCTGGTCCAGGGTAAGGACCAGGTTTTCGCGCACGCCTGCATAGCTCAACGAGTCGGTACGCTCGGTGGTCATCAGGATGTTCAGGTCGCGGTGGTGGCGCAGCGGGTCGATGGCGACGTTGACCAGCAGCAGCACCTCGTCGGCAACGCTGGGTTGCAGCAGGCGCACTTCGCTGACGGTCGGCAAGGGCAGGGGGATGCTCTGCTGCAGGCAGCCGACCAGGTTGAACAGCTCGAATTCGCTGAGATCGCTGACACCCGGGTGCAGCGCCAGGCGCGTGCTGCTGTCGATCACCCCGTTGCGATGGGCCCATGTCAGCAGCTCGAGCAGTTCGCGGCAACGCTTGAGCGGGCTGAAGTGGTCCACCTCATGGGGGCTCAGGTTGCCGGTGTACAGCTCCCAGTGGTGGCTGCCGGGCTCTTTGCGGTTAGGCGCCTGGACCAGGGTCAGGGTGCCTTCGGCCAGGTCCGGGGCGATACCGGGGTTGATCACTTCGACCTTGCCGGCGCGGCGCTCGAAGGCCGCGTAAAGGCGCCGGCCCAGCACATTGAGATCGCGCTGGTCGGCGCGGCTGCTGGCGTTCTGGGTGCGGGCGAACTGGCTGAGAAAGCGGTAGCTGTGGTTCAGTTCGGCCACCAGCTCGCGGCGCTCGACGGCAACCTGCTGCACTTTCCATTGGTTGCGACTGTCCAGCAGGGCCAGCTGGCGCTCGTCCCAGCCCCACTCGTCGGCCAGGCGCTGCAACAGCCGGCGTTGCCAGCCATTGGCCCGGGCCGGGTCGCTGAGCTTCTTGTTCACCTTCAGGTACAGGCTGCGCCGCACCAACTCCAGGCGCGCGTGTTCGCCACGCTGCAGCAGGTAGCGCTCGATGCGCCGGTACACCATCACGTACGGGTCCAGCTCGTCGAGGTCGAGCTGGTTGGCGAACACTGCCTGCTTGTAGTCCAGGCTCAGGCAGCGTACGGCGGGGTGTTCGCTGGCATAGGCCTCGGTCAGCAGCAGCTTGAGCAGCGACTTGTAGGGCGAGTCGATGCCTTTGAACAGTTGCCACAAGCCGGCGCCGACGAACTCGCCGGGCGGAATGTGCGCCAGGTTGCCGAGGTCGAGGGCGTCCTGGCTGCGGATGAAACGCTTGGACAGCAGGGTCTGGGTATAGGTGTGGTAATCGTCTTCCTGGTAGACCGGCACCAGCCACCACAGTGGCGTGCGCCCGGCCAGCCAGATAGTAGTGCGGTAGAACTCGTCCAGCAGCAGGTAGTGCTGGGTGGTGCCGCAATCGTCGGAACCGAGCTGGCCCTCGCGTTGGCCCTGGGCGAAACCTTGCGTGTCGATCAGGAAGAAGTGTGCCTCGGCACCCAGGCTTTCCGCCCATGCCTCCAGCAGTTGGCATTTGCGGCGCAACTCGCCCAGCAGCTCGTCGGCCAGACCGGGTGCATGGCACACCCACAGGTCCATGTCGCTGTGCTCGGCCTGGGCCAGCGAGCCCAGGCTGCCCATCAGGAACAGGCCGTGGATCGGCCGCGGCGGGTTGCCATGGCGGGCCTTGTAGGTGAACGAGCGGGCCAGGCGCTGGGCCTCGACTACCAGGT
This sequence comes from Pseudomonas sp. UBA6753, assembly GCF_002453565.1. Classification (NCBI taxonomy): domain Bacteria; kingdom Pseudomonadati; phylum Pseudomonadota; class Gammaproteobacteria; order Pseudomonadales; family Pseudomonadaceae; genus Pseudomonas; species Pseudomonas sp. UBA6753. The sequence continues at coordinate 55,426 of NZ_DKHD01000003.1, read as the reverse complement.
CGGCGCTTGGCTCGTAGCCCGATACGCCGGCGGGAGTGCTGCCGGAGACATAGCCCGGTAGCAACGGGTGGTTCACATGAAACAGCAGCGGCAGCAGCGTCAGCACCTGTTGCTGGCGCGTCGACAGGCCCTCCAGGGCCCGCTGCAGCCGGCCCTGGTTGAGCCGCAGGAAGCGCGCACGCAATGTCGCCAGGACCTTGCGGTCGATGCCTTCGTCCAGGTCGGGGCGGATTTCGTGGGGGTGGTTCATTGCGCACTCGGGCAGGCCAGCGGAGCTGTGGCGAGTGTAGCCTGAGTGGCGGGGTCGGATAAGCGGCAATTGAAATATTGGCGCCATTTTCCCAGCGCGCGTGGGCGACGGCTGCAGCTTTCGTTGCGCTTGAGGCATGATGGGGGCCTCAAGCTGATTGCGAGGTTTTCCGATGCGTGTGTGGATCGATGCCGACGCCTGCCCCAAGGCGGCCAAGGATCTGATCGTCAAGTTCGCCCTCAAGCGCAAGTTCGAGGTAGTGATGGTGGCGGGCCAGGCTGTGGCCAAGCCGGCGTTCGCGATCGTGCGCCTGATCGTGGTGCCCAGCGGCATGGACGCGGCCGATGATTACCTGGTGGAGCACGCCGTGCCTGGCGAGCTGGTGATCTGCAGTGACGTGCCGTTGGCCGACCGCCTGGTGAAAAAGGGCGTGGCGGCACTGGACCCGCGCGGGCGCGAGTTCGACGAGCGCAACATGGGTGATCGGCTGGCGGCGCGCAACCTGTTCACCGAGCTGCGCGAGCAGGGCCAGGTGGGGGGAGGGCAGGCGCCTTATGGCGAGCGCGAGAAGCAGGCTTTTGCCAATGCGCTGGACAGGATCATTGCACGACTGAGTAAAACCTGATGCGGGGGCTGCTTTGCAGCCCATCGCCGGCTAGCCAGCTCCCACCTCGATCGCGTTGGCCTCAAGCCATGCGCTATTCCTGTGGGAGCTGGCTTGCCGGCGATGGCCTGCGCAGCGGGCCCAAGGATTTACTGGTCACCCTCGTGCGTCAGCTCCAGCACCCGATCCACCAGCTTGTAGATCCCGCCAGCCGCTTCACTGATCGACTTGGCCTCCATGTACGCCGGGGTGGTCACCAGCTTGCGCTGGGTGTCCTCGACAATATCGTGCACATCGCACTCTTCATGGGTGCCACCCATCTTCGTCACGGCCGCCGCAGTGCCGGCGTCGGTACCGATGGTGCAGACCACGCCTGGCCCGTAGATCTTCGCCGCCAGCGCCGGCGAGATGCAGATCAGGCCAACCGGCTTGCAGGCGTCGGCAAAGGCTTCGGCCAAGGCCAGCACATCCGGGTGGACGCTGCAGTTGGCGCCTTCCACGGCAAAGTTGGACAGGTTCTTCGCCGCCCCGAAACCGCCCGGCACGATCAGCGCATCGAAGTCTTCGGCCTTGGCCTCGCGGATGTCCTTGACCTCGCCGCGGGCAATGCGCGCCGACTCCACCAACACATTGCGCGATTCGGGCATTTCCTCGCCGGTCAGGTGGTTGATCACATGCATCTGCGCAATGTTCGGCGCGAAGCACTGCACCTGCGCACCACGCTGGTCGAGGCGCAGCAGGGTGATCACGCTTTCGTGGATTTCGGCGCCGTCATAAACGCCACAGCCGGAAAGAATCACCGCTACTTTTTTTGTCATGCTTTTTACTCCAGTGTCGAGGCGCTAAATGTCCTCTAGTTTGGCAGATGTAGCCATAGGGATTCCTGCAAGCGCGGCCTAATCTTGGCGGATAACACCTGAGGTCGTACCCATGGACCTGATCCTGCTGGCCGTGCCGTTCTTCTTCGTTCTGATCGCCGTCGAGCTGCTGGCCGACCGTGTGCGCGGCCAGCGCAACTTCACCCTGGCCGACTCGATCAACAGCCTCAGCACCGGTGCGCTGTCGACCAGTACCGGGTTGCTGACCAAAGGGGTGGGGCTGGTGACCTATGCCCTGGCGTTCGAGCACATGGCGTTGCTGCGCCTGCCGCCGCAGGCCTGGTGGGTGTGGCTGTTGGCCGTTGTCCTGTACGACTTCTGCTACTACTGGCTGCATCGTCTTGGCCATGAGCGCAACGTGCTGTGGGCTGCGCACTCGGTGCATCACCAGAGCGAGGAATACAACCTCACCACGGCGCTGCGCCAGACCAGCAGCGGGTTCATCTTCTCGTGGCTGTTCTACCTGCCGCTGGCGTTGCTCGGTGTGCCGCCGCTGGTGTTCATCACGGTGGCGTCGCTCAACCTGCTGTACCAGTTCTGGGTGCATACCCGGCACATTCCCAAGCTGGGCTGGCTTGAGTGGGTGTTGATCACGCCATCCAACCATCGCGTCCACCATGCGCAAAATCCTGCTTACTTGGATCGCAATTACGGCGGCGTGTTCATTCTCTGGGATCGTCTGTTCGGCACCTTCAAAGAGGAAGACCCGGCCGAGCCGGTGGTGTTCGGGGTGACCACGCCGCTGGCCAGCTGGAACCCGCTGTGGGCCAACCTGCAGTTCTATGCCCAGCTCTGGCACGACGCCCGTCGCGCCGGTAGCCTGTGGGACAAACTGCGCATCTGGTTCATGCCCACCGGCTGGCGCCCGGCCGATGTGGCTGCACGCTACCCGCAGGCCAAGCAGGACCTGGCGTTGTTTCGCAAGTTCGAGGTTGCCCTGGGCCGTGCGCAGCAGGCCTATGTGGCGGCGCAATTCGTGGGTTACGTGGCGCTGGGCAGCTATCTGATGGAGGTGGCCGAACGCGTGCCAACCGCCGCCCTGGTACTCGGCTGGGCGCTGATGGCGTTTGGCTTGTTCGTGCTGGGCGCGTTGCTGGAGAACCGGCCATGGGCCGTGCGCCTGGAGCTGGTACGGTTGCTGGCGAATGCGCCGGCGCTGTACCTGGCCGGCGCACTGGGCCTAGCGGTGGTCGTGCCGCTGGCCTGGTTGCTGCTCGTGGCTTACAGCCTGCTCAGCCTCTGGGGCCTGGGCCTTGCCCGCCGCCTTGCGCTCCGCGCGCAAAGTGCGGAAGCGCCGGCGCAGCCACAGCAGGCCGCCCAGCGCCAACAGGCCACCGAGCACCCATAGCTCGTAGCGCTTCACGTTGCCCAGCAGGCCTTCGAGGATGGCGCCGAAGTGATATGCGGCCGCGCCCAGGGCCACTGCCCAGATGGCAGCGCCAAGACCATTCAGCAACAGATAGCGGCGTGGCGGGTAGCCGGACAGGCCAATGGCCACCGGCATGACCGTGCGCAGGCCATAGACGAAGCGGAAACTCAGTACCCAGATGTCGGGATGGCGACGGATGTGGTCCAGCGCCCGGTCACCCATCGCCTGCCAGCGCGGTTTGCGTGCCAGGATCCTGCGCCCGTGGCGACGGCCCATGAAGTACCACAGCTGGTCGCCGGCATAGCTGCCGAAAAACGCCACCAGGCACACCAGGTTGATGTCCATGTAACCGCGGAACGCAAGGAATCCCGCAAGCACCAGAATGGTCTCGCCTTCGAAGAAGGTGCCTAGAAAAAGGGCGAAGTAGCCGAAATCCTGCAGGAATTGTTGAAGCATTTTCTGAGGTGCTGGCGAAATGAACGCGAAGCCTACCCCTTCGCGCGCGTTCGTGAAAGTGTCCAAATGTGTCTCGACATGAACAATTCCTGCTCGGAGAATGCCAGAAGCCACGCGCCATGGCTTGCCCTGGCATGTAACACAGGCGTCATAATGGGCGCTTATCTTGCCGCTCAATAGATGATAGGGCGTTAACGTCCTCAGGAACGCCAGATGAATAATGAAGTGCTAACCCCTGTCGCGATCAAGGATGCTCAGGAGCTCCCCGAAGAGATGGTGCAGACCCCGCCAGACCTGCCGCCGGCGCCCCTGCCTGCCGCGGAACCGGTGGCAGAAACTGCGGCTCCGGCCCCCGCGCCGACCCCTGCAATCATCATCCCAGGCCTGGACGACAGCAGCCTGTACATTCATCGCGAACTCTCGCAGCTGCAGTTCAATATCCGTGTGCTGGAACAGGCGCTGGACGAGAGCTACCCGCTGCTCGAACGCCTCAAGTTCCTGTTGATCTTCTCCAGCAACCTCGACGAGTTCTTCGAGATCCGCGTCGCCGGCCTGAAGAAGCAGATCAACTTCGCCCGTGAGCAGGCCGGTGCCGACGGCCTGCAGCCGCACCAGGCGCTGGCACGCATCAGCGACCTGGTGCACAGCGAAGTGGAGCGCCAGTACGCGATCCTCAACGACGTGCTGCTGCCAGAGCTGGAAAAGCACCATATCCGCTTCATCCGCCGGCGTTACTGGACACCCAAGCTCAAGACCTGGGTGCGCCGCTACTTCCGCGACGAAATCGCCCCGATCATCACCCCGATCGGCCTCGACCCGACCCACCCGTTCCCGCTGCTGGTGAACAAGAGCCTCAACTTCATCGTCGAGCTCGAGGGTGTCGACGCCTTCGGCCGCGATTCGGGCCTGGCGATCATCCCGGCCCCGCGCCTGCTGCCGCGGGTCATCCGGGTGCCGGAAGAGGTGGGTGGCCCGGGCGCCAACTATGTGTTCCTGTCGTCGATGATCCATGCGCACGCCGACGACCTGTTCCAGGGCATGAAGGTGAAGGGCTGCTATCAGTTCCGCCTGACCCGTAACGCCGACCTGGCGCTGGACTCCGAAGAGGTCGACGACCTGGCCCGCGCCCTGCGCGGCGAGCTGTTCTCGCGCCGCTACGGTGACGCCGTGCGTCTGGAGGTGGCCGACACCTGCCCGAAACACCTGTCGGACTACCTGCTCAAGCAGTTCAGCCTCAGCGAAAGCGAGCTGTACCAGGTCAACGGCCCGGTCAACCTTACCCGCCTGTTCAGCATCACCGGCCTGGACAGCCACCCCGAGCTGCAGTACACGCCGTTTACCCCGGCGATCCCCAAGCTGCTGCAGAACGCCGACAACATCTTCAGCGTGATCGGCAAGCAGGACATCCTGCTGATGCACCCGTTCGAGTCCTTCACCCCGGTGATCGACCTGCTGCGCCAGGCCGCCAAGGACCCGCACGTGCTTGCCGTGCGCCAGACCCTGTACCGTTCCGGGGCCAACTCGGAAATCGTCGACGCGCTGGTGGACGCGGCGCGTAACGGCAAGGAGGTCACTGCGGTGATCGAGTTGCGGGCGCGCTTCGACGAAGAGTCCAACCTGCAGATGGCCAGCCGCCTGCAAGCGGCCGGTGCGGTGGTGATCTACGGCGTGGTCGGCTTCAAGACCCACGCCAAGATGATGCTGATCCTGCGCCGCGAGCAGGGCGAGATCGTGCGTTATGCGCACCTGGGCACTGGTAACTACCACGCCGGCAACGCCCGCCTGTACACCGACTACAGCCTGCTGACCTCCGACGACGCCCTCACCGAGGACGTCGGCAAGCTGTTCAGCCAGCTGATCGGCATGGGCAAGACCCTGCGCATGAAGAAACTGCTGCACGCGCCGTTCACCCTGAAGAAGGGCATGCTCGACATGATCGCGCGGGAAACCCAGTTTGCCCTCGAAGGCAAGCCGGCGCATATCATCGCCAAGTTCAACTCGCTGACCGACGCCAAGGTCATCAAGGCGCTGTACAAGGCCAGCCAGTCGGGCGTGAAGATCGACCTGGTGGTGCGTGGCATGTGCTGCCTGCGCCCAGGCATTCCGGGGGTTTCGCACAACATCCAGGTGCGCTCGATCATCGGCCGCTTCCTCGAGCACACGCGGGTGTTCTACTTCCTCAATGGCGGCGAAGAGCAGATCTACCTGTCCAGTGCCGACTGGATGGAGCGCAACCTCGACAAGCGTGTCGAGACCTGCTTCCCGGTGGAAGGCAAGAAGCTGTTGCTGCGGGTGAAGAAGGAGCTGGAAGGCTACCTTACCGACAACACCCACGCCTGGACCCTGCAGCCGGACGGGCGCTACGTGCGCAGCACGCCAACCGGCAACCAGAACCCGCGCAGTGCCCAGGCGACCCTGCTGGAGCGCCTGAGCAACCCGGTCCTCAACGTACGCTGAGGACGAAGCCGACCCGGGCCAGCCACTCCGCCTCGTTGGCGAAGTCGGCCTGGGTCAGCTGGTTCTGTTCCAGCCAGCCCTCAGGGAAGGCCACATCGAGGCTGCTGTCGGCAGCCTTGAGCTCGACCTTCGGCATCTGCTGGTTGCCACGGATGTGGTGGAACAGGATGGCGAAGCGCAGCAGCACGCACAGGCGCAGCAGCTTGACCCCTTCCTCACCCAGCTCGGCGATCTTGTCCTTGGGGATGTTGCGGCGGTGGCCGCGCACCAGCAAGGCCATCATCTGCTGGTCCTCGCGGGAGAAGCCCGACAGGTCGGAGTGTTCGATCAGGTAGGCGCCGTGCTTGTGGTAGTGGTAGTGGGCGATATCCAGGCCGATTTCGTGCACTTTCGCCGCCCAGCCCAGCAGATCGCGCCAATTCCCGTCTTTGAGGTCCCACGCGTCAGCCACCTGGTCGAAGGCGTGCAATGCCTTGCGCTCGACGCGCGCAGCCTGGCCCTGGTCCACGTGGTAGCGTTCCATCAGCGAGTTCAGGGTGCGTTCGCGCACGTCTTCGTGGTGGTGGCGGCCCAGCAGGTCGAACAGCACGCCTTCGCGCAGGGCGCCGTCGCAGTGGTCCATGCGCTGCAGTTCCAGGGCATCGAAGATCGCTTCGAGAATCGCCAGGCCCGCCGGGAAGATGGTGCGGCGGTCCGGCTTGACGCCTTCGAAATCGATCTTGTCGACCTCACCCAGCTTGAACAGCTTGCGCTTGACCCAGGCCAGCCCCTCGGCGTTGACCTCGCCATTGCCCAGGCCGCCTGCCTTGATGGCGGCGCCGATGGCACGAATGGTACCGGACGAGCCGATGGCCTCGTCCCAGGTCAGGCGGTGCAGGGCATTCTCGATGCTCATCAGCTCGAGGCGCGCGGCGGTGTAGGCCTGGGCGTAGCGGGCCGGGGTGATCTTGCCGTCGCGGAAGTAGCGCTGGGTGAAACTGACGCAGCCCATCTGCAGGCTTTCGCGCAGCAGCGGCTCGAAGCGCTGGCCGATGATGAACTCGGTACTGCCGCCGCCGATATCCGCCACCAGGCGCTTGCCGGGTGTATCGGCCAGGGTGTGCGACACGCCCAGGTAGATCAGGCGCGCTTCTTCACGGCCGGAGATCACTTCGACCGGGTGGCCAAGGATGGCTTCGGCGCGCTGGATGAATTCGTTGCGGTTGCGCGCTTCGCGCAAGGCGTTGGTACCGACGATGCGCACCGAGCCTGCCGGCATGCCGTTGATCAGTTGGGAAAAGCGCTTGAGGCAATCCAGGCCTCGTTCCATTGCCTCTTCACTGAGCTTGCGTTCTTCGTCGATGCCAGCGGCCAGCTGAACCTTCTCGCCGAGCCGCTCGAGAATGCGGATTTCGGTATGGTGGGCCTTGGCCACGACCATGTGAAAGCTGTTGGAGCCAAGGTCGATGGCGGCGATCAGGGACAGGTTCTTCGCGATGGTTTGCGGCATGATCTGGTTGTTCTCGGTCGTTAACCCGGCAATCGTGCCACGATAGCAGGCTGTCGCCAACGCGTGGTACATAGCCGTTGAGCTGGCCTTGATGCAAGGCAATGTGCCATTCGATGCTATGACGTTTGTATGACAGTTTCGATTCGTGGCGTCTTGCACAACTATAGTTACACTCAATCGTCCGCGGCTTCCTGTAGGAGACGGGTGCGGCTATGATGGGCAACGTTTTTTATTGCTTACGACCTTGGAGATTTCCATGAGCGACAAAATCAAACACGTCACCGACGCCAGCTTCGAAGCCGACGTACTGCAGGCTCAAGGCCCGGTGCTGGTCGACTACTGGGCTGAATGGTGCGGCCCATGCAAGATGATCGCTCCGGTTCTGGACGACATCGCTGCTACCTACGAGGGCAAACTGACCGTCGCCAAGCTGAACATCGACGAGAACCAGGAAACCCCGGCCAAGCACGGCGTGCGTGGTATCCCGACGCTGATGCTGTTCAAGAACGGCAACGTCGAAGCCACCAAGGTCGGCGCCCTGTCCAAATCGCAGCTGGCCGCGTTCCTCGACGCCCACCTGTGATGTGAAAAAGCCCCGCAGATGCGGGGCTTTTCTTTGCCCGAAGGGCCTGTGGGAGCGGGTTTACCCGCGAATTCGATGCCGAACCCGCTGCCGCCTTCGCGGGTAAACCCGCTCCCACATGGCACGATTTACCCGGTCAAAACCACTAGACGTCGAAAAAAGCAAGTGTTACATTCGGCCTCGCACTGCTTCTCCAGTGCCCTCTACACGCCGTCGCCGAAGCATCCCTAATTCGAATCAGTACGCGATCCTGTCGCCATCTAGCGGCGCGGCCTCATTAAGCCAGAAGCTTAATTCTCCCTTCTTACATGATTACGTCACTCCCCTTATGAACCTGACTGAACTCAAGCAAAAGCCGATTACCGATCTTTTGGAAATGGCCGAACAGATGGGCATCGAAAACATGGCCCGTTCGCGCAAACAGGACGTGATTTTCGCCCTGCTGAAGAAGCACGCGAAAAGCGGCGAAGAGATCTCGGGTGACGGCGTGCTGGAGATTCTCCAGGATGGTTTCGGTTTCCTGCGTTCGGCTGATGCGTCCTACCTGGCCGGCCCTGACGATATCTACGTCTCGCCCAGCCAGATCCGCCGCTTCAACCTGCGTACCGGTGACACCATCGTCGGCAAGATCCGCCCGCCGAAGGAAGGGGAGCGTTACTTCGCCCTGCTGAAGGTCGACACCATCAACTTCGACCGCCCGGAAAACGCGAAGAACAAGATCCTGTTCGAAAACCTGACGCCGCTGTTCCCGAACAAGCGCCTGAAGATGGAAGCCGGTAACGGCTCCACCGAAGACCTGACCGGCCGCGTCATCGACCTGTGCGCCCCGATCGGCAAAGGCCAGCGTGGCCTGATCGTTGCTCCGCCGAAAGCGGGCAAGACGATCATGTTGCAGAACATCGCGGCCAACATCACCCGCAACAACCCCGAGTGCCACCTGATCGTCCTGCTGATCGACGAGCGCCCGGAAGAAGTGACCGAAATGCAGCGCACCGTGCGCGGCGAAGTGGTTGCTTCCACCTTCGACGAGCCGCCAACCCGCCACGTGCAGGTCGCCGAAATGGTGATCGAGAAGGCCAAACGCCTGGTCGAGCACAAGAAGGATGTGGTCATCCTGCTGGACTCCATCACCCGTCTGGCGCGTGCCTACAACACCGTGATCCCGAGCTCCGGCAAGGTACTGACCGGTGGTGTCGACGCCCACGCCCTGGAGAAGCCGAAGCGCTTCTTCGGTGCCGCGCGTAACATCGAGGAAGGCGGTTCGCTGACCATCATCGCCACCGCGCTGGTCGAAACCGGCTCGAAGATGGACGAAGTGATCTACGAAGAGTTCAAGGGCACCGGCAACATGGAGCTACCGCTGGACCGCCGCATCGCCGAGAAGCGCGTGTTCCCGGCCATCAACATCAACCGTTCCGGTACCCGTCGCGAAGAGCTGCTGACCGCCGACGACGAACTGCAGCGCATGTGGATCCTGCGCAAGCTGCTGCACCCGATGGACGAAATCGCCGCCATCGAGTTCCTGGTCGACAAGCTCAAGCAGACCAAGACCAACGACGAGTTCTTCCTGTCGATGAAGCGCAAGTAAGCGTTTCAGGCCAAGCAGTAATTGGGGCCGCTTTGCGGCCCTTCGCGGGCACGCCCGCTCCCACAGGTTCAGTGTGATCCTTGTGGGAGCGGGCGTGCCCGCGAAGGGGCGCGAAGCGGCCCCAATGCATTTTTGCCCCCAAACAAAGCCCGAACGGCGCTACACTCTGCACCCCGACCGATACGGCCAACACGAGGCTCCTGCATGCAGTATCGCGACTTGCGCGACTTCATCCGTGGCCTGGAACAGCGCGGCGAGCTCAAGCGCATCCAGGTTCCGATCTCCCCCGTCCTGGAAATGACCGAGGTCTGCGACCGCACCCTGCGTGCCAAGGGCCCTGCATTGCTGTTCGAAAAGCCCACCGGCTTCGACATCCCGGTGCTGGGCAACCTGTTCGGCACCCCGGAGCGCGTGGCCATGGGCATGGGCGCCGAGTCGGTCGATGAACTGCGGGAAATCGGCAAGCTGCTGGCCTTCCTCAAGGAGCCTGAGCCGCCGAAGGGCCTGAAGGATGCCTGGTCCAAGCTGCCGATCTTCAAGAAAGTCGTGTCGATGGCGCCGAAAGTGGTCAAGGACGCGGTGTGTCAGGAAGTGGTGGTCGAGGGGGACGATGTCGACCTCGGCGCTCTGCCGATCCAGCACTGCTGGCCGGGCGACGTGGCGCCGCTGATCACCTGGGGCCTCACCGTCACCCGCGGCCCGAACAAGGACCGCCAGAACCTGGGCATCTACCGCCAGCAGGTGATCGGCCGCAACAAGGTCATCATGCGCTGGCTCAGCCACCGTGGCGGGGCCCTGGACTACCGCGAATGGTGCGAGAAGAACCCTGGCCAGCCGTTCCCGGTCGCCGTGGCCCTGGGCGCTGACCCGGCCACCATCCTCGGCGCCGTGACCCCGGTGCCGGACACCCTCTCCGAGTACGCCTTCGCCGGCCTGCTGCGCGGCAACCGCACCGAACTGGTCAAGTGCCGGGGCAGCAACCTGCAGGTACCGGCCACCGCCGAAATCATCCTGGAGGGCGTGATCCACCCGGGCGAAATGGCCCCGGAAGGCCCGTACGGCGACCACACCGGCTACTACAACGAAGTGGACAGCTTCCCGGTGTTCACCGTCGAGCGCATCACCCACCGGCAGAAACCGATCTACCACAGCACCTACACCGGCCGCCCGCCAGATGAGCCGGCGATCCTCGGCGTGGCGCTGAACGAAGTGTTCGTGCCGATCCTGCAGAAGCAGTTCCCGGAAATCGTCGATTTCTACCTGCCGCCGGAAGGCTGCTCGTACCGCATGGCGGTGGTGACCATGAAGAAGCAGTACCCGGGCCACGCCAAGCGCGTGATGCTGGGTGTGTGGTCGTTCCTGCGACAGTTCATGTACACCAAGTTCGTTATTGTCACCGATGACGATATCAATGCCCGTGACTGGAACGATGTGATCTGGGCCATCACCACACGCATGGACCCCAAGCGTGATACGGTGATGATCGACAACACCCCGATCGACTACCTGGACTTCGCGTCGCCGGTATCCGGGTTGGGGTCGAAGATGGGCCTGGACGCCACGCACAAGTGGCCGGGCGAGACTACACGCGAATGGGGACGGGTCATCGTCAAGGACGAAGCCGTCACCCGCCGTATCGATGAGCTGTGGGATCAGTTGGGAATAGATTGATGCAGGTAACGTTGCAGCCGTCCGGGGCGGTGCTGGCGCTCGAACCCGGGGAACGGATCCTGGATGGAGCGCGGCGGCTGGGCTATGACTGCCCGAACAGCTGCCGCAATGGCAATTGCCATGTCTGCGCCGCGTTGTTGGTCGAAGGGCGGGTACGCCAGGACGGTGAAGTCCGCGACCATGGCGAGCTGTTCACCTGCATTGCCGAACCGCTGGAGGACTGCGTGTTGCTCTGGGATGGTGTGCTCGCCCTGGGCGAGTTGCCGGTGCGCAAACTGGCGTGCAGTGTCAGTGAGTGCGTCGAGGTCGGTGGCGACGTCTGGCGCGTGCGGTTGCGCGCGCCGGCTGGCAGGCCGCCGCGCTACCACGCGGGGCAGTACCTGATGATCGAGCGCGAAGGCGGCAAGCAGGCGGCGTTTTCGCTGGCTTCCGCACCCCATGCCGGGCGCGAGCTGGAGCTGCATGTGCTGGCGCGCGAGCCCAGTGCGGTGCAACTTATCGAGCAGCTCAAGCGCGACGGCCTGGCGCGCATCGAAATGCCGTTCGGCGACACCCACCTGGCCGAGTTGCCCGACGGGCCGCTGGTGCTGATCGCTGCTGGCACCGGCATGGGCCAGATGCACAGCCTGGTCGAGCATTGCCGGGCTCAGGGTTTCAAGCACCCGGTGCACCTGTACTGGGGCGTGCGCCGGCCCGAGGACTTCTACCAGATCGAGCACTGGGACGAATGGCAGCGCCTGCCCAACCTGTTCCTGCATCAGGTGGTCAGCGACCTGTGCGGTTGGGAAGGCCGTTGCGGCATGCTGCATGAGGCGGTCTGCGAGGACATCGCCGACCTCAACAGCGTGCATGTATATGCCAGCGGCTCGCCGAACATGATCTATGCCACGCTCGACGCCCTGGTCGAAGCCGGCATGGATGCGCACCGTATGCGCGCCGATGTGTTTGCCTACGCACCACGCGGCTAATAACCGAAGTTTGAAAGTATGGGTATAAGGCGGTAATTGTTACCGCCTTGGCTAATAACTTTCACAGTTGCCGAAACAGTACTTTCCAGTCGTCGGGAGCGCGGATGAAACTCTGGCGCGAGGGCTTGAGTATTCCTGTACTTCTGTCCTATGGTTACTGCAAGCGCCCTTGGTACAGAGGCTGGGGGCGCATCGTTATCGAATCTCGCTACATCCGTAGTTCACAGGGATAATGGCGGCAGCTTATGTCGGCACTTGAAAGTATGTCCTGGGAAGTTTCATATCCACCGACACTCGACTTCGGTCAGCAACATACTCGCGAACAGTTGTTCAATTCCATGAAGACAACCATGTCTCGCCATCAGGGTGGGCCGGTGTGGCTGTTCGCTTATGGTTCGTTGATCTGGCGACCGGAGTGCAACTCGGTGGAGCGCCAACGCGCGCGGGTACATGGTTACCACCGTGGCTTGTACCTGTGGTCGCACGAACACCGCGGCACTCCGGAAACCCCCGGGCTGGTGTTCGGCCTGGACCGTGGTGGTTCCTGCAGTGGTTTTGCCTACCGGCTGGATGAAAGCAGCCTGGACGAGTCGCTGATGGCCTTGTGGCAGCGCGAGATGCCGTACCCGGCGTACCGGCCGCACTGGCTCAGTTGCCGGTTGGGTGATGGCAGCAAGGTGCAGGCCCTGGGCTTCGTGCTGGAGCGGCATTTGCCGTGCTATGCCGGGAACCTGCCGGACACCCTGCTCAGCCAGATCCTGGCCAGTGCCAAGGGGCGCTATGGCACCACGCGTGATTATGTCGAACAGACCTTGAATGCCCTTCGCAGCCACCAGATGCCCGATCGCAACTTGGAGGCGCGGTTCAGGCGCTGCCATAACCTGCGCGAAGTTTGATTAGCCTGCACCGGCCTCTTAGCGTGCCCGCCCGCTCCCACAGGATCACCACAGCCTTGAACGGCATGGTATTCCTGTGGGAGCGGGCGTGCCCGCGAAAAGGCCGGAACTGTCTTACCTGGCCAGCACCACCAACTTACCCACAGCCTGACGCTGCCCCAACTTTTCAATGGCAGCCCCTGCCTCAGCCAGTGGATAAGTCTGCGACACCAGCGGCTTCAACTTGCCTTCGGCATGCCATGCAAACAGCTGCCGGAAGTTGGCCGCATTGTCCTCCGGCTGACGCTGGGCAAACGCCCCCCAGAATACCCCGAGCACCGCCGCGCCCTTGAGGAGCACCAGGTTGCCCGCCAGCTGCGGGATGGTCCCGCTGGCAAAACCCACCACCAGCAACCGGCCATTCCAGGCCAGCCCGCGCACTGCCTGCTCGAACAACTCGCCACCCACCGGGTCGTAGATCACGTCCACGCCCTGGCCGCCGGTCAGGCGCTTGATCTCATCACGCAGGCTGGCCTGGCTGTAGTCGATCAGTTCATCCGCGCCGGCTGCCTTGGCCACGGCCAGTTTTTCCGCACTGCTGGCGGCCGCGATCACCCGCGCACCCATGGCCTTGCCGATCTCCACCGCCGCCAGGCCGACCCCGCCGGACGCGCCCAGCACCAGCAGGGTCTCGCCCGCCTGCAACTGGCCGCGCTGGCGCAGGGCGTGCATGGAGGTGCCGTAGGTCATGCCGAATGCCGCTGCGGTGGTGAAGTCCATGCTCGGCGGGATCGGCAGCACATTGTAGTACGGCACCGCCACCTGCTCGGCAAATGCACCCCAGCCGGTCAGCGCCATGACCCGGTCGCCGACCTTGAACGCGCCGGCCTTTTCCCCGACGGCGGCCACCACGCCCGCTGCCTCGCCGCCGGGGGAGAACGGCAACGGTGGCTGGAACTGGTACTTGCCTTCGATGATCAGGGTGTCGGGGAAGTTGACCCCGGCGGCCTGCACATCCAGCAGGATCTCGTTTTTCTTCGGCACCGGGCTGGCCACCTCTTCCAGCACCAGGTCGCGCGCCGGGCCCAGGGTTTTGCACAACACAGCTTTCATCGGGGCTATTCCTTTGCGGGTCGTGGCCGATAAGTGTAGGAGGGTCGCCTGCCCGGTCAACGAGCATGGGGCGCCCTGATGTGCAGGCATAAGTGGCTGCACAAGCCCGGGCTTGGGTTTGAGCGGCATGCTGGGTAAGCTGGCGCCAACTGTATTGAGGAGCAAATTCGTGAAAGCGTGGATCTTGATGGTGCTGGCGCTGCTGCTGCCGGCTGCGGCCATGGCCGAGGAAGCCAAGGAAGGGGCGCCGAAAGTCGCCTACATCAGCCTGAGCCCGCCCTTTGTCGGCAACTACGCCCTCGACGGCAGCCCGCGGCTGCGCGTGTACAAGGCCGACGTGGCACTGCGCGTGACCGGCGACGAAGCCGCGAAGGCGGTGAAGCACCACGAGCCACTGATCCGCAATCAGCTGGTGGCGCTGTTCACCCAACAGTCGGTGGACAGCATGAGCAACGTCGAGGCCAAGGAGCATCTTCGCCAGGAAGCGCTGAAACAGGTGCAGCAGGTGATGGAAGCCGAAGAGGGCAAGCCGATCGTTGAAGACCTGCTGTTCAACAACCTGATCGTGCAGTGATCCGCTCGTTCGAGTTGGCGCGCTTCGGGTGGAATCTACTTTCAATGGCCTGGCAGGGACCTGTGGGAGCGGGCAAGCCCGCGAAGCAGGCGGCGCGGTGAGTGGCACCGGCTTCGCCGGTGTTCGCGGGCGTGCCCGCTCCCACAGGGATCGCGCAGACTCTTATATTTGAACCGGGCAGGTGGTCTTGAGTTTTGCTCAGGACGCCAGGCTTCGGCGAAACCGCGCCAGCGCCACGCCGAAGAACACCAGCCCGATCACGGCCAGCGCCAGGATGTCCGGCCACACCACCGTCCAGCCGGCATCACGGAACAGGATTGCGGCGCCAAGGCTGACAAAGTGCGTCGACGGCGACCCTTGCATCACCCACTGCAGCCACTGCGGCATGCTGTCCAGCGGTGTGCTGCCGCCGGACAGCAACAGCATCGGGATGATCACCGGGATTGCCAGCAGGCCGAATTGTGGCGTCGAGCGCGCCAGGGTGGCGAGGAAGATGCCCAGTGCGGTGCTGGCGAACAGGTACAGCGCGGTCACGGCCAGGAACAGGCCCATCGAACCGGAGAGCGGCACGCCAAGCGCGCCCTTGACCACCACCACCAGCGAAATCCAGGTGCAGATCACCACCACCAGCGCGTTGCTGGCGATTTTCGCCAGCATGATTTCCAGCGCAGTCAGCGGCAGCACCAGCAGGTGGTCGAGGGTGCCGTGCTCGCGCTCGCGCAGCAACGCGGTGCCGGTGAGGATGATCGCCAGGATGGTGATGTTGTTGACGATCTGGATCACCGCCAGGAACCAGCCACCCTCCAGGTTGGGGTTGAACAGGGCCTTGGCGTTGATTGCCACCGGGCTCTGCGTGTTGTTGCGCTGGCTGTAGTCGAGCAACTCGCGTTCGAAGATGCGGCCGATATAGCCGGCCCCGATGAACGCCTGACTCATCGCCGTGGCGTCGACATTGATCTGTAGTTCCGGTGATCGTCCGGCCAGCAGGTCGCTCTGGAAATTCACCGGCACGTTGATCACGAAGGTGTACTGGCCGCTGTCCATGGCCTGGTCCAGGCGCCCCGGGGCCAGCGGCACGGCGGGCTGGAATTCGGGTGGTTGCAGGGCTTCGCCGAGCTTGCGTGACAGCAGGCTGTGGTCTTCGTCCACCACCGCGACGCTGGCGTTGTGCACGCCGATCACCGAGCCGGCTGCGGGCATGTAGATGGCCACGCTGAAGGCATACAGCAGGAACAACAGCAGCACGCTGTCATGGCGCAGGCTGGTCAGCTCTTTCAGGCCCAGGCGCAGGGTGTGGTTCAGGCGCGACATCTCAGGCCTCCTGCTTCTTCAGCATGGCCAGGCTCAGGCCAGTGAACACGACAAAGAAACTGAGCAGGATCAGGCACTGCGGCCACAGTTCGCGCAGGCCCAGCGCCTTGGTGAAGGTGCCGACCGCGATGTCGAGGAAGTAGCCCGCCGGGAACAGCTGGCCCATCACCGCCGCCGCGCCGTCCAGCGACGAGCGTGGCACGATCAGCCCGGAAAACTGGATGGTCGGCAGGCTGGTGATGATCATGGTGCCCAGGATGGCGGCGATCTGGGTGCGGGTGAAGGCCGAGATCAGCAGGCCCAGGCTGGTGGTCGCCAGCAGGTAAGCGACGCCACCACAGGCCAGGGCCAGCACGCTGCCCTTGAGCGGCACGCCGAACAGCCAGCGGTTCATCGCCACCAGCAGCGCCAGGTTGACCAGGCTCACGGCCAGATAGGGCATCTGCTTGCCGAGCAGAAACTCCAGGCGGGTGAGGGGTGTGGCGTAGAAGTTGGTGATGGAGCCGAGCTCTTTCTCGCGGACGATACCCAGCGCGGTGAGCATGGCCGGAATGAAGGCCAGGATCAGCGCCATTACCCCCGGGCCGATGGCGTTCACGCTGACCACATCCTGGTTGTAGCGAAAACGGGTTTCCAGGCGCACCAGGTCCTGGCGCGGCTGCGGCTGTGGGCTGGCCTTGGCCAGTTGCTCGAGGTTGGCCTGATGCACGGCTTCCACGTAGTTGCGGCTGGTTTCCGCGCGGAACGGCATGCCGCCATCGAGCCAGGCAGCCACCACCGGTTGACGCCCGGCGTACAGGTCGCGGCCAAAGCCGGGTGGGATTTCCAGCGCCAGTTTGATTTCCGAGCGCTGCAGGCGCTGGTGCATTTCGCGGGTATCGCGGATGGGCGCCTGTTCGGCGAAATAGCGTGAACCACGGAAGGCTTCCAGATAGGCCCGGCTTTGCGGGCTCTGGTCCTGGTCGTGTACGGCGAAGGCGAGGTTTTCCACATCCAGCGAAATGCCATAGCCGAAGATCACCATCATGAACACCGCCCCCAGCAGGGCGAAGGCCAGGCGTACCTTGTCGCGCAGCAGCTCCTTGCCCTCACGGCTGGCCACCGCCAGCAGGCGACGCAGGCTGAAACCCTGGCGCAGCGCCGGCGCAGGCGTGGCGGCCTGTTCCAGCACGGCGTTGTCGGTGGCTTGCGGCGCCAGTTCCTGGGCCTGTTCCAGGCAGCGTACGAACGCATCTTCCAGGGTGTTGCCCTGGTACTGGCGTTGCAGGGCTCCCGGCGTGTCGCAGGCCAGCACCCGGCCTGCATGCATCAGCGAGATGCGGTCGCAGCGTTGAGCTTCGTTCATGAAGTGGGTAGAAAGGAAAATGGTCACGCCCTGCTCGCGTGACAGCTCCACCAGCAGGCGCCAGAAGTCGTCACGGGCAGCCGGGTCGACGCCGGAGGTGGGTTCGTCGAGGATCAGCACTTCCGGGCGGTGCAGCACCGCCACCGCCAGTGACAGGCGCTGGCGCAGGCCGAGGGGCAGGGCGCCGGATGGCTGGTCGGCGATGGCACCCAGGTCGAAGCGCTCGATCAGTTGGTCGATACGCTGGGCGCTCTCGGCCTTGGGCAGGTCGAACAGGCGGGCATGCAGGGCCAGGTTCTGCCGGGTGCTGAGCTCGCCATACAGCGAAAAACTCTGCGACATGAAACCGACCCGCTTGCGCGTGGCCAGGTCGCTGGCATCCACCGGGCGGCCGAGCAGGCTGGCGCTACCTTCGCTGGCCGGCATCAGGCCGGTGAGCACTTTCATGGTGGTGGTCTTGCCGCAGCCGTTGGAGCCCAGGAAGCCGAAGATCTCCCCGCGGCCAATGGCGAAGCTGACCTTGTTCACTGCAGTGAAATCGCCAAAGCGCAGGGTCAGGTCGTGGGCCTCGATGGCGACCGAGGTGTCAGTGGCCGGGCGCGGTGGAATGATGAGCGGAGGGTGTTGTGCCTTGCCCGCACCTTGGTAATGGGTGAAGGCGTCGTCCAGCTTGCCACTGGGGGTGACTGCGGCAAGTTCATGGCTGGGGCCGGCGGCCAGCAGGCGGCCGCCATCGAGCATCAGGCAATGCTCGAACTGTTCGGCCTCTTCCATGTAGGCGGTGGCCACCAGCAGGGTCAGTTGCGGGCGCTGCGCGCGTACCTGTTCGACCAGCTCCCAGAAGCGCCGCCGCGACAGTGGGTCGACGCCGGTGGTCGGCTCGTCGAGGATCAGCAGGTCCGGCTCGTGGATCAGCGCGCAGCACAGGCCCAGCTTCTGTTTCATGCCGCCCGACAGCTTGCCCGCCGGGCGCTCGGCAAAGCGCTGCAGGTCGGTGGCCTGCAGCAGGTTGGCCATGCGCTGTTCGCATTCGCGGCGGCCGAGGCCGAACAGGGTGGCGAAAAAGCGGATGTTCTCGCTGATCGACAGCTCCGGATACAGGTTGTTGCCCAGCCCCTGCGGCATGAACGCCACTTTCGGATACAGCGCCGCGCGATGGCGCCGCTGGCGGATCGAGCCACCCAACACCTGCAGTTCGCCCTGTTGCAGGCGCTTTACACCGGCGATCAGCCCCAGCAGGGTCGATTTGCCAGCCCCGTCAGGGCCGATCAGCGCGCAGCGGGTGCCCGCCGGCAGGCTGAACCCGAGGGGGTGCAGGGCCACCAGGTCGCCGTAGCGATGGCTGATACCCTCGGCCAGCAGTGCCGGGGCGTTCATTGCAGGTTGGCCGGCCAGTCCACCTCAGCCGTGCGTACATAGCCGGCGCCTGGCATGCCCGGCTTGGCCTGCGGTACGGCGCCCGGGTCGGTCAGGCGCAACTTGACCCGGAACACCAGCTTCTGCCGCTCGTCGCGGGTTTCCACCTGCTTGGGGGTGAACTGGGCCTTGGCCGCGACAAAGGCCACCTTCGCCGGTAGCGCCCGCTCGGGTAGGGCGTCGAGCACGATCCGCGCCTGGTCGCCGACGGTCAGCCGGCCACTGGTGGAGGCGGGCAGGTAGAGGTTCATGTACTGGTCGCTGGGGTCGATCAGCATCAGTACGCGGCCGCCGGCACCCAACACTTCACCGGGCTCGGCCAGGCGCAGCTGGATGATGCCGTCGATCGGTGCGCGCAGGCTGCTGTCGTCGATTTCGCTGGTGAGCTGCGCCACCTGGGCCTCGGCGGCGCCGATGGCGGCCTTGATCGCCGCCAGTTGGGCGCGGGCGGCGACCACGGCGGCGTTGGCCGTGTCGAAGCGCGCCTGCTGTTGGTCGAGCAACTGCTGGCTGGCGTATTTGCGCTGGAAGATCTCGCGCACGCGCTTGAGCTCCTGGCTGGCCAGCAGCAGTTCGCTTTGGCGCAGCTGCACGCTGGCCTGGGCGGCGGCGTAGTTTTCCCGGGCGCGCAGTACTTCGGCTTCGGCCTGGCTGCGCTGGGCTTCCATGGTACGGGTGTCGATGCGGGCCAGCAGCTGGCCGCGAGTTACCTTGTCACCTTCGTCGACCAGCACTTCGGCCAGGCGGCCGGGGATTTTGCTGGCGATCTGCACTTCGGTGGCTTCCAGGCGACCGTTGCCCATGCTCAGGCCTTCGGGCAACTGGTCGTGGAGCGACTTCCAGTACCCCAGCCCACCGGCTGTTGCGAGTAGGGCGATCAGCGCGGTGGCGAAGATCCTGGGGGCGTATCGGTTCATCGGTCTGCATCCTTGCGGTCATGCACACTGCATCATGGCCTGTGGCCACGCGCGGCGTGTTGATATCAGTCAAATCCATGACTGGGGCTGCTTCGCAGCCCATCGCCGGCAAGCCAGCTCCCACAGGGGCAGCGCATGGCTTGAGGTCTATGCGGTCGGGGTGGGAGCTGGCTTGCCGGCGATGGGCCGCAGGGCGGCCCCTTTGGTTTATGACCTTAGCCGCAGTTTCAACGCAAAGCGACAATCACCGCCCATTGCTCTGGCGTCACCGGCATCACCGACAGGCGGCTGCCCTTCTGCACCAGCGGCAGTTCGGCCAGGCCTGCCTGCTGTTTCAGCCAGCCCAACTCCAGCACCCGTGGCAGGGTTTGCACATGGGCCACATCCACCGCGCTCCACGGGTTCTTGTCGGCCGTGGCCTTGGCATCGTAGTAGTGGCTTTGCGGGTCCAGCGCGGTCGGGTCGGGGTAGGCGACGCGGGTGATCCTGGCAATGCCGGCGATGCCCGGCTGCGGGCAGCTGGAGTGATAGAAGAAGAACTCGTCGCCAACGCTCATGGCCCGCAGGAAATTGCGCGCCTGGTAGTTGCGCACGCCGTCCCAGCGCGCTTCGCCGAGGCGGCCGAGGGCTTCGATGGAGAGCTCGTCGGGCTCGGATTTCATCAGCCAGTAGGCCATGGGTGCTGCTCCTGAAAAGGTTTGAAATAACCTGTTGCATGAAACCGACAGTCGGTTGGCGTCAAGGTTTGCGTGCAGACGCAGGTTGTCGGAAAATGCGCCCCGTTTAAAGCGCGATGCTCCGGCGATACCCAGAAAATTGCCGAGCCTGAACAGTTTGCCTGGGGGGCAATCTTCGATGAATCAACGTAACAAGCCGGATCTGCTGTGGATCCTGGTGTTCATTTTCGGTCTGGGTGTGGTCACGACCGGTTATGCGCAAGGGATCTGGGAGCGCAAGCTGGACAACGCCTATCAGATGCCGGTCGACGCCAGCCAGCCGCAACGTTGATGCCCCGCCGGCGCCGCTCAACGCGGCGCCAGGTACCAGCCACGGTCCGAGACCGTCCCCTGCAGCGGTACATCCCAACTGGCCTGAGCCAGCCGCTCGACCTTCTGGCATTCATGTGCCAGCCCCAACAGCAAAGGCTTTTTCCAGGTCTGGCGACGCGCCTGGTAGGCCAGGCTGCGATCATAGAAACCACCGCCCATTCCCAGGCGACCGCCCACTTCGTCGAAACCGACCAACGGTAGCAGGATCAGGTCCAGCGACCAGATCGGGCGCTGGCGCTTGCGCTCGGTGACCGGCTCGGGAATGCGAAAGCGGTTGGGCTTGAGCTTCTCGCCCTGCTCGAAGCGCTGGAACACCATGCGCGTGCGCGGCCAGGCGTGCAGCACCGGCAGGTAGGTGCGCTTGCCGCGGCGCTGGGCTTCGCGCAGCAGCAGGTAAGGGTCGATCTCGCCGTCGTTGGGCAGGTAAAGGGCAATGTGCCGGGCGCGTCGGAACAGCGGGTGCTGCGCCAGCTGGCGGTACAGGCCAAGGGCGGCCTGGCGTTGCTGGGCAGGGGTAAGGGCGCGGCGGGCGTTGCGGAGCAGGCGACGGAGCTGGGGGCGGGTGAGCTGCGCGGTGTCGGTCATGGCACGGGCGATCCCAGGTGCTGGCCGACGTGGTCGGCCAAAACGAATTGCCCGCCGGAAGGGGCGGGCAAGAGAATTCAGGCTCCCCGATAAGACCGCTATCGGTGTAGCCCTTGAACCCGAAAGTTCAAGGTGGAGATTGCAGGGGGCGTTAAGGCTTTCCGTCGGGCGGACATGCACACCGGCCCCAGCGTGCAACCCCCGTGGTTGTGCGTATCGGCTCAGGGACATAACCGACTGGCGCATCCCCCAGGGAGTGGCGCCAGTATACCAATCTCAGCCGATTTTGGTATCCGCGTCGTCGGACAGTGCCTGGTCGACCCGTTCCAGCAGGTCGCGCACCTGTTCGCGGGTGGTGCCGCCTGCCGGGGCATCGTTGCGGTCTTCCTGGCGGTGCAGCATTTCGTGGGTGATGTTCAACGCTGCCATGACCGCGATGCGGTCGGCGCCGATCACCTTGCCGCTGCTGCGGATTTCGCGCATCTTGCCGTCCAGGTAGCGCGCGGCGCTGACCAGGTTGTTGCGCTCTTCCGGCGGGCAGATGATCGAATATTCCTTGTCGAGGATCTGCACGGTGACGCTATTGCTTGAACTCATGAGTCTTGCTCCAGAGCCTTGAGGCGTAAAATCATCGACTCGACCTTGCGCTTGGCGATCTCGTTCTTTTCGATGAGGTGGGCGCGCTCTTCGCGCCAGGATTTTTCCTGAGCTACTAGGAGTGCATTTTGCCGTTTTAGTTGCTCGACACGTTCGATCAGCAACTCGAATCGGCTCATCAGTGCCTGCAGGTCGTTCTCTTGCGTGGGTTGCACTCGATTCGCTCCGTCGTTGAGTCACCTGGCGATGATGCCTCTCCCTGGGCGGCGACGGCCAGTGCCGATGGTCTTGGCGCGCCTGCCGGTGCTAGGATACAAGGTCTCCATTCTAGTCATTGCGCCGTCTGGCGCCTAGCTGCCCATGCCCAATACCCAATCGCCCTACATCGCCTTCGCCATGCTGCTGTCCAGCAATGGTCATCCTGTCACCCCGGCCGAACTGCACGGCCTGCTGATCGGCCGCAGCTGCGCCGGTGCCGGCTTCGACGCCGACGGCTGGCTGGCCGATGCCGCCCAGCTGCTGGAAACCGAGCCCGGTGACACCGTGCGCAACGCCCTGGTCGGCCTGCAGGAAATGGTCAAGGGCGAGCTGACCAGCGACGACATGGCCATCGTCCTGCTGCTGCCTTCCGACGACGCCGCCCTGAGCGACCGCGCCACCGCGCTGGGCCAGTGGTGCCAAGGCTTCATCACCGGTTTCGGCCTGAATGCCGGTGGCAAGGACCTGTCCGACGAGGCCAAGGAAGTGCTGCAGGACCTGGTAGCCATTTCCCAGGTCCAGGAAGCCCTCGAGGAATCCGAGGACGGCGAGAGCGACTACATGGAAGTCATGGAATACCTGCGCGTGGCGCCGTTGCTGCTGTTCTCCGAGCTGGCCAAGCCGGCCGCCCCCGCACCCAAGCCATCGCTGCACTGATCAACCGGGGGTAGTCTGCCCATGAGCCACATTCCCAAGGCCGAGTATGCCCGTCGGCGCAAGGCGCTGATGGCGCAGATGGTCCCCAACAGCATCGCCATCCTGCCCGCCGCCGCGGTTGCCATCCGCAACCGCGACGTCGAGCACGTTTACCGCCAGGACAGCGACTTCCAGTACCTCAGCGGTTTCCCCGAGCCGGAAGCGGTGATTGCGCTGATCCCGGGGCGCGAGCATGGCGAATACGTGCTGTTCTGCCGTGAACGCAACCCCGAGCGCGAGCTGTGGGATGGTCTGCGAGCCGGCCAGGAAGGTGCGGTGCGCGATTTTGGCGCAGACGATGCCTTCCCCATCACCGACATCGACGAGATCCTGCCGGGCCTGATCGAAGGCCGTGAGCGGGTGTACAGCGCCATGGGCAGCAACCCCGAGTTCGACCGCCGGCTGATGGACTGGATCAACGTGATCCGCTCCAAGGCCCGCCTGGGTGCCCAGCCGCCGAACGAGTTCGTTGCGCTGGATCATCTGCTGCACGACATGCGCCTGTATAAATCGGCAGCGGAAGTGAAGGTGATGCGCGCTGCCGCAGATATCTCGGCGCGGGCTCACGTGCGGGCCATGCAGGCCTGCCGGGCCGGGTTGCACGAATACAGCCTGGAAGCCGAGCTGGACTACGAGTTCCGCAAGGGCGGGGCGAAGATGCCGGCCTACGGCTCGATCGTCGCGGCCGGACGCAATGGCTGCATCCTGCACTATCAGCAGAACGACGCCCCGCTCAAGGATGGCGACCTGGTGCTGATCGACGCCGGCTGCGAGATCGACTGCTACGCCAGCGACATCACCCGTACCTTCCCGGTCAGCGGGCGCTTTTCGCCGGAGCAGAAGGCCATCTACGAGCTGGTGCTCAAGGCCCAGGCCGCGGCGTTTGCCGAAATCGCCCCCGGCAAGCACTGGAACCACGCCCATGAGGCGACCGTGCGGGTCATCACCGAGGGCCTGGTGGAACTGGGCCTGCTGACGGGCGAGGTGCAGGCGCTGATCGACAGCGAGGCCTATCGTGCCTTCTACATGCACCGCGCCGGGCACTGGCTGGGCATGGATGTGCACGATGTGGGCGAGTACAAGGTGGGCGGCGAGTGGCGGGTGCTTGAACCCGGCATGGCGCTGACCGTCGAACCGGGCATCTACATAGGCGCCGACAATCAGGCCGTGGCCAAGAAATGGCGCGGCATTGGTGTAAGGATCGAGGACGACGTGGTAGTGACCAGGCAAGGTTGTGAAATCCTGACTTCGGGCGTGCCGCGCACGGTCGCCGAGATCGAGGCGCTGATGCAGGCCGCCCGCAAGGACGCGGCATGAATCGGGTAAACCTGGCGATCATCGGTGGCGGCCTGGTGGGCGCGAGCCTGGCCCTGGCCCTGCAGGCGGGGGCCAAGGCGCGGGGCTGGAAGATCCTGCTGATCGAGCCCTTCGCCCCCGGTGACAGCTTCCAGCCCAGCTACGACGCACGTTCGTCGGCACTGTCGTTCGGTACCCAGCAGATCTACCAGCAGCTGGGCCTGTGGCAGGCCATCGGCCATCGCGCCGAGCCGATCCGGCAAATTCACGTATCTGACCGCGGCCGCTTCGGTGCCACCCGCCTGGATGCCCTGGAAGAGGGCGTGCCGGCGCTTGGCTACGTGGTGGAAAACGCCTGGCTGGGCCAGTGCCTGTGGCAAGGGCTGGACAGCGAGGTGGTGAGCTGGCGCTGCCCGGCGGAGGTGACCGCGATGCAGGCCATCGAAGGTGGCTACCGCCTGCTGCTGAACGACGACACCCAGCTGGAGTGCGACCTGGCGGTACTGGCCGACGGTGGCCGCTCCGGCCTGCGCGAACAGCTGGGTATCCATGTTCGCCACACGCCCTACCAACAGAGCGCGTTGATCGCCAATATCACCCCGGGCGAGGCCCACGGTGGCCAGGCCTTCGAGCGTTTCACCGAAGAAGGCCCCATGGCCCTGCTGCCGCTGCCGGATAACCGCTGCGCGCTGGTCTGGACCCGCCAGGGCATGGACGCGCGACGCCTGGCCGACATCGACGAGCGCAGTTTCCTGCGCGAGCTGCAGGGCGTGTTCGGCTATCGCCTGGGCGCCTTGCGCCAAGTCGGCGCGCGGCACCTCTACCCACTGTCGCTGATCGAGGCCCAGGAGCAGGTGCGGCCGCATCTGGTGGTGCTGGGCAACGCCGCGCACAGCCTGCACCCCATTGCCGGCCAGGGCTTCAACCTGTCGCTGCGTGACGTGCAGGCGCTGGCCGAGGCGCTGCTGGCCGGGCCGCAGCAGCCTGGCGACCTGACCACGTTGCAGGGCTACCACCAGCGTCAGCGCCTGGACCAGGCCATGACCATCGGTTTTTCCGACCAGGTCACCCGCCTGTTTGGCAGTAGCCAGCCGTTGCTGGCCGCCGGGCGCAACCTTGGCCTGCTCGGGCTCGACCTGCTGCCACCCGCAAAAAGCTGGTTCGCCCGCCAGGCCATGGGCCTGGGCACCCGCCCCGATCCGCGAGGTCAGGCATGAGTGACGACACGCGCAGGCTGGCGCGCCGGGCGTGCCTGTTGCGCTGGCGGCTTAACCTGTTCCCGCCGCACCTCGGTGCTGGTATCCGCGTGCAGCACATCAGCCCGGACCTGCGCAGCGTCAAGGTGGCGATGAAACTGACCCGCTGGAACCGCAACTACGTCGGCACCCAATGCGGCGGCAGCCTGTACGGCATGGTCGACCCGTTCTACATGCTGCTGTTGATCGAGCAGCTGGGGCGTGACTACATCGTCTGGGACAAGGCGGCCAGCATCGATTTCATTTCGCCGGGCAAAGGCCCGGTGTATGCCGAACTCCACGTCGATGACGCGCTGCTGGACGAAATCCGCCAGCAGACCGCCACCGGCAAGAAATGCCTGCCGCGTTTGCAGGTCGATATCCGCGACGGCGCCGGCGAGCTGGTGGCGCGGGTCGATAAAACCCTATATGTGCGGCTCAAGCCGCAAGCGAGGCTGGCGTAAGGCATGGAAATGCGCGCAGATCTGTTGATTGTCGGTGCCGGTATGGTCGGCAGCGCCCTGGCCCTGGCGTTGCGCCACAGTGGCTTGCAAATCCTCTTGCTCGACGGCGGCCCGCTGACGGTCAAGCCGTTCGATGCCCAGGCCCCGTTCGAGCCGCGTGTCAGCGCGCTGTCGGCAGCCAGCCAGCGCATTCTCGAGCGCCTTGGCGCCTGGGATGGCATTGCCCGGCGGCGTGCCACGCCATACTCGGACATGCATGTGTGGGATGGCAGCGGCACCGGGCAGATTCACTTCTCGGCTGCCAGCGTGCATGCCCAGGTGCTCGGCCACATCGTCGAGAACCGGGTGGTGCAGGATGGCCTGCTGGAGCGCCTGCATGACAGCGACATCGGCCTGCTGCCCAACGCGCGGCTCGAACAGCTGCGCCGCTCCGGCGACGAGTGGCTGCTGACCCTCGCCGATGGCCGCCAGCTGCGTGCGCCGCTGGTGATCGCGGCCGACGGTGCCAACTCGGCAGTGCGGCGCCTGGCCGGCTGCGAAACCCGCGAGTGGGATTACCTGCACCATGCCATCGTCACCAGCGTGCGTTGCAGCGCCGGGCACCAGGCCACGGCCTGGCAGCGCTTCACCGATGAAGGGCCACTGGCGTTCCTGCCGCTGACCCGCGATGGCCAGCAGGACTGGTGCTCGATCGTGTGGTCGACCACCCCGGAGCATGCCGAGCAATTGATGGCGCTGGATGAAGCGGCCTTCCTGAAGGCCCTTGAGCGGGCTTTCGAGGGGCGCCTGGGTGATGTGCTGCAGGCCGACCCGCGGCTGTGCGTGCCGCTGCGCCAGCGCCACGCCAAGCGCTATGTGGACGAAGGCCTGGCATTGATCGGTGATGCCGCACACACCATTCACCCGCTGGCCGGGCAGGGCGTCAACCTGGGCTTCCTCGATGCTGCAGTGCTGGCCGAAGTGCTGGTCAACGCCTGCGAGCGTGGCGAGCGGCTGGCGGATGTGAAGGTGCTGAGCCGTTACGAGCGACGGCGCATGCCGCACAACCTGGCGCTGATGGCGGCGATGGAAGGGTTCGAGCGGTTGTTCCAGGCCAACCCGTTGCCGTTGCGCTGGTTGCGCAACAGCGGGTTGAAGCTGGTGGAGCAGATGCCGGAGGCCAAGGCGCTGTTCGTGCGGCAGGCGCTGGGTTTGAGCGGTGATCTGCCGGATCTCGCCAAGGCTTGAGATTGTCGGGGCCGCTTTGCGGCCCTTTCGCCGGCAAGCCAGCTCCCACCTCGACCGCATCGACCTCAAGCCCTGTGCAGTACCTGTGGGAGCTGGCTTGCCGGCGATGGGCTGCGCAGCAGCCCCTCTGCAACATCCGGTAACGCCTATGTAGATGAGTCGGAAAATGGGATTCACTACCATTTGCGCCTCTCATACGATCCGAGGAGTGCTTTCCATGTTGCCACGCAAGCCCCTACTGGCCGCCCTGGCCCTGACCCTGTTTGGCGGCACCGCCCACGCAGCGGACGAAGTGGTGGTGTACTCCTCGCGCATCGACGAGCTGATCAAGCCGGTGTTCGATGCCTATACCGCCAAGACCGGGGTCAAGATCAAGTTCATCACCGACAAGGAAGCCCCGCTGATGCAGCGCATCAAGGCCGAGGGCGAAAACGGCGTGGCCGACCTGCTGCTGACCGTCGATGCCGGCAACCTGTGGCAGGCCGAGCAGATGGGCATCCTGCAGCCGATCAAGTCCGACATCATCGACCAGAACATCCCGCCGCAGTACCGCGCCTCGTCCCACGACTGGACCGGCCTGAGCCTGCGCGCCCGCACCATCATCTACTCCACCGAGCGGGTCAAGCCGCAGGAGCTGAGCACCTACGAAGCCCTGGCCGACAAGCAGTGGGAAGGCCGCCTGTGCCTGCGCACGGCGAAGAAGGTGTACAACCAGTCGCTGACCGCCACCCTGATCGAGACCCACGGCGAGGCGAAGACCGAGCAGATCGTCAAAGGCTGGGTCAACAACCTGTCCACCGACGTGTTCTCCGACGACAACGCAGTGATCCAGGCCATCGAGGCCGGCCAGTGCGACGTGGGCGTGGTCAACACCTATTACTACGGCCGCCTGCACAACCAGAACCCGAAACTGCCGGTGAAGATCTTCTGGCCCAACCAGGGTGACCGTGGCGTGCACGTGAACCTGTCGGGCATCGGCCTGACCAAGCATGCGCCACACCCGGAGGCGGCGAAGAAGCTGGTGGAATGGATGACCGGTGAAGAGGCGCAGAAGCTGTTCGCCGACATCAACCAGGAGTTCCCGGCCAACCCGAAGGTCAAACCATCGGAAGAAGTGGCAGCGTGGGGCAGCTTCAAGGCTGACAGCATTCCGGTGGAAATCGCCGGCAAGCGCCAGGCTGAAGCGATTCGCTTGATGGATCGGGCTGGCTGGAACTAAGCGCCAGGCTTTATCCTCCTTGGGCCTGCAAGGGCCCTTTCGCGGGTAAACCCGCTCCCACAGGACTACTCAATCCCTGTGGGAGCGGGCGTGCCCGCGAACGACCGCATAGCGGTCGCAAATCAGCCACAGAGACATTCAACTTGCCCCACACCCCCCAACGCCGCTGGTACCTCCCGGTCACCCTGGTCGCCGCCCTGGTGCTCCTGCCCCTGAGCGTCCTGCTGCTGTCCTGGCAGTCGATCGACCTGCAGATCTGGTCGCACCTGCTCGACACCCAGATGACTCGCCTGCTGGACAATACCCTGACGCTGGTGGTGGGTGTGGGCATCGGCGTCACCGTGCTCGGCGTCAGCCTGGCCTGGCTGACCAGCCTCTGCGAGTTCCCTGGCCGGCGCTGGCTGGACTGGGCGCTGATGCTACCGTTCGCCATCCCGGCCTATGTGCTGGCGTTCGTCTTCGTTGGCCTGCTGGACTTCGCCGGCCCGGTGCAGAGCGCCCTGCGCGAGGTATTCGGGCCGATGCGCCTGCCGCGGGTGCGCTCCACCGGCGGGGTGATCGTCGTCCTGGTGCTGGTGTTCTACCCCTATGTCTACCTGCTGGCGCGCAGCGCATTTCTGGCCCAGGGCAAGGGCCTGATGGAAGCGGCACGGGTGCTGGGGTTGTCCCCGTTGCAAGCGTTCTGGCGTGTGGCCCTGCCCATGGCACGGCCCGCGATCGGCGCCGGTATTGCCCTGGCCCTGATGGAAACCCTGGCCGACTTCGGCGCGGTGGCGGTGTTCAACTTCGACACCTTCACCACGGCTATCTACAAGACCTGGTACGGCTTCTTCAGCCTGTCCAGCGCAGCCCAGCTGGCCAGCCTGTTGCTGCTGGCGGTGATGCTGGTGCTTTATGGCGAGCGCCGTGCCAGGGGGGCCAGCCGCAGCGGCAACGAGCGGCCGCGCGGGCAGGCGCTGTATCACCTGCGCGGGTTCAAGGCGTTGCTGGCCAGTGGCTGGTGCCTGCTGGTGTTCGCCTGCGCCTTCGTCATCCCGTTGCTGCAACTGCTGGCGTGGTTCTGGCAGCGCGGCCGGCATGACCTGGACGAGCGCTATGTCGGCCTGGTGCTGCACACCCTGTACCTGGGCGGCATGGCGGCGCTGGTCACGGTGTGCGTGGCGTTGCTGCTGGCCTTTGCCCGGCGCCAGGCGCCGACGGGCGGTATCCGCGCCGGGGTAGGCCTGGCCAACCTGGGCTATGCCTTGCCCGGCTCGGTGCTGGCGGTGTCGATCATGCTGGCCTTCAGTTACCTCGACAACCACCTGGTCATCCCGCTGTCCAGCTGGCTGGGCGGTGCCGGCAAGCCGCTGCTGCTGGGCAGCCTGGCCGCATTGCTGCTGGCCTACCTGGTGCGCTTCATCGCGGTGGCCTACGGGCCGCTGGAGAGCAGCCTGGAGCGGATCCGCCCGTCACTGCCCGAGGCATCCCGCAGCCTGGGCGTCGGTGGCGCGGGACTGTTTTTCAAGGTGTATCTGCCGCTGCTGGTGCCTGGCGCGCTCAGCGCCGCCCTGCTGGTTTTCGTCGACGTGCTCAAGGAAATGCCGGCCACCTTGCTGATGCGCCCGTTCGGCTGGGACACCTTGGCGGTGAGGGTGTTCGAGATGACCAGCGAGGGCGAGTGGGCGCGTGCATCGTTGCCGGCACTGACCCTGGTGCTGGTGGGCCTGCTGCCGGTCATCGGCCTGATCCGCCGTTCGGCACGTCGACCCGGTCACAGTCACTGAGGGTGCCAGCCCGCGCCCTTGCGGCTACAATGCGCGGCATTCGCGCGGCGGGTCCTACACAAGAAGAGCTGACGACCCGACGTCATCGACCGCCGCCGCTTCGCCACGCCCGGAAGGAGAAACCCATGGGACAGCGCACGCTTTTGTATGACCTGCACCTGGCGCTTGGCGCCAAGACGGTCGATTTCGGTGGCTGGGACATGCCCCTGCACTATGGCTCGCAGGTCGAGGAGCACCATCAGGTGCGCAGCGATTGCGGGGTGTTCGATGTTTCCCACATGACCGTGATCGATGTCGATGGCAACGATGCCTGCGTTTGGCTGCAGCGTTTGCTGGCCAACGACGTGGCCCGCCTCGACGACGTCGGCAAGGCACTGTACAGCCCGCTGCTCCACGAGCAGGGTGGGGTAATCGACGACTTGCTCGTCTACCGCATGGAAAACGGCTACCGCCTGGTCACCAACGCCGCCACCCGCGCCAAGGTGCTCGACTGGCTGCAGCTGCAGCGTGACGGTTTTGCCGTGGACTTCAAGGTCCGCCCAGACCTTGCCATCCTTGCCATCCAGGGCCCGCATGCCCGAGATAAGGTTGCAGCCCTGCTCAGCCCCTCGCGTGCGGCGCTGATCCGCGAACTGCGTCATTTCGAAGGCTTTGCCGAAGGCGACTGGTTCATTGCCCGCACCGGTTATACCGGTGAAGACGGCCTGGAGATCATCCTCCCCGGCGAGCAGGCCGTGGCCTTCTTCAACGACCTGGTCGGTGCCGGCATCGCCCCCAGCGGCCTTGGTGCCCGCGATACCCTGCGCCTGGAAGCCGGCATGAACCTATACGGCCAGGACATCGACGAAAACCACACACCGCTCACCTCCAACCTCGGCTGGAGCATCGCCTGGGAGCCGGCCGAGCGCGATTTCATCGGCCGCGCCGGGCTGCTGGCAGAAATCGAGCACGGCGTGCAGGAAAAACTGGTCGGCCTGGTGCTGGAAGAGCGCGGCGTGCTGCGTGCCCACCAGGTGGTGCGTGTAGCCGGGATTGGCGAAGGGGAGATCACCAGTGGTAGTTTCTCGCCTACGCTGAGCAAGTCCATTGCCCTTGCACGCGTGCCCATGGCCACCGGCGACCGGGCCGAGGTGGAAATCCGCGGCAAGTGGTACCCGGTGCGGGTGGTCAAACCGACCTTCGTGCGCCACGGCAAGATCCTGATCTGAACAATTTTTAACCGGCGGGCGTACCGCTGAGCCAATCGAGGAATTCAAGACATGAGCAATATCCCCGCCGACCTGCGTTTTGCCGAAAGCCACGAGTGGGCTCGCCTGGAAGCCGACGGCACCGTGACCGTGGGTATCAGCGACCACGCCCAGGAAGCCCTGGGTGACGTGGTGTTCGTCGAGCTGGCTGAAGTCGGCAAGGTGTTTGGCGCTGGCGACGCTGCCGGTGTGGTCGAGTCGGTCAAGGCCGCTTCGGACATCTATGCCCCGGTTGGTGGCGAAGTGATCGCGGTCAACGAAGAACTGGCTGACAGCCCTGAGCTGCTCAACGAAGAACCTTACGAGTCGTGGATCTTCAAGCTGAAGCCAAGCAACCCGGCCGAGCTGGACAAGCTGCTGGATGCTGCTGGTTACGCAGCCGCTATCGGCGAATAAGGCTTCAGGCCTCATCGCCGGCAAGCCAGCTCCCACAGAGATAGCGCGCGCCTCAGGGCCTGTGGTTACCTGTGGGAGCTGGCTTGCCGGCGATAGGGCCGGTACTGACAAAACAAGTTTCCCCGCAGAATCGGCAATCCCTTCCTAGACTTGTAAGTCTCCATGAGAGCTGTTCCAGGAAGAGAGCGTCGTCATGTCCCAGTCGCCATCCCTGCATCAACTGCAAGAGCTCAACCCATTCCTGCGTCGCCACCTGGGCCCGGATGCCACGGAGCAGCAGGCCATGCTCAACGCGCTGGGTGTCGCCAGCCGCAGTGAGCTGATCGAGCAGACCGTACCGCCAGACATCCGCCTCAATCGCCCCCTCGACCTGCCGCCGGCACTGGACGAACAGGCCGCCCTGGCCAAGCTCGCCGGTTACGCCGGGCAGAACCAGGTCTGGACCAGCCTGATCGGCATGGGCTACCACGGCACCATCACTCCCACGGTCATCCTGCGCAACGTGCTGGAGAACCCGGGCTGGTACACCGCCTACACGCCTTATCAGCCCGAGATTGCCCAAGGCCGGCTGGAGGCGCTGCTGAACTTCCAGCAGATGGTCATCGACCTCACCGGGCTGGCCCTGGCCAATGCCTCGCTGCTCGACGAAGCCACCGCCGCCGCCGAGGCCATGGCCCTGGCCAAGCGGGTGGCGCGCAACAAGAGCAATGCCTTCTTCGCCGACGAGCACTGTCACCCGCAGACCCTGTCGGTACTCAAGACCCGTGCCGAGGGCTTCGGCTTCGAGCTGATCGTCGACTCTGTGGATAACCTTGGCAAACACGCGGTTTTCGGGGCCTTGCTGCAGTACCCGGATACCCACGGCGAGGTGCGCGACCTGCGCCCGCAAATCGACCATTTGCACAGCCAGCATGCCCTGGCCTGCGTAGCCGCCGACCTGCTCAGCCTGGTGGTGCTGGCACCGCCTGGGGAGCTGGGTGCCGATGTGGTGCTGGGCTCGACCCAGCGCTTTGGCGTACCGATGGGCTATGGCGGCCCCCACGCGGCCTATTTCGCCTGCCGCGATGACTACAAGCGAGCCATGCCGGGGCGCATCATCGGCGTGTCGCGCGATGCCCGTGGCAACACCGCGTTGCGCATGGCCCTGCAGACCCGCGAGCAGCATATCCGCCGCGAGAAGGCCAACTCCAACATCTGCACGGCCCAGGTGCTGCTGGCCAACATTGCCGGCTTCTACGCGGTGTACCACGGCCCGGAAGGCCTGCAGCGCATTGCCCAGCGCGTGCACCGGCTGACCTTCATCCTGGCCGCCGGCCTCGAGGCCAAGGGCATCAAGCGCCTCAACCAGCACTTCTTCGACACCCTCACCCTGGACGTCGGCGGTGCCCAGGCGGCCATCATCGAAAGCGCCGAAGCCGCGCAGATCAACTTGCGCATCCTTGGCCGCGGGCACCTGGGCGTGAGCCTGGACGAGACCTGCTCGGAGCAGACGGTGCTGCGCCTGTTCGACATCTTCCTGGGGGTGGACCACGGCCTGGAAATAGCCGCACTCGACCAGCTGGCCCTGCCCGAAGGCATCCCCGCCAGCTTGGTGCGGTGCACGCCGTTCCTCGCCCACCCGGTGTTCAACCTGCATCACAGCGAAACCGAGATGCTGCGCTACCTCAAGCAGCTCGAGAACAAGGACCTGGCGCTGAACCAGTCGATGATCCCGCTGGGTTCGTGCACCATGAAGCTCAACGCCACCAGCGAGATGATCCCCATCACCTGGCCTGGCTTTGCCCAGCTGCACCCGTTTGCCCCGGCGGCCCAGGCCACCGGCTACAAGGCGATGATCGACGAACTGGAAAGCTGGCTGTGCGCCATTACCGGCTTCGATGCTATCTGCATGCAGCCCAACTCCGGTGCCCAGGGCGAGTACGCTGGCCTGATGGCCATTACCCGCTACCATCGCAGCCGCCACCAGCCGCAACGCACGCTGTGCCTGATCCCGTCGTCGGCCCACGGCACCAACCCGGCGTCGGCGCAAATGGCCGGCATGGAGGTGGTGATCGTCGATTGCGACGACGATGGCAACGTCGACCTGGCCGACCTCAAGGCCAAGGCCCACTCGGCCGGGGATCGGTTGTCGTGCCTGATGATCACTTACCCGTCGACCCACGGCGTGTATGAAGAGGGGATTCGCGAAATCTGCGAAGTGGTCCACCAGCACGGTGGCCAGGTGTACATGGATGGCGCCAACCTCAATGCCCAGGTGGGCCTGGCGCGGCCGGCGGATATCGGCGCCGACGTTTCACACATGAACCTGCACAAGACCTTCTGCATCCCCCACGGTGGCGGCGGCCCGGGTATGGGCCCGATCGGCATTCGCGCGCACCTCAAGCCGTTCGTCGCCAGCCACCCGGTGGTGCCGGTACCCGGCCTGGACCCGAACAACAGCGCGGTCAGTGCCGCGCCCTGGGGCAGTGCGAGCATCCTGCCGATCAGCTGGATGTACATAGCCATGATGGGGCCGCAGCTGGCCGATGCCAGCGAGGTGGCGATACTCTCGGCCAATTACCTGGCCAGCCAGCTAGGTGGCGCCTTCCCGGTGCTCTACCGTGGGCGCAATCAGCGGGTGGCGCATGAGTGCATTCTCGACCTGCGGCCGCTGAAGGCGCTGACCGGCATCAGCGAAGAGGACGTGGCCAAGCGCCTGATGGACTATGGCTTCCACGCGCCGACCATGTCGTTCCCGGTGCCGGGCACGCTGATGGTCGAGCCGACCGAGAGTGAGTCGAAGGCCGAACTGGACCGCTTCGTCGAGGCGATGTTGGCGATTCGGGCGGAAATTGGCGAAGTGCAGGAGGGCAACTGGCCGGCGGAGAACAACCCGCTCAAGCATGCGCCGCATACCCTGGTCGATGTGCTGGCGGTGTGGGACAGGCCCTACAGCCTGGAACAGGCGGTGGCGCCCAGTGCTCACGTGCGCCAGCACAAGTACTGGCCAGCGGTGAACCGGGTCGACAACGTGTATGGGGACAGGAATCTGTTCTGTGCTTG
Organism: Pseudomonas sp. UBA6753; assembly: GCF_002453565.1. Taxonomy (NCBI): domain Bacteria; kingdom Pseudomonadati; phylum Pseudomonadota; class Gammaproteobacteria; order Pseudomonadales; family Pseudomonadaceae; genus Pseudomonas; species Pseudomonas sp. UBA6753. The sequence continues at coordinate 20,485 of NZ_DKHD01000003.1, read as the reverse complement.
TGTGCCGGTGGAGGCGTATCGCTGAGATCGGTGCTGGATTCTTCGCGGGCTTGCCCGCTCCCACAGGGACCGCACAAGGCTTGAATCTTGTGCAAGTGCTGTGGGAGCGGGCATGTCGGGGCGCCGAACCGCCGCGAAGCAAGCGACGCGGTTACTCGGCTACCGCATTCTTGGCCAAGATGGCATTGGCCAGTTCCATGTCGGAAGCCTGCATCCCCGGGTTCTCTGCGCGGGCCTGGCGAATCGCCGCTTCAAGGAACGGCCCGCGGATCGCGCCTTCGCTGGCCACGAAGCTGCCGGCGTCATCCTGCGCCGCCATCACCAGCTTGTGATCCCCGGAGGTCAGGTAGCTCGATGCCGTGGTAGCACCGGTAGTCATCACGTTACGCCAGAAGGTATCGGCCATGGCCGAGCCGATAGGCAGCGAAAGCAAGGCAGCGGCAGCGATGGCGGTTTTGAAACGCATGTTGAAACACCTCGAAGGGTGAGGGTTGAAGATGCGCGGTTTGATCCTGCCACAGGGGGGCAAGTTCCTTGAATACAAAGGATTTTTGCTCAGGAACAGGCCCGTAGCACTTCCTCTTGGCGGGTGTGCCCGCAGGCTACCTTGGCTTCGCCGCAGCGGCGCAGATCGAGCAAGCCATCGGCCACGGCCTGGCGCCGCAAACTGGCCAGATCGCTGCCCGGCCCTATCAGGGCGCGCAGGCTGTCGCTGGGCACCAGCAGCTCGAACAACCCTGTGCGGCCATGGAACCCCGTGCCACGACAGGTACGGCACGGCTGGCCTTCGGGCAGCGCTGCACCACCCCGGCAATCCGCGCACAGTGTGCGCACCAACCGCTGGGCCATTACCCCCACCAGCGTTGCCTTGATCAGGTAGTCGGCCACACCCAGTTCCTGCAGGCGGGTGATCGCGCCACAGGCGTCGTTGGTATGCAGGGTCGACAGCACCAGGTGCCCGGTCAGGGCTGCCTGCACCGCCACCAGGGCGGTCTCGCGGTCACGGATTTCGCCGATCATGATGATGTCCGGGTCCTGGCGCAGCATGGCCCGCACACCGTTGGCGAAACCCAGGTCCAGGGCGGGCTGCACCTGCAACTGGTTGAAGGTGGGATCCAGGCGCTCGATCGGGTCCTCGATGGTGCACAGATTGACCTGCGGCGTGGCCAGCAGCTTGAGGCTGGCGTACAGCGTGCTGGTCTTGCCGGACCCGGTGGGCCCAGTGACCAGGATGATGCCCTGGCGCTGGCGCAGCAGGCCTTGCCACTGGTCCAGTTGTGGCCCATCCAGGCCCAGCCGGTCGAAGCCTTCCTGCAGCTGTTGCGGGTCGAACAGGCGCAGCACCAGTTTTTCGCCGAACGGGGTCGGCAAGGTCGACAGCCGCAGCTCCACCTCGCCGCCGCCAGGCAGGCGGCTTTGCAGCCGGCCATCCTGCGGCCGGCGCTTTTCCGCGACGTCCATGCGCCCCAGGTGTTTCAGGCGGCTGACCAGCGCCAGGGTCACCCCGGCGGGGAAGGCATAGACGTTGTGCAGCAGACCGTCGATGCGGTAGCGCAGCTGGCCCTGCTCGCGGCGTGGTTCCAGGTGGATATCGCTGGCGCGTTGCTCGATGGCGTACTGCAGCAGCCAGTCGACGATATGCACGATGTGCGCGTCGTCCGCACTGGCCTCGGCCTGGCGCTTGCCCAGCTCCAGCAGCTGTTCGAGTTCGCCCAGGCTGGCTGACTGCTGGTGCTGCGCGCCCTTTACTGATTGGGCCAGGCGGTGGAACGACTGCCCTGCCTGGCGGACCTGCTGCGGGCTGGCCAGCACGCGCCGGATCGGCCGGCCCAGGCTGCGGGTGAGGTCGGCCAGCCAGTCGTCCTGGTAGGGCTGGGCGCTGGCGACGGTGACGCTGGAGGCGTCAGCGGCGACGATAAGGATGCCGTGGCGCTGTGCGAAGGCCGGGGATATCAGGCCGGTGACCTGGGGCAGGTCCAGTTGCAGCGGGTCGATGCGCAGGTAGGGCTGGCCGACCTTGTTGGCCAGCCATTGGCAGAGGCGGTCCAGGTCCAGGAGCTGGCCAGGGTGTCGGCGGTCTTCCAGGGCGCAGGCGGCGATCTGTTCCAGCGGGTGGGCGGTGGGGTGAGCGGCGGCGTGCTCGAGTACCTGGAGGGTGTCGTTGGCGTGCAGGTGCTGGTCGGCGAGCAAGGCCTGGAGCACGCGCTTGAGGTCGAGTGCCGGGTTGTCGGGTGTGTGCATGGTGGGCGTCCGTGCCTGATAGGGGAGTGCTGATCAAGGCTAGCCGGGCGAGGGAGGGTTACCGAGGGTGAAAGGTTTCGGAATCTTGCAGTCCCTGTACTGGCCTCTTCGCGGGCTCGCCCGCTCCCACGGGTACACCACAGGGCTGAGGCCGGTGGTAATCCTGTGGGAGCGGGCGAGCCCGCGAAGGGGCCAAAGTGGATGGCTCAGACCACCGCCAGCTCCACCCGCTGCAGGTTGCTCAGGCTCACCTCACCCACACACACCAGGTTACGCAGTTTCTGCGCAATCACCTCGGCCCGGTGCCAGCTCAGGCCGCCGATGCCGACCTCGATATCCAGCCAGTCATCCTGCTGGCTGACCTGCACGCTGTGCGGGGTCAGGAACTGCAGGGCAAACAGGTTGAGCACCCGGCACAGGCTGTCAGGCTCGGCCTCGGCCTGCAGGCGATAGTGCACGGTGCTGTGGGCGCTGCTGGCGGCCCAGGCGTCGGTACGGGGCTGTGCGTTCATGCTGGTCTCCGCAAATGTGGGAGAAATTCTTACACGTTGGCGGCGGTATTTTTTCGCTATGATTTGATCATTTCGCTGTATTGGCGAATTGTTCTATTCGTGAAGTACTGTTCTGGAGAATTATTGATGCACAGCGAGCTGGACGCCTACGACCGCCGTATCCTCGAACTGCTGCAGGAGGACGCTTCGCTGTCCAGTGCGCAGATCGCCGAACGCGTGGGGCTGTCGCAATCGCCGTGCTGGCGGCGTATACAGCGGTTGAAGGAGGAGGGGGTGATTCGCGGGCAGGTGACCTTGCTGGACCGCAAGAAGGTCGGCCTGAACACGCAGATATTCGCCGAGGTGAAACTGAACGCCCACGGACGCTCCAACTTCACCGAGTTCACCGACGCAATCCGCGGGTTTCCGGAGGTGCTGGAGTGTTATGTGCTGATGGGGTCGGTGGACTTTCTGTTGCGCATCGTCACCCCGGATATCGAGGCTTATGAGCGGTTCTTCTTCGAGAAACTTTCGAACGTGCCGGGGATACAGGAAGTGAACTCGATCGTGGCGCTGTCGGAGATCAAGTCCACCACCAGCCTGCCACTGTCGCGCTGAGGCCATTCGCGGCGGTTCGGCGCCCCGACTCGCCCGCTCCCACAGGTGCTGTGCAGGCCCAGGCCTTGTGCAGTTCCCTGTGGGAGCGGGCAAGCCCGCGAAGAAGGCTACGCGGTATCAAGCCTTGAGCAGGTGCTTCCAGCCGCGGCTCTGATCCACCGCCCGAGCCTGTTCGATACGCGCTTCCAGCACTTCATCGCTGATCGGCTGTTCAGCCAGCTCATGCAGTTTCTTCAGGTCGCCATACAGGCGGTCCATCTGCGGCGCTTCCAGCACCTGACGGGCATGGTGCAGCCAGGCCAGCAGCTGTTCGATACGCGGCAGTTGCTCGGCCAGGTCTTCCGGACGCTGGGTGTACAGCGGCAGTTTCAACGCTCGGCCTTCTTCGCCCAGCAGGTGCGCCAGCCAGCTTGCCAGCTGCGCCTTGCCCTGGCGCTCGCCACGGCCTTTGCGCTCCACGGTCCAGGCACGGGCCAGCAGCCAGCGCGAGGTTTCCAGCGAGAACTGGCCCCAGCGCACGTCCTCCAGCTCTTCGGCGAACTGCTCGGGGGCGGCGCGGCGGATATCTTCGTCTTCGTTGCCGGCCTGCACCAGCGGGCGCCAGTCTTCGAGCAGGGCGTCGAGGCTGCTGCGCAGGTCGCGGGTGGTGGCGCGCGGCGCGGCCTGGCCCAGGCTGGCGGTAATGGCACGCAGCTCGCTCAGGCACTCGACCCAGTCCTGGAGCAGGCGCCAGTGGCCGTTGTGGCGGTATTGCTCGGCCAGGCGCTGGCTGCTGCCCAGCAGTTGCCAGGCCAGTGCGGCGTAGGCGTCGTCCACGGCCATTTCGGCTTCCAGCTCGGTGTGCGGCAGGCCCAGCTCGTAGCTGTCCGGCTCCAGCAGGCGGTAGCCACGCTCGGCCTTGCTGATGTCGCATGGCATCAACGGCAGGCTGGCGGCCAGCTCGGCGGCCAGTTCCAGCAGTGCCTGCGGCTCGCCTTCGCGCAGTTCCAGTTCCAGCTCGCAGATTTCTTCCTTGCGCTTGCCGGCGATCACGAACCCCTGGTCCAGCGCGGCCTCGATCACCACCTTGCTCTTGCCACGGCCCCAGGCGATTTCGGCGTATTCACGGCTGAAGTCGGTGGTGAACAGCGGCTTGATGGTCTTTTTGTCCAGGTTGGCCAGTTGCGCGGGCCAGCAGCTGTCGTCGAGCTTCTTCAGGTCGAGCTTGACCTTGTCCAGCTGCCATTCGTGCTCGTTGCGCTCGGACAGGCCGGCCACGCTGGTGCCGCGGCACTTGAGGGTCTGGATGATGGCCTCGCCATCGCGGCGCAGGCGCAGGGCGACACGGGCGGCGGAGAGCTCGCGCTCGGGGGTGTCGAAGTACTGGTTGAGCAGTTCGCGGGTCTGCCAGCCGGACTTGTTGCGCTTTTTCAGCAGAGGGTGCTCGCGCAGGGCGGCAAGGGTCTCGCGGCTGGCGCGGAGCTTGAGTTCGGTTTCTTTGTGCATCACAGGCTCGAAGGAGGGGGCGTGGTTGCCCAGCAGTCTACAGGAGTCGGCTCTCGTCTGTTGGATCGTGGTGGCCTTCTTCGCGGGCTTGCCCGCTCCCACAGGTACAGCATCGCTTTCAAGGGCGGTGCAGTCCCTGTGGGAGCGGGCAAGCCCGCGAAGAAGCCCACACGGTTGGACGGCATTGCTATGATGGGCAACGCTTCCGAGGAGTACGCGCATGCCGTTGCCGACGCTGAAAGACCAGTTCGCCGCCCTGATCGCCGCGCCCTCGGTCAGTTGCACCCAGCCTGCGCTGGACCAGTCCAACCGCCAGGTCATCGACCTGCTGGCCGGCTGGCTGGGTGACCTGGGTTTCAAGTGCGACATCCAGCAGGTCAGCCCCGGCAAGTTCAACCTGCTGGCCAGCCGTGGCACCGGCCCGGGTGGCCTGGTGCTTGCGGGGCACAGCGACACCGTACCCTATGACGAACAGCTGTGGGCCAGCGACCCGCTGAAGCTGACCGAAACCGATGGCCGCTGGGTCGGCCTGGGCAGCTGCGACATGAAGGGCTTCTTCGCCCTGGTCATCGAGGCGGTCATCCCGCTGCTGGAGCACGATTTCAAGCAACCGCTGCTGATCCTCGCTACCTGTGACGAAGAAAGCTCCATGTCCGGTGCCCGCGCCCTGGCCGAGGCCGGCCAGCCACTCGGCCGTGCGGCGGTGATCGGCGAGCCCACCGGGCTGCGGCCGATCCGCATGCACAAGGGCATCCTCATGGACCGCATCGACATCCTCGGGCACAGCGGCCATTCGTCGGACCCAAGCCTTGGCCGCAGCGCCATGGAGGCCATGCACGCGGTGATGGGCGAGTTGATGGGCCTGCGCCAGCAATGGCAGCAAACCTACCGCAACCCGCAATTCACCGTACCGACCCCGACCATGAACTTCGGCTGCATCCACGGCGGCGACAACCCCAACCGTATCTGCGGTCAGTGCGCCCTGGAATTCGACCTGCGCCCGCTGCCAGGCATGGACGTGGAGCAACTGCGCGCAGCCATCCGCTCCAAGCTGGTGCCGGTGGCAGAGCGTTTTGAGGTGCGCATCGACTATGCGCCGCTGTTCCCGGAGGTGCCGCCATTCGAGCAGGCTGCCGACGCCGAGCTGGTGCAAGTGGCGGAGCGCCTGACCGGCCATCGCGCCGAAGCGGTGGCGTTCGGCACCGAAGCGCCTTATCTTCAGCAACTGGGTTGCCAGACCATCGTGCTGGGCCCCGGCGACATCGCCTGTGCTCACCAGCCCGGCGAATACCTGGAAATGTCACGAATCGAGCCTACCGTGCGTCTATTGCGTGACCTGATCCGGCACTATTGCCTGGACTAAACGTCAACCGAACTGTTTCGTTCCTGCCTAGAGGAGACCGCGCGTGACCGCAAGCCTGTTCCGACGATGATCCTGAACGCCCCCTGTATCGCCGTTCTCCGTCCACTTATCCACAGGCCCTGTCATGCCCGACTACGTCAACTGGCTGCGTCATGCCTCCCCGTATATCAATGCCCATCGCGACTGCACCTTTGTGGTCATGCTCCCTGGCGATGGGGTGGAACACCCTAATTTCGGCAACATCGTCCACGACCTGGTGCTGCTGCACAGCCTGGGCGTGCGCCTGGTGCTGGTGCATGGCTCGCGCCCGCAGATCGAAAGCCGCCTGGCTGATCGCGGCCTGACCCCGCACTACCACCGTGGCCTGCGCATCACCGATGCCGCCACCCTGGATTGCGTGATCGATGCCGTCGGCGCCTTGCGCCTGGCCATCGAAGCACGCCTGTCGATGGACATCGCCGCTTCGCCGATGCAGGGCTCGCGCCTGCGCGTGGCGTCCGGCAACCTGGTTACGGCGCGGCCGATAGGCGTGCTCGAAGGCGTGGACTACCACCACACCGGCGAAGTGCGCCGGGTCGACCGCAAGGGCATCAGCCGCCTGCTCGACGAGCGCTCCATCGTGCTGTTGTCGCCGCTGGGCTACTCGCCCACGGGTGAAATCTTCAACCTGGCCTGCGAAGACGTGGCCACCCGCGCCGCCATCGAACTGGGGGCCGACAAGCTGCTGCTGTTCGGTGCCGAGCCGGGCCTGCTGGATGCCGATGGCAAGCTGGTGCGTGAGCTGCGCCCGCAGCAGGTTGCCCCGCATCTGCAGCGCCTGGGCAGCGATTACCAGGGCGAATTGCTGGATGCCGCGGCCGAAGCCTGCAAAGGCGGCGTGGCGCGCAGCCATATCGTCAGCTATGCCGAGGACGGCGCCTTGCTGACCGAGCTGTTCACCCGTGGCGGTGGCGGCACGCTGGTGTCGCAGGAGCAGTTCGAAGTGGTGCGCGAGGCGACCATCGAGGACGTGGGCGGTTTGCTGGAACTGATCAGCCCGCTGGAAGAGCAGGGCATCCTGGTGCGCCGTTCGCGTGAGGTGCTGGAGCGGGAGATCGAGCAGTTCAGCGTGGTCGAGCGCGAGGGCATGATCATCGCCTGTGCGGCGTTGTACCCGATTGCCGACTCCGACGCCGGCGAACTGGCGTGCCTGGCGGTGAACCCGGAGTACCGCCATGGCGGGCGTGGCGACGAGCTGCTGGAGCGGATCGAAAGCCGGGCGCGGCAGTTGGGGCTGAACACCCTGTTCGTGCTGACGACGCGTACCGCGCACTGGTTCCGCGAACGCGGGTTTGCGCCGAGCGGGGTCGAGCGCCTGCCAGCGGCGCGGGCTTCGCTGTACAACTACCAGCGCAATTCGAAAATATTCGAGAAGCCTCTGTAAGCCTGTACCGGCCTCTTCGCGGGCTCGCCCGCTCCTACAGGTACACCGCAGGCTTCAGACCTTGTGAGTACCCTGTGGGAGCGGGCAAGCCCGCGAAGCAGGCGACACCGATCTCGAACAAAAACGCCGCCCTTGTGGGCGGCGTTCTTGTTTACACGGTATGCAGGTACCAGTTGTACTCGAGGTCGGAGATCGAGTGCTCGAACTCCTCCAGCTCGCTCTCCTTGCACGCGACGAAGATGTCGATGTACTTCGGATCGATGTACTTGTTCAGGATCTCGCTGTCGTCCAGCTCGCGCAGGGCATCGCGCAGGTTGTTCGGCAGGCTCTGCTCCAGCTGCTCGTACGAGTTGCCTTCGATCGGCTCACCCGGCTCGACCTTGTTGGTCAGGCCATGGTGCACGCCGGCCAGTACGGCGGCCATCATCAGGTACGGGTTGGCGTCGGCACCGGCCACGCGGTGCTCGATGCGCACGGCGTCCGGCGAACCGGTCGGCACGCGCAGGGCCACGGTGCGGTTGTCCAGGCCCCAGCTTGGCGCGTTCGGCACATAGAACTGCGCGCCGAAGCGGCGGTACGAGTTGACGTTCGGGCAAAGGAACGCCATGGACGCGGGCAGGGTCTCGAGCACACCGCCGACAGCGTGACGTAGCGCGGCGTTCTGCTCGGGATCCTCGCTGGTGAAGATGTTGTTGCCATCTTTGTCCAGCACGGAAATGTGTACATGCAGGCCGTTGCCTGCCTGGCCCGGGTAGGGCTTGGCCATGAAGGTGGTGTCCATTTCATGGTCGTAGGCGATGTTCTTGATCAACCGCTTGAGCAGTACCGCGTAGTCGCAGGCCTTGAGCGGGTCGGCCACGTGGTGCAGGTTGACTTCGAACTGCGCCGGGGCGCTTTCCTTGACGATGGCGTCGGCCGGGATGCCTTGCTCCTTCGCGCCTTCCAGGATGTCCTGCAGGCAGTCGGCATATTCGTCGAGGTCGTCGATCAGGTACACCTGGGTCGACTGCGGGCGCTTGCCCGAAATTGGCGAGCGTGGCGGCTGCGGGCGGCCGTTCACGTTCTCCTGGTCGATCAGGTAGAACTCCAGCTCGAACGCGGCGCAGATGGTCAGGCCCATCTCGGTGAACTTGTCGACCACCTGGCGCAGCACTTCACGCGGGTCGGCAAAAAACGGCTCACCTTCGAGCTCGTGCATGGTCATCAGCAGCTGGGCGGTCGGGCGCTTCTGCCAGGGTTCGTTGGAGAGGGTGCCGGGGATCGGGTAGCAGATGCGGTCAGCATCGCCGATGTCCAGGCCCAGCCCGGTGCTTTCAACGGTGGAACCGTTGATGTCCAGGGCGAAGAGGGAGGCAGGCAGGTTGATGCCTTTCTCGTAAACCTTGTGGAGGCTGGTGCGCTCTATGCGCTTGCCACGCACCACACCATTCATATCTGCAATCAGAAGGTCAACGTAGAGAACCTCAGGATGTTCCTTAAGGAACGCGTTCGCTTCGTTAAGCTGAACGGCACGCGGGGGTACCGACATGATGCAACACCTTTGTTGTTAAAAATATCAATCAAGGGGGGCTTGCAAGACCAGTCAATCGAAAAGACAAACTGATGTCAAGCCAACCCCATGATGCCCTGAAATGGCACATCGACGGCAGATTTGCTGCATCTCGGGGCAAACCATTATCCGCTATTTCCCGCGCAAAGGGCTATCTCCGACCAACCGTGTTTTATTTTTTACGGAGGTGTTGTGTAAAAAAATGAACAAGGCTAAGCTCGGCCTCAACCCAGAACACAATAATACGAGGGTCACATGGTCCGCTTGCCGAGACCTGAAAGCACTGCCTGCGCAGTGCCATCGGGTACATCCGTCATTTTTGCAAGCTTCGTCAATGGCGTGGCCGCCCTGGCCGCAATAATTGACGTTTGGCGCTCCCGGACCTGCCCTCGTAGCGGCTTGCCGCCCTTCGTTTCGTCTTCCTGCCCTTCGAACTCATTACGGACGCACCTGTTTTCAGTGTATCCACTGTGGCTCTGCGCGGGGGTTTTTGCTTTAGCAATGTACTCCATCCAGAATCAGTGCGCGGACCACCTTACCTCCTGAGGTATTTATGAGTAACAACCTCGACCAGCTCACCGATTGGTTGAAAGAGCACAAGATCACCGAAGTCGAATGCATGATCAGTGACCTGACCGGCATCACGCGCGGCAAGATTTCGCCTACCAACAAGTTCATCGCCGAAAAAGGCATGCGCCTGCCCGAGAGCGTGCTGCTGCAGACCGTGACCGGCGACTACGTCGACGACGACATCTATTACGAACTGCTGGACCCGGCAGACATCGACATGATCTGCCGCCCCGACGAGAACGCCGTGTTCCTGGTGCCATGGGCCATCGAGCCGACCGCCCAGGTGATCCACGACACTTACGACAAGAAGGGCAACCCGGTCGAACTGTCGCCGCGCAACGTGCTGAAGAAAGTCCTCAAGCTCTACGCCGACAAGGGCTGGCAGCCGATCGTCGCGCCGGAGATGGAGTTCTACCTGACCAAGCGCAGCGAAGACCCGGACTTTCCGCTGCAGCCCCCGGTAGGCCGTTCGGGCCGCCCGGAAACCGGCCGCCAGTCGTTCTCGATCGAAGCTGCCAACGAATTCGACCCGCTGTTCGAAGACGTCTACGACTGGTGCGAACTGCAGCAGCTGGACCTCGACACGCTGATCCATGAAGACGGCACGGCGCAGATGGAGATCAACTTCCGTCATGGCAACGCCCTGCACCTGGCCGACCAGATCCTGGTGTTCAAGCGCACCATGCGCGAGGCCGCGCTCAAGCACAATGTGGCCGCCACCTTCATGGCCAAGCCCATGACCGGCGAGCCAGGCAGTGCCATGCACCTGCACCAGAGCGTGGTCGACGTGGCCACCGGCAAGAACATCTTCAGCAACGACGACGGCAGCATGAGCGAACTGTTCCTGCACCACATCGGTGGCCTGCAGAAGTTCATCCCCGAGGCGTTGCCGCTGTTCGCCCCCAACGTCAACTCGTTCCGTCGCTTCCTGCCCGACACCTCGGCGCCGGTGAACGTGGAGTGGGGCGAGGAAAACCGTACCGTCGGCCTGCGCGTGCCGGACGCCGGCCCGCAAAGCCGCCGGGTCGAGAACCGCCTGCCAGGCGCCGACGCCAACCCTTACCTGGCCATCGCCGCCAGCCTGCTGTGTGGCTACATCGGCATGGTCGAAGGCATCGACGCCAGCGCGCCGGTGCAGGGCCGTGGCTACGAACGCCGCAACCTGCGCCTGCCACTGACCATCGAAGATGCCCTGGAACGCATGGAAAACAGCCGTGCACTGGTGCAGTACCTGGGCAAGAAGTTCATCACCGGCTACGTCGCCACCAAGCGCGCCGAGCACGAGAACTTCAAGCGAGTCATCAGTTCCTGGGAGCGTGAGTTCCTGCTGTTTGCTGTCTGATCAACTTGGTGCCGCAGGACGCGGCTGTCGAACAACGGAGAAGCACATGAGCGTCAACAACCCGCAAACCCGTGAATGGCAAACCCTGAGCGGGGAGCATCACCTCGCGCCCTTCAGCGACTACAAGCAGCTGAAGGAGAAGGGGCCGCGCATCATCACCAAGGCCCAGGGTGTGCATTTGTGGGATAGCGAGGGGCACAAGATCCTCGACGGCATGGCTGGCCTGTGGTGCGTGGCAGTGGGTTATGGCCGTGAAGAACTGGTTCAGGCGGCAGAAAAGCAGATGCGCGAGCTGCCGTACTACAACCTGTTCTTCCAGACTGCCCACCCGCCTGCGCTGGAACTGGCCAAGGCAATCACCGATGTCGCGCCGCAAGGCATGACCCATGTGTTCTTCACCGGCTCCGGCTCCGAAGGCAACGACACCGTGCTGCGCATGGTCCGCCATTACTGGGCGCTGAAAGGCAAGCCACAGAAGCAGACCATCATCGGCCGCATCAACGGCTACCACGGCTCCACCGTGGCTGGTGCCAGCCTGGGCGGCATGAGCGGCATGCACGAGCAGGGCGGCCTGCCGATCCCGGGCATCGTGCATATCCCGCAGCCTTACTGGTTCGGCGAAGGCGGCGACATGACCCCGGATGAGTTCGGGGTGTGGGCGGCCGAGCAATTGGAGAAGAAAATCCTCGAAGTCGGCGAAGACAATGTCGCCGCCTTCATCGCCGAGCCGATCCAGGGCGCCGGCGGCGTGATCATCCCGCCGGAAACCTACTGGCCGAAGGTAAAAGAGATCCTCGCCAGGTACGACATCCTGTTCGTCGCCGACGAAGTGATCTGCGGTTTCGGCCGTACCGGCGAGTGGTTCGGCTCCGACTACTACGACCTCAAGCCCGACCTGATGACCATCGCCAAGGGCCTGACTTCCGGTTACATCCCCATGGGCGGTGTGATCGTGCGTGACACCGTGGCCCAGGTACTCAGCGAAGGCGGCGACTTCAACCACGGCTTCACCTACTCCGGCCACCCGGTAGCGGCCGCCGTGGGCCTGGAAAACCTGCGCATCCTGCGTGACGAGAAAATCGTCGAGAAGGCGCGCAGCGAAGCGGCACCGTATTTGCAAAAGCGTTTGCGTGAACTGCAGGACCACCCTCTGGTGGGCGAGGTACGCGGCCTGGGCCTGCTCGGCGCGATCGAGCTGGTCAAGGACAAGGCCACCCGCAGCCGTTACGAGGGCAAGGGCGTGGGCATGATCTGCCGCACCTTCTGCTTCGAAAACGGCCTGATCATGCGCGCGGTGGGTGACACCATGATCATTGCGCCGCCGCTGGTGATCAGCCATGCAGAGATCGACGAACTGGTGGAAAAGGCACGCAAATGCCTCGATTTGACCCTTGAGGCGATCAACTGAGCACCTGCTAGGCTAGCGATGTGGCATTAAGTCGTTACTAGGCCCTGCTTTCCTTGATACAGGGCCTTGTAACTTGCCAGACTAGCGACTGTTTCAGTCGCCGCGCGCTCTGCACCGTAGGTCCTGGCTGCTGAACAGATGGCTAAATAAAAAATTCTGGAGCATTACGCATGAATAAAATGGGCAAGACGTTGCTGGCCGCCGCCCTGATGGGTGCCATGGCTACCGCTGTTCAGGCTGAAGACAAGGTGTTGAACGTCTACAACTGGTCGGACTACATCGCTCCGGACACCATCGCCAAGTTCGAGAAGCAGTCGGGCATCAAGGTCAAGTACGACGTCTTCGACAGCAACGAAACCCTCGAAGCCAAGCTGCTGGCAGGCAAGTCGGGCTATGACATCGTCGTGCCTTCGAACAACTTCCTGGCCAAGCAGATCAAGGCTGGCGTGTACGAGGAACTGGACCGCTCCAAGCTGCCGAACTGGAAGAACCTCGACCCTGACCTGCTCAAGGCCGTTGGCGATGCCAGCGACAAGGACAACAAGCACGCCTTCCCGTACATGTGGGGCTCGATCGGCATCGGCTACAACCCGGAGAAGGTCAAGGCCGCGCTGGGCGTGGACAAGATCGACTCGTGGGACGTGGTGTTCAAGCCTGAGAACATCGCCAAGCTCAAGAGCTGCGGCGTGAGCTTCCTGGATGCCCCGACCGAAATGCTGCCGGCTGCGCTGCACTACCTGGGCCTGCCGAGCAACAGCACCAAGAAGGAAGACCTGAAGGCCGCCGAGGACCTGTTCCTCAAGATCCGTCCTTCGATCACCTACTTCCACTCGTCCAAGTACATCGGCGACATGGCCAACGGCAACATCTGCGTAGCCGTCGGTTACTCGGGTGACCTGGAGCAGTCCAAGGCCCGTGCCCACGAAGCCGGTGACAAGGTCAAGGTGGACTACGTCATTCCGAAGGAAGGTGCCGGTACCTTCTACGACATGGTCGCCATCCCCAAGGATGCCGAGCATAAAGACGCTGCCTACCAGTTCATGAACTTCCTGATGCAGCCGGAAATCATGGCCGAGATCACCAACGCCGTGCGCTTCCCGAACGGCAACGCTGCCGCCACCCAGTTCGTGGACAAGGAAATCACCAGCGATCCGAGCATCTATCCGCCAGCTGAAGTGAAGAAGCAGCTGTACGCGATCGCTGCGCCTGAAGCGTCTGCCCAGCGTGTGATCACCCGCAGCTGGACCAAGATCAAGTCGGGCAAATAAGCCCGATGCGGTACCTCTGGGCCGGGGAATCCCGGCCCAGAGCCAGTGAAAGGCAATTGATGATTGCGGCATCGAAGCTGCGAAGGTAAGTTGCGCGCCGGTTTTGCGTGTGCGGCAGCATTGTCGCTACCCAGGCACTGATTGTGAGGACCACCCACTTGTCCATTTCTGTATTCCGCAAGGCCTTGATGGCTGGAGCGGGCCTGACGCTGGCATGCAGCGTCCAAGCGGCGCCTACGGTGCACTTCTACAACTGGTCCGACTACGTCGGCCCGACCACACTCGCGGACTTCGAGAAAGCCACGGGCATCAAGCCCGTGCAAGACGTGTTCGATTCCAACGAAACCCTGGAAGGCAAGCTGCTGGCCGGCAACACCGGCTATGACGTGGTAGTGCCATCCAACCATTTCCTCGGCAAGCAGATCAAGGCGGGCGCGTTCCAGAAGCTCGACAAGAGCCTGCTGCCCAATTACTCCAACCTGGACCCGGCGTTGATGAAACGCCTGGAAAGGAACGACCCGGGCAACCAGTACGCCGTGCCTTACCTGTGGGGCACCAACGGCATCGGTTACAACGTCGACAAGGTGAAGGCCGCGCTGGGCGTGGACACCATCGACTCCTGGGCAGTGCTGTTCGAGCCCGAGAACATGAAGAAGCTCGCCAAGTGCGGCGTGGCCTTCCTCGACTCGGCGGACGAAATGCTGCCGGCGGTGCTCAACTACATGGGGCTGGACCCCAACAGCACCAATGCCAAGGACTACCAGGCCGCCGAGAAGAAACTGCTGGCGGTACGCCCGTACGTGACCTACTTCCACTCGTCCAAGTACATCACCGACCTGGCCAACGGCGACATCTGCGTCGCGGCAGGTTTCTCGGGTGATGTGTTCCAGGCCAAGGCCCGCGCCGAAGAAGCGAAGAAGGGCGTGAACCTGGCCTACGCCATTCCCAAGGAAGGCGGCAACCTCTGGTTCGACGTGCTGGCGATCCCCAAGGACGCCAAAAACGTCAAAGAGGCGCATGCCTTCATCAACTATTTGCTGAAGCCTGAGGTTATCGCCCAGGTCAGTGATTACGTCGGTTACGCCAACCCGAACCCCAAGGCTGGCGACCTGATGGACCAGGCCGTGAGGACTGACGCCGCGGTTTACCCACCGCAGGAAGTGCTGGACAAGATGTTCGTGAACTCAGAGTTGCCACCCAAGGTGCAACGGCTGATGACCCGTAGCTGGACCAAGGTCAAGTCGGGCAAGTAAAAATCCAGGCCCGTGGCGGCACCTGTAGAACAGGGCTCGCGGGCACAAAAATCTTGTTGGGAGTTTCACTCATGGCAGTTGCCTCCGGTGCCTATAAAAAAGCCCTCGAGGGTGGCCAGCAACCCAAGCAGGTGCTGGTCAAGATCGACCGGGTCACGAAAAAGTTCGACGAAACGGTAGCCGTGGACGATGTGTCCCTGGAAATCCGCAAGGGCGAGATCTTCGCCCTGCTGGGTGGCTCCGGTTCCGGCAAGTCCACCTTGCTGCGCATGCTGGCCGGCTTCGAACGCCCGACCGAAGGGCGGATCTTCCTCGATGGCGTCGACATTACCGACATGCCGCCCTACGAGCGGCCGATCAACATGATGTTCCAGTCCTACGCGCTGTTCCCGCACATGACCGTGGCGCAGAACATCGCCTTCGGCCTGCAGCAGGACAAGATGCCCAAGGCCGAGATCGACGCCCGCGTGGCCGAGATGCTCAAGCTGGTGCACATGACCCAGTACGCCAAGCGCAAGCCGCACCAGCTGTCCGGCGGCCAGCGCCAGCGCGTGGCCCTGGCCCGCTCGCTGGCCAAGCGCCCCAAGCTGCTGCTGCTCGATGAGCCGATGGGTGCACTGGACAAGAAACTGCGTTCGCAGATGCAGCTGGAGCTGGTGGAGATCATCGAGCGCGTGGGCGTGACCTGCGTGATGGTGACCCACGACCAGGAAGAGGCCATGACCATGGCCCAGCGCATCGCCATCATGCACCTGGGCTGGATCGCCCAGATCGGTTCGCCGGTGGACATCTACGAGACGCCTACCAGCCGCCTGGTGTGCGAGTTCATCGGCAACGTCAACCTGTTCGAAGGTGAAGTGGTCGACGACGCCGAAGGCCACGCGATCATTGCCAGCCCGGAGCTGGAGCGCAAGATCTATGTCGGCCACGGCATCACCACTTCGGTGGAAGACAAGCACATCACCTATGCGTTGCGCCCGGAAAAGATGCTGGTCACCACCCAGCAACCGACCTGCGAGCACAACTGGTCGCGCGGCAAGGTTCACGACATTGCCTACCTGGGTGGCCACTCGGTGTTCTACGTCGAGTTGCCGAGCGGCAAGGTCGTCCAGTCGTTCGTCGCCAACGCCGAGCGCCAGGGCACCCGCCCGACCTGGGGCGATGAAGTGTACGTGTGGTGGGAAGACGACAGCGGCGTGGTACTGCGGTCATGAAACTGCGCAAGCTCAAGCGAGCCTTCCAGCGTATTACCCCGGAGGGGCGGCACCTGGTGATCGGCGTGCCGTTCATCTGGCTGTTCCTGTTCTTCATGCTGCCGTTCTTCATCGTGTTGAAGATCAGCTTCGCCGAAGCCGACGTGGCGATCCCGCCGTATACCGAGATCTACAGCTACGTCGAAGACAAGCTGCAGCTGGTGCTCAACCTGGCCAACTATGGCCTGTTGACCGAGGATGAGCTGTATATCTCGGCCTACCTGGGCTCGCTGAAGATGGCCTTCTTCAGCACCCTGCTGTGTCTGCTGATCGGCTACCCGATGGCCTATGCGATTGCCAACGCCAAGAAGGAAACCCAGACGGTCTTGCTGTTGCTGATCATGATGCCCACCTGGACCGCGATCCTGATCCGCGTCTATGCCTGGATGGGCATTCTCAGCAACAACGGCCTGCTCAACGGCTTCCTGCTGTGGACCGGGTTGATCGACCAGCCGCTGCAGATCCTCAACACCAACCTGGCGGTATACATCGGCGTGGTCTATTCGTACCTGCCGTTCATGATCCTACCGCTGTTCGCCAACCTGGTGAAGCACGACCCGAGCCTGCTCGAGGCCGCTTCGGACCTGGGTTCGAGCACCTTCAACAGCTTCTGGAAGATCACCGTGCCACTGTCGAAGAACGGCATCATCGCCGGCTGCATGCTGGTGTTCATCCCGGTGGTGGGCGAGTTCGTGATCCCTGAACTGCTTGGCGGCCCGGAAACCCTGATGATCGGCAAGGTGCTGTGGCAAGAGTTCTTCAACAACCGTGACTGGCCGGTGGCCTCCGCGCTGGCGGTAGTGATGCTGGCGATCCTGATCGTGCCGATCCTGCTGTTCAACCGCAGCCAGGCCAAAGAAATGGAGGGCAGGGCATGAAGCGCTTCAGTTTCTCCAAGCTGATGCTGGTGCTCGGTTTGCTGTTCATCTACCTGCCGATGCTGATCCTGGTGATCTACTCGTTCAACGCCTCCAAGCTGGTGACGGTATGGGGTGGCTGGTCGGTGAAGTGGTACGTCGGCCTGCTCGACAACACCCAGTTGATGGGTTCGGTGATGCGTTCGCTGGAAATCGCCTGCTACACGGCGGTGGCAGCCGTGGCGCTGGGTACCTTGGCGGCGTTCGTGCTGACCCGGGTTACCCGCTTCAAGGGCCGTACGCTGTTCGGTGGCCTGGTCACCGCGCCGTTGGTAATGCCCGAGGTGATTACCGGCCTGTCGCTGTTGCTGCTGTTCGTGGCCATGGCGCAGATGATTGGCTGGCCGCAGGAGCGCGGCATCGTCACCATCTGGATCGCCCATACCACGTTCTGTGCGGCGTATGTGGCGGTGGTGGTGTCGGCACGCCTGCGTGAGCTGGACCTTTCGATCGAGGAAGCGGCGATGGACCTGGGCGCCAAGCCGTGGAAGGTGTTCTTCCTGATCACCATCCCGATGATCGCGCCGTCGTTGGCGGCGGGCGGCATGATGTCGTTCGCCCTGTCGCTGGATGACCTGGTACTGGCCAGCTTCGTCTCCGGCCCGGGTTCAACCACCTTGCCGATGGAAGTGTTCTCGGCGGTGCGCCTGGGCGTGAAGCCGGAGATCAACGCCGTGGCAAGCCTGATCCTGCTGTCGGTGTCGCTGGTGACCTTCTTCGTCTGGTACTTCAGCCGCCAGGCCGAAGAGCGCCGTCGCAAGGCGATACAGCAGGCGATCGAAGAGGGTGCTGCGGCCAATGCTTCGCAGCCACAGGCCAAGCGCCCGGCGCAGGTTGCGGCGTCGGCCTGACCCGGCCTTTTCGCGGGCACGCCCGCTCCCACAGGGACATCACAGCTTTCAGGTTAGTGGTGAGCCCTGTGGGACAGGGGCACCAAAACCTTCAGGCATGTGGGAATCCCTGTGGGAGCGGGCAAGCCCGCGAAGGCCCCAACGCCGACTCAAAGCCATACCGCATCCCAGTGTGGATAGTCCCTGACACTCCTGACCAATCCTGCCCTCAAGGGATTGGCAACAATGTACCGGGCTACATGCACCACACACTCTTCCCGCCGCAGCGCATGGTCATGGTAACCGGGTTGCCAGATCGGTTTGTGCCTGACACCTGCCTTGCGTAACGCAATGGCTGTGCGTGATTTGAACTTGCGCATCAACGTTCCCATTGCCACTTCCTTCAGCTCGACCAGCCAATGCAGGTGGTCCGGCATCACTACCCAGGCCAGGGAATGGCAATCCTGAATGTCATTTGAAACCCGCAGGTGTTTGACCACCAGGCGAGCATTGTCGAAGTCATGGAACAGTGGTTTTCGTTGGTGCGTGATGGTGGTCAGCAGGTAGAGCCTGCCTGGCTCGGAGTAGCGCCCACGACGCAGTCGGTGGGATTCAGCTAGTGGCATTGTGATCTTCCTTGAAATTGAATCTCCTTTTGAAAGGTAGTGGCTGAAGCGGGGATTACCGGGTGGCTGATGGTTTCTGAATATGGCAGAAGCTTGTGCATTGCTGTGCCGGCCTCTTCGCGGGCGCGCCCGCTCCCACAGGTACAGCGCTGGCTTGGGGCTGGCGACATTCCTGTGGGAGCGGGCATGCCCGCGAAGAGGCCCTGAAGGCGTACGACTTTTCATCAACTCAAACCAAAGGCTTCAGTTGGATCGGCTTGGGAATTATCCTACGAGCCGTGTCGAAGCTGCTCTGTTGTAGGGGAAATGCCCCAGGGATAACGTCGTCGAGTCGCCAATCAAGGTGACCGGGTGTGAGAAACCCGCTCGATGTTGAACAGGCTTCCTGTCATGGCGGCCTTGCGTGGGCAGGCCTCGGCCTGGCCGGGTTCAATGTCCTCGGTTTTCTCACCCCGCGTACGGCTGCCACCCCTTATCCGTGAGAAAGATGAACTGGCGGTTCCATAAACGACATTGGATTCCGACCATGACAACGCACGTTCCAAATCACCCAAAAAACAGCAGCACCGTCGGTAAAGAAACCTGCATGGACCTTTTCCGCGTCCAGGCCAATATCCCCTTCAACCATGCCTTCTCCGAACTCTCCGTAATGCTCGGGTGCATCAATCACCTGACGACTGAAGCCGAGATGGAAAATGGCCGGCTGGCTGGTAGTGCCGCGAGAATTCTCAGTGGCTTTGCCAAAGCACTGATCGATGACATCGAGCTGGGACTGAACAAGGCTTCAGTTCAGCTCTGACCTGTACCGGCCCTTTCGCGGGTAAACCCGCCCCCACAAGTATCCGTGCAGCCTTCATGGCTTGCACATGCCCCTGTGGGAGCGGGTTTGAACTCGAAGAGGATCTTCTATGTAAGTTTTTTTATAAGCCAAAGGTTTGCTGCCGGAATCTACTTATATTTTGGGATGGGTCAGCTTCACTGTAACTTGAAGGAGGTGATCCTGCGTTATGCTGGGTATGGGGAGTGAAAATTCGCGTTACAACTTTACCTATATTGGCATCATAACGGACACTTAAGTCAACACCTGACGAGGGTTGAGGCTGCGTTGGAACGGCAGGTGCATGGGAAACGCTGTTAGAGGATGCAGCACCTTGTGGGGGATTAATGGTGTTTCGTAGGTCATAAATGGTGCCGTTTTGGTGAATAATGGTCCGGTGTTGGTCCTGAACGGTTTGTCGTAGGGCATAAATTTTGCCGTTTAGGCTTCGATTTTCTTTTTGCAGATTAGATGATTTGAGTTGGGACTTTACGTACGCGCCTGTCATTAGAGTTAAGGTGGCGAAACCAAGAACTCCTGCTGTTATATATAGAATATGTCGGCTTTTGGGGTCTTTTACCAAGGCTCCTGCAATGGCGGTTCCTACTGTTGCGGCCCCAGTAATTCCTATCGCAGTATTGAGAAAAATGGATAAAGGAAAATGACCAGT